>NZ_CP020737.1:3068831-3403247 GCF_002097715.1 Burkholderia ubonensis subsp. mesacidophila
GCCGACGCCGCCGACGACGATCCGCGCACCGCGCCGCCCGCGGGCGCGAACCGGCCAAGCTAGAGAATAACTTTCAGCCAACGGCCGCCGCGCCCCGAACCTGAGCGGGCATGCGGCAGATGCGAAACATCAGGCCATATCTACGAGGAGATCGATCGATGCAACCACAACGAACCGCACCGTCCCGCGCACGGCACCGCCTGCTGCGCACCGCCCAGGTTGCAATCGCAGGCGCGGCCTTCGCGCTGCTCGCCGCATGCGGCGGCGGCGACGACAACAATAACAACGCGTCCGCCGCGCCGCCGTCCGGCGTGAAGATGCAGATCGTGTCGTTCGGCGACAGCCTGTCCGACGTCGGCACCTATTCGCAGATCCTGTTCGGCTTCGGCGGCGGGCGCTTCACGACCAACCCGGGGCAGGTCTGGACGCAGAACGTCGCGACCTACTACGGCGACACGCTGCAGGCCGCCAACCAGGGCGGCTTCGGCGTGCCGCTGCAGGCGACCGGCGGTCTCGGCTATGCGCAGGGCGGAGCGCGCGTCACGCTGCAGCCGGGCCTCGGCCACGCGGACGCGAGCGTGCCGAACTCGGACTTCGCTCAGGCGACGACGACGCCGGTCGCCGACCAGGTCAAGCAGTACCTGTCGCAGCACGGTAGCTTCAACGCAGGCCAGATCGTGCTGATCAACGGCGGCGCGAACGACATCTTCTACCAGGCGCAGGTCGCGCAGGCGCAAGGCGGCACGCCGGCCGCGCAACTCGCGGCGGCGCAGGCGATCGGCCTGGCCGCGCAGCAGCTCGGCGGGCTCGTCCAGCAGATCGTCGCCGCGGGCGCCACGCACGTGTTCGTGTCGAACGTGCCGGACATCGGCGGCACGCCGCTCGCGCTGCAAGGCGGCACGCAGGCGACCTTCACGCAGCTGTCGGGACTGTTCAACAAGACGCTCGCCGGGACGCTGGCCGCGCTCCAGGTCGATCCGACGAAGTACAAGCTGGTCGACGTGTTCACGTGGCAGGACGGCATCGCGGCCAACTATCAGGCGAACGGCTTCGCCGTGTCGAACACCGACACCGCGTGCAACCTGAAAGCGATGGTGGCCGCAGCGACGAAGTTCGGCGCGCCGGTGCCGGCGGCCTTCGGCTCGTCGCTGTTCTGCTCGCCGCAGACCTACACGACGCCGAACGCGGACCAGACCTACATGTTCGCCGACACGGTCCACCCGTCGACGCGCCTGCACGCGCTGTACGCGCAGTTCGTCCAGCAGCAGATCGCCTCGACCGGCGTCGGCAAGTAAGCGCGACGCACGCAACAAAAAACGCCCGATGCGCAAGCGTCGGGCGTTTTCTTTTCATCTCGTCGGCAAATGCATGCGCCGCGTCAACCGCTCGCGGCCCTTACCCCTGCGCTTCGAACGCGGCAGCCGCGCGGCCGAGCCGGTCGTTGACCGCGATCCATTCGACGGTGTCCGGCAGCTTCTCGACGAGGATCCGCGCGACGTCCGCCCGGTCGAGCGCGCGCAGCATTCCGTAGAGCGCGTGCGCATACGCCTGCGGATCTTCCGGCGCGGCGATGAAATGCACGTCGGCGGCCTGCGCCCAGCGGCCCGCGCGCGATGCGCGCGCGACCAGCGCGACCCGTTCGCCGGCCGCGTGCGCGGCGGCGAGCAGCGGCTCAAGTTGATCGAACGGCAGCAGCGCGAGCGGCGTGCGCGGCGCGTAATGCGCCTTCAGCGTGCCGGACGCGCGCGGCGCGGTCGCGTCGCTGCCGTCCGGCAGCCGCGGCGCGCGGCCGAGCACGTCGGCGATCTGCTGCGGGGTCACGTGGCCCGGGCGCAGCAGCGCCGGGAAGCCGCGCGACAGATCGAGGATCGTCGATTCGATGCCGACTTCCGACGGCCCGCCGTCGAGCACGTGCACCGTGTCGCCGAACTCGTCGCGCACGTGCTGCGCGGTCGTCGGGCTCACGTGCCCGAAGCGGTTCGCGGACGGGGCAGCCACCCCGCCATGCCCGCCGCGCCGCGCGCTGAACGCGTCCAGCAGCGCCTGCGCGACCGGATGCGACGGGCAACGCAGACCGACCGAGTCCTGCCCGCCGCTCACGGCGTCCGGAATGCGCGGATGGCGCTTCAGGATCAGCGTCAGCGGGCCGGGCCAGAAGGCGTCGATCAGCTTGTGCGCATCGTCGGGCAGGTGTTCGACCCAGTAGCCCGGATCGCCGCCCGGCGGCAGGTGCACGATCACCGGATGATTCGCCGGCCGGCCCTTCGCCGCGTAGATGCGCGCGACGGCGTCGGGATTGGCCGCGTCGCCGCCGAGCCCGTAGACGGTTTCGGTCGGAAACGCGACGAGCTGGCCCGCATCGAGCAGCGCGGCGGCGGCGTCGATCTGTTCGCGCGTCACGGATTTCGGAAGATCGCTGGACATCGGCACGGCGCTCAGTCGAGCGGCACGCGCAGCAGCTGCGCGCATGCGGTGGCCGCGCCGAGCGCGTCGTCGCGCGTCGCGGCCGTGAAGTTCACGTGGCCCATCTTTCGGCCGACGCGCGCCTCCTCCTTGCCGTACAGGTGCAGATGCGCGGCCGGCATCGCGGCGACCTGGTCCCACGGCGGCGTGACGGACGCGCCCGCGGCGCCGTCCGGGAACCACACGTCGCCGAGGATGTTCAGCATCGCGGCCGGCGAATGCTGGCGCGGGTTGCCGAGCGGCATGCGCGTCATCGCGCGCACCTGCTGCTCGAACTGGCTCGTCGCGCACGCATCGACCGTGTAGTGGCCGGAATTGTGCGGGCGCGGCGCCATCTCGTTCGCGACGAACGAGCCGTCTTCGAGCACGAAGAATTCGACGCACAGCACGCCGACGTAGCCGAGCGTGTCGGCGATCCGCACCGCGGCCTGCTGCGCCTTCTCGACGAGCGCGGCGTCGGCGGCCGGCGCCGGCACGACCGTCAGCGACAGGATGCCGGCGTGGTGGGTGTTCTGCGCGAGCGGGAACGCGGCCGAGCGGCCGTCGGCGCCGCGCGCGATCAGCGCCGACACCTCGTACTTCAGCGGCAGGCGCTTCTCCAGCACGCACGGCACGCCGCCGAGCGCCGCGTGCGCGTCGCGCGCTTCCTGCGCGCTGCTCACCCGCACCTGGCCCTTGCCGTCGTAGCCGAGCCGCGCGGTCTTCAGGATGCCCGGCAGCACCGCGTCGAGCGCCGCATCGTCGAGCGCGGCGAGCGCCGCGGCCGATTCGATCACGACGTGCGGCGCGACCGGCACGCCGGACGCCTCGATGAACCGCTTCTCCGCGATCCGGTCCTGCGCGACCGCGACGCAGCGGCCGGCCGGCGCGACGAACGTCGTGCGCGCGAGGAAGTCGAGGCTCGCGGCCGGGACGTTCTCGAATTCGGTCGACACCGCGTCGCACAGCACCGCCAGTTCGGCGAGCGCGGCTTCGTCGTCGTACGCCGCGCGCAGGTGGCGGTCGGCGACCGTGCCGGCGGGGCTCGTCGGATCGGGATCGAGCACGGCGACGCGATAGCCCATCGATTGCGCGGCGAAGCAGAACATGCGGCCGAGCTGGCCGCCGCCGACCATGCCCAGCCAGGCGCCGGGCAGGATCGGGGAAGTGGATTGAGGAGTGGTCATGTCAGTGGTCGGTCACGGCGGGCAGCGCGCCCGCCGCAGTGAGGACAATCCGGGTTCGACTGCCCGGTTGCCGGGCAGCCCTGGTCCGGGCGGCCCGTTGCGTTCATTCCAGCGGCGGCAGCGCCATCGCGTGCGCGGCTTCGTTCTGGCGCACGCGGAACGCGGCGAGCCGGTTCGCGTAGTCGACCGACGTGCCGGACAGGATCGACACCGCGAACAGCGCCGCGTTCGCCGCGCCGGCCTCGCCGATCGCAAACGTCGCGACCGGCACGCCCTTCGGCATCTGCACGATCGAGTGCAGCGAATCGACGCCCTTCAGGTACTTGCTTGCGACCGGCACGCCGAGCACCGGCACCGTCGTCTTCGCGGCGAGCATGCCCGGCAGGTGCGCCGCGCCGCCCGCGCCGGCGATGATCGCGCGCAGGCCGCGCTCGCGCGCCTTCTCCGCGTAGTCGAACATCTCGTCGGGCATCCGGTGCGCGGACACGACCTTCGCCTCGTACGGCACGCCGAATTCCTGCAGGATGGCCACCGCATGCTTCATCACGTCCCAGTCGGAACTCGAACCCATCAGCACGCCGACGAGCGGCGCGCTGTGCGTGTGGGCGGTCTGGACTTCACTCATCGCGCGTTCCTTTCGTCGAAGCTCAGGCGAGCTGCTCGCCGGTGATGCGCTCGAGCGCTTCCTGGTACTTCGCGGCCGTCTTCTCGACGACGTCGGCCGGCAGCGCCGGCGCCGGCGCCGTCTTGCCCCACGGCTGCGCCTCGAGCCAGTCGCGCACGAACTGCTTGTCGAACGACGGCGGGTTCGTGCCGACCTGGTACTGGTCGGCCGGCCAGAAGCGCGACGAATCGGCCGTCAGCACTTCGTCCATCAGGTACAGCTTGCCGTGGTTGTCGAGGCCGAATTCGAACTTCGTGTCGGCGATGATGATGCCGCGCGTCGCCGCGTAGTCGGCCGCTTCCTTGTACAGCTTGATCGAGATGTCGCGGATCGTCGCGGCCAGCTCGGTGCCGATGCGGCGCTCGGTTTCCTCGAACGTGATGTTCTCGTCATGCTCGCCCATCTCGGCCTTCGCGGCCGGCGTGAAGATCGGCTCGGGCAGCTTCTGCGCGTTCTGCAGGCCTTCCGGCAGCTTGACGCCGCACACGGCGCCGCTCGCCTGGTATTCCTTCCAGCCGCTGCCGGCCAGGTAGCCGCGCACGACCGCTTCGATCATGATCGGCTCGAGGCGCTTGACGACCACGCCGCGGCCCTTGACCTGCTCGACCTCGTCGGCCGCGACAACCGCTTCCGGCGCGTCGCCCGTCAGGTGGTTCGGGACGATGTGCGCGAGCTTGTCGAACCAGAAGTTCGCCATCTGGTTCAGCACGCGGCCCTTGTTCGGAATCGGCTCGCCCATGATCACGTCGAACGCCGACAGGCGGTCCGTCGTGACGATCAGCAGCTTGTCGTTGCCCACCGCGTAGTTGTCGCGGACCTTGCCGCGACCGAGGAGCGGCAGCGAGCGGAGCGTGGATTCGTAAAGGGTAGACATCGTCTTTTCGCAGATAAGGAGCCAAACACAAAAAGGGAAACGCCGTTCCCCGCGGCTGGCGGGAACGGCGGCCTTGCGATTCTTCGGCGCCCCCGGGCAACGTGGCCCGGGCGGCGCCGGCCGGCCCTTGTTCGGCCGGCGGGACGGTCACGGCCGGCGGACATCCGCCGGCCGGCAGCCCCGGATCGTACTACAGTCTCAGCGCACGACCTGCGCGAGCTCGCCTGCCTTGTACTTCTCGGCGATCTTGTCGAGCGACACCGGCTTGATCTTCGCGGCCTGGCCTTCGCAGCCGAACGCGAGGTAGCGGTCGACGCAGACCTTCTTCGCCGCTTCGCGCGCGGGCTTCAGGTAGTCGCGCGGATCGAACTTGCCCGGATTCTCGAACAGGTAGCGGCGGATCGCGCCGGTGATCGCGAGACGCAGGTCGGTGTCGATGTTGATCTTGCGCACGCCGTGCTTGATGCCTTCCTGGATTTCCTCGACCGGCACGCCGTAGGTTTCCTTCATGTCGCCGCCGAACTGGCGGATTTCTTCCAGCAGCTCCTGCGGCACCGACGACGAACCGTGCATCACGAGGTGCGTGTTCGGGATGCGCGCGTGGATTTCCTTGATGCGCTGGATCGACAGGATGTCGCCCGTCGGCTTCTTCGAGAACTTGTACGCGCCGTGCGACGTGCCGATCGCGATCGCGAGCGCATCGCACTGCGTGAGCTTCACGAAGTCGGCAGCCTGCTCCGGATCGGTCAGCAGCTGCTCGCGGGTCATCGTGCCCTCGGCGCCGTGGCCGTCTTCCTTGTCGCCCTTCATCGTCTCGAGCGAGCCGAGCACGCCGAGTTCCGCCTCGACCGTCACGCCGATCGAGTGCGCCATCTCGACGACCTTGCGCGACACGTCGACGTTGTACTCGTACGATGCAACCGTCTTGCCGTCCGCCTCGAGCGAACCGTCCATCATCACGCTGGTGAAGCCGCTGCGGATCGCCGCCATGCAGACCGCCGGCGACTGGCCGTGGTCCTGGTGCATCACGACCGGGATGTGCGGATACGACTCGACCGCCGCTTCGATCAGGTGGCGCAGGAACGGCTCGCCCGCATACTTACGCGCGCCGGCCGATGCCTGCATGATCACGGGTGCGCCCACCTGGTCCGCCGCCGCCATGATCGCCTGCACCTGCTCCAGGTTGTTCACGTTGAAGGCCGGCAGGCCGTAACCGTGCTCTGCCGCGTGGTCCAGCAATTGACGCATTGATACGAGAGGCATTGTGGAACTCCTTGAATGAAAACCGGTGCGCCCTGAGCGCCGGCGCGGCCTGGCCGGGTGTGACCCCGGCGGACGGGCGCGGCTGAGCGTCGAATAGCCGCATTTTATCGCGAAGCGCCTCCGAATCCGACCGGTCGGCGGCCTTCGCTCGCAATTTGTTACCTTCGCACGGCACAATGCGGGCAAAAATCAGAAAAAAAGCCGCGCGGGGCATCGAACCCCGCGCGGCTTTCGGCAATAAAACGGTGCCCGATCGAATCGGGCCACCGGGTCAGTAATGCTCGCCGACCCGGACGATCTTCAGCGTGTTGGTGCCGCCCGCCTGCCCCATCGGCTCGCCGACCGTCAGCACGACCATGTCGCCGCGCGCGACGAGCCCGCGCTGGACGATCAGCTCGATCGCCTGCTGGAGCGCCGCGTCGCGGTCGCTGTTGAAGTCGACGTGCAGCGGCGTGACGTTGCGGTACAGCGCCATCGTGCGCTCGCTGCCGACCCGCGGCGTCAGCGCGAAGATCGGCACGTGCGTGTAGTGGCGCGACATCCACAGCGCGGTCGCGCCCGATTCCGTCAGCGCGACGATCGCCTTCGCGCCCAGGTGGTACGCGGTAAACAGCGCGCCCATCGCAATCGACTGGTCGATCCGCGTGAACGTGCGGTCGAGGAAATCCTTGTCCAGCTCGACGTGCTCGGACTTCTCGGCCTCGACGCAGACCGCCGCCATCGCCTCGATCGTCACGACAGGATACTTGCCCGCGGCCGTCTCGGCCGACAGCATCACCGCGTCGGTGCCGTCGAGCACCGCGTTCGCGACGTCCGACACCTCGGCGCGGGTCGGCACCGGCGCGTGGATCATCGACTCCATCATCTGCGTCGCGGTGATCACGAGCTTGTTCGACTCGCGCGCCATCCGGATCATGCGCTTTTGCAGCGCCGGCACGGCCGCGTTGCCGACTTCGACGGCCAGGTCGCCGCGCGCGACCATGATGCCGTCGGACGCGTCGAGGATGCTCTGCAGCGCCGGAATCGCCTCCGCGCGCTCGATCTTCGCGATCATCTTCGGCTTGATGCCGTACGGCGCGCCCGCGATGTTCGCGAGCTGGCGCGCCATTTCCATGTCGGTCGCGTTCTTCGGGAACGACACCGCGACGAGGTCCGCGCCGAGCGACATCGCGGTGCGGATGTCCTCCATGTCCTTCGCGGTCAGCGCCGGCGCCGACAGCCCGCCGCCCTGCCGGTTGATCCCCTTGTTGTTCGACAGCTCGCCGCCCACCTTGACGATCGTGTGGATCTCGTCGCCGAGCACGCGCTCGACGGTCAGCACGATCAGGCCGTCGTTCAGCAGCAGCACGTCGCCGGGCTTCAGGTCGCGCGGCAGCTCCTTGTAGTCGAGGCCGACCCGGTCGTCGTTGCCCAGCTCGCAGCCCGCATCGAGGACGAACGGCTGGCCCGGCTCGAGCGTCGTCTTGCCGTTCTCGAACTTGCCGACGCGGATCTTCGGCCCCTGGAGGTCCGCCATGATCGCGATCTCGCGGCCGACCTTGCGGGCGGCCTCGCGCACCATCTCGGCGCGCTGGCGGTGATCATCGGCGGTGCCGTGCGAAAAATTGAGCCGCACGACGTCGAGGCCCGCCTGCATCATCTGCAGCAGTGTCTCCGGCGAACTGGAAGCCGGGCCGATCGTGGCGACTATCTTGGTGGCGCGCTGCATGAAACTCCTCATCTGGATCAAGGTGGATGCGCTGGGTGAAACGCTGCGAGAGCCGGACGCGGCAGGCCCAGCGGCCGCCGCTCCGGGGGGCGCGCCGGTGCTTGCGCCCGGCATCGCTTTGTTCTGAATCTCGTGGTGCTGCATGGCCGCGTCGCCGGCGGCCGCCGGTGCGCGCGGGGCGGTGTTCGCCCGCGCGGGCGCGCGTTTGCGCTTGCCCGCGCCGGCCGTCGGCTCCGCCTTCGCGGAGCGCGCGGCCTTCGTCACCCCTGCGCGCGCCGCCACGCTCAGGCCGCCCGCGTTTCGAGCACTTCCACCGCCGGCAGCTTCTTCCCTTCGAGGAACTCGAGGAAGGCGCCGCCGCCCGTCGAGATGTAGCTGACCTGGTCGTGGATGCCGTACTTCGCGATGGCCGCGAGCGTGTCGCCGCCGCCCGCGATCGAGAACGCGGACGATTTGGCGATCGCGTCGGCGAGCGTCTTGGTGCCGTTGCCGAACTGGTCGAATTCGAACACGCCGACCGGGCCGTTCCAGACGATCGTGCCGGCCTTCTCGAGCTGGCTCGCGAGCGCCTTGGCGGTCTCCGGCCCGATGTCGAGGATCATGTCGTCCGCTTCGATGTCGGCGACCTTCTTCACGGTCGCGGCGGCGGTCGGCGCGAATTCCTTCGCGGTGACGACGTCGGTCGGGATCGGCACCGACGCGCCGCGCTTGCGCGCTTCGTCGATGATCGCCTTCGCCTCGTCGACGAGGTCGGCTTCCGCGAGCGACTTGCCGATCGACAGGCCGGCCGCGAGCATGAACGTGTTCGCGATGCCGCCGCCGACGATCAGCTGGTCGACCTTCTCCGCGAGCGATTTGAGGATCGTCAGCTTGGTCGACACCTTCGAGCCCGCAACGATCGCCACCAGCGGGCGCGCCGGGTTGCCGAGCGCCTTGCCGAGCGCGTCGAGCTCGGCCGCGAGCAGCGGGCCCGCGCAAGCGACCGGCGCGTACTTCGCGATGCCGTGCGTCGTCGCCTCGGCGCGGTGCGCGGTGCCGAACGCGTCGTTCACGTACACGTCGCAGAGCTTCGCCATCTTCTGCGCGAGCTCGTCCGAGTTCTTCTTCTCGCCCTTGTTCACGCGGCAGTTCTCGAGCAGCACGACCTGGCCCGGCGCGACGTTCACGCCGTTCTCGACCCAGTTCGCGACGAGCGGCACGTCGCGGCCGAGCAGTTCGGCGAGACGCTTCGCGACCGGCGCGAGCGAGTCTTCCGGCTTGAACTCGCCTTCGGTCGGGCGGCCGAGGTGGGACGTGACCATCACCGCCGCGCCCGCGTCGAGTGCAGCTTGGATGGCCGGCACCGACGCGCGCACGCGGGTGTCTTCGGTGATGTTGCCGTGGTCGTCCTGCGGGACGTTCAGGTCGGCGCGGATGAACACGCGTTTGCCGGCGAGCTGGCCGGCGGCGATCAGGTCGGTAAGACGCTTGACTTGGCTCATGTTGGACAAATTGAAGTAGTGGATGGGGAAAGGAGGTCTTACGCAACACGTGCGCGGGCTGCCGCTGGGGGCGCCGGATGCGGCCGTGGCTGGCGGATCCGCATGACGCGCACGGGTAATGAATCTGGAACGGGCATTCTAGCCGATCCGTTCGGACGGCTGCCCGCGTGGCGGCGAATTCCGCCTATTTGGGACAACCCGGAATGTTGCGATGCAACAAAGCGATGCCTGCGCATCAGGCGATCAGCCGCAGGCCGGTGAACACGAGCATCCCGACGACGATCGTGCCGAGCATGCTGCGCCGCCACAGGTACCAGCCGAAGCCGGCGAGCGCCGCATAGAACTGATGATTGGCGAGTGCGAACGACAGCCCGGCCGGGGTTTCGAGCACGTCGGGCAGCACGACGGCCGCGAGCGCCGCCGCGGGCGCGTAGCGCAGCGCGCGCTGTACGCGCTCGGGCAGCACCGAGCGTTCGCCGCCGATCAGGAACATGGCGCGGGTGACGGCCGTGACGAGCGTCATCCCGACGATGACGATCCAGATTTCCGCGGCGCTCATTCGACCTCCTCCTGCGGCACCGTCCGGGTGCGGATGCGGCGCCAGTCGGCCCGTTCGACGAAGAAATCGGCGGTGCAGCCGGCTGCGAGCGCGGCGAGCACCGCGAGCGGCAGCGCGAGCCGGTACGGCAAGTCGAACGCGACCAGCGACACGATGCCGGCGACCGCGACGGCCGCGAGCGTCGAGCGGTTCGCGACCGCCGACACCATGATCGGGATCAGTGCGAGCGTGCCGGCGAGCTCGAGCCCCCAGCTCGCGGGAAAGAAGCTCGCGAGCAGGATCCCGGCGAGCGACGACACCTGCCACGACAGCCAGCTCGACAGCGCCATCCCCCAGAAATACGCCTCCTTGCCCGGCACGTGGCCGTTCGCGAAGCCCTGTTTCTGGAACAGCAGATAGATCACGTCGCCGTTGAAATAGCCGATCGCGAGGCGCCGCCACAGCGGCAGGTAGGAGAAGTGGGGCGCGAGCCCGGCGCTGAAGATCACGAAGCGCGTGTTGACCATCGCGGCGGTGAGCAGCACGGTCCAGATCGGCAGCTTCGCGGCGAGGAGCGGCAGCACCGCGAGCTGCGACGAGCCGGCGTAGACGAGCAGCGACATCGCGCTCGCCTGCCCGATCGTCATCACCGACTTGCTCATCGCGATGCCGGTGACGAGCCCCCAGGACAGGATCGCCATCAGCGTGGGTGAATAGTCGCGTGCGCCCTGGATCAGCGCGAGGCGGTCGGTGGCGGACAATCGAGCGAGCATGGGGAGGCGCCGCGGCGGACGGTTTGTCGGGGCGGCGGCGTCTCCTGCCGGTGTGGCCCGTCATGGTTGGAATCGGTACCGGGCGATTATAGCCCCGCCCCCGCGCCGGCCGACCGGGTTGACGCCAAAAGACGCTAAAATAAGCGTCTTTCCGGCTCAACGCTGCACACAACCGCACCCGACAGGAGAATCCTATGTCAATGGCCGACCGCGACGGCAAGATCTGGATGGACGGCAAGCTGATCGACTGGCGCGACGCCAAGATCCACGTGCTGACCCACACGCTGCATTACGGCATGGGTGTCTTCGAAGGCGTGCGCGCGTACAAGACGGCCGACGGCAGCACCGCGATCTTCCGCCTGCACGAGCACACGAAGCGCCTGCTGAATTCCGCGAAGATCTTCCAGATGGACGTGCCGTTCGACCAGGAAACCCTCGAAGGCGCGCAGCGCGAGGTCGTGCGCGAGAACAAGCTCGAGTCGTGCTACCTGCGCCCGATCATCTGGGTCGGCTCGGAAAAGCTCGGCGTGTCCGCGAAGGGCAACACGATCCACGTCGCGATCGCCGCATGGCCGTGGGGCGCGTACCTCGGCGAGGAAGGCCTCGCGAAGGGCATCCGCGTGAAGACGTCGTCGTTCACCCGCCACCACGTCAACGTGTCGATGGTGCGCGCGAAGGCGTCGGGCTGGTACGTGAACTCGATCCTCGCGAACCAGGAAGCGACCGCCGACGGCTACGACGAGGCGCTGCTGCTCGACGTCGACGGCTACGTGTCGGAAGGCTCGGGCGAGAACTTCTTCCTCGTGAACCGCGGCAAGCTGTTCACGCCGGACCTGTCGTCGTGCCTCGACGGCATCACGCGCGACACGATCATCACGCTCGCAAAGGATGCCGGCATCGAGGTGATCGAGAAGCGCATCACGCGCGACGAGGTCTACACGGCCGACGAAGCGTTCTTCACCGGTACCGCCGCCGAAGTCACGCCGATCCGCGAGCTGGACAACCGCACGATCGGCAGCGGCGCGCGCGGTCCGATCACGGAAAAGCTGCAATCGGCATTTTTCGATATCGTGTCGGGCAAGAACGCGAAGTACGCGCACTGGCTGACGAAGATCTGAGCGCGCGTGCCGCGCGAATGCCCCACAAAAGAGTGAACAAGAGAAAGACTCATGAGTGAAATCAAGGAAATGCCGCTGGTCGAGCTGACGGCCAAGGATCTTCCCGCCTACTGCCCGAACCCGGCGATGGCCCGCTGGAGCGCGCACCCGCGCGTCTTCATCGACGTCTCGCACGGCGAGACGCGCTGCCCGTATTGCGGTACGCGCTACAAGCTGCGCGACGGCGAGGTCGTCAAGGGCCACTGAGCCCGGACGACTCGCACGGCGGCGCGACCGGATGCCCGGCGCGCCGCCCTTTCCCATTCTGGCAACCCGAACGCGGCGCCCAGGCGCCGTGTTTCATTACGACATCGGAAATCGACCTGATATGCGTCGAGCGCTGGTTATCGCACCGAACTGGATCGGTGACGCATTGATGGCGCAGCCGCTCTTTGCGCTGCTGAAGAAACTCCATCCCCGCATCGCGATCGATGCCGTCGCGCCCACCTGGGTCGCGCCGGTGCTCGAGCGCATGCCGGAGATCCACGATGTCTACGCGACCGATCTCGCGCACGGCAAGCTGCAGCTGCTGCGCCGCTGGCAGCTCGCGAGCGACCTGCGCGACAACGGCTACGACGCGGCGTACGTGCTGCCGAACTCGCTGAAGTCCGCGGTGATCCCGTGGCTCGCGAACATCCCGCTGCGGATCGGCTATACGGGCGAGCACCGCTACGGGCTATTGAACGTGCGGCACGCAAACCCGAACAAGGCGCACGGCGAGCGGCCGCCGATGACGGGCCACTACGCGGCGCTCGCGTACGCGCCGGGCGCGAAGCTGCCCGAGTCGATGAAAACCCTGCCGCCGCCGCGCCTCGAAGCCGACCTGAATGAAACGGCGCGCGTGTCCGCACGTTTCAATCTCGATACACGGATGCCGCTCGTCGTGTTCTGCCCCGGCGCGGAATACGGCCCGGCCAAGCGCTGGCCGCCCGAGCACTTCGCATCGCTTGCGAAGATCGTCCACCAGTCGTTCCCGTACACGCAGATCATCGCGCTCGGCTCGCAGAAGGACGCCGCGGCCGCGCAGGCGATCGCCGAGCACGCGCCGCACGTGCGCAACCTGTGCGGGCAGACGTCGCTGTCCGAGGCGTGCGCGCTGATCGCCCGCGCGAACGCGGTCGTCACCAACGATTCCGGGCTGATGCACGTCGCCGCGGCGCTGCGCCGGCCGCTCGTCGCGCTGTACGGCTCGACGGACCCGCGTCATACCCCTCCGCTGTCCGAGCTGGCGAAGGTACAATGGTTGCATCTCGAATGCAGTCCCTGCTTCGAGCGCGAGTGCCCGCTCGGCCACCTGAAGTGCCTGCGCGAACTCGGCCCGGAACAGGTATTCGGCGATCTGCGCGGCATGCTCGTCGGGCAACGCTGACCTTCACCGGCAGCGTCGCGAGGCGCGCGCCGGGCAATCCGATTCACCGGTGTGCGGCGGCCTTCTGGCCGCCGTGCTGAATACGGCGCGCGATGCGCGCGAGAGAACAACCCGATGCCACGTTTTGCCCGCCTCTTCGAAGCCGCCGCCGATACGCTCAACGCCTACTACCAAGCCATCGCCGATGCCAACCTCGACGCGCTGATGGCCCTGTGGATCGACGAGGATTTCGCCAGCTGCATCTGGGCGGACGGCGCGCATCTGCACGGCCTCGACCAGATTCGCAGCGGCCTCGGCGCCCGGCTGTCCACCCAGCCGGTGACGATCGAGCCGCTCGACATCCGTGTGTACGACAGCCTCGGCACCGTCGTCTACACGATCGCCGAAGCGCATCAGCAGGCCGATCTCGCTGCCGAGCCCGACATGGTGTTCGCGACCTACGTGATGATTCACGAGCGCGGCGAATGGCGCATCGCGCACATCCATGCGAGCCCGATTCCCGAACAGGCGGCCGGGCAGTTCGCCGCCAAGATCCGCCACGGGCAAGGCCCGCTGCATTGACGAATTGACGAAGACGCGGGGCGATCATGAGTACGGCTTCTCCGCCCACATCGCTAGACGGGGGCAACACCCCGGATGACGACACACTGCGCTATCGCGCACCACGCTGGCTGCCGAACAGCCATGCGCAAACCATCGTGCCGGCGCTGTTCGCGCGACGACCGGCCATCGCCTACCGGCGGGAGCGATGGGAAACCCCCGATCACGACTTCATCGATCTCGACTGGATCGCCCATCTCGACAGCGCGGCGCCGCCGCCCGACGCGCCGCTGTTCGTGCTGTTCCACGGCCTCGAAGGCAGTTCCGGCTCGCACTACGCGCTTGCGCTGATGGCCGCCGCGCGCGCGAAGGGCTGGCACGGCGTCGTTCCGCACTTTCGCAGCTGCAGCGGCGAGATGAACCGCCGGCCGCGCTTCTACCACCTCGCGGACAGCGCCGAGGTCGACTGGATCCTCAAGCGCCTCGCCGCGCGGCATCGCGGGCCGCTCGTCGTGGCCGGCGTGTCGCTCGGCGGCAACGTGCTGCTGCGCTGGCTCGGCGAGCACCGCAGCGACACGTCGATCGTGCGCGCCGCCGCCGCGATCTCGACGCCGCTCGACGTGCATGCGGGCGGCCGTGCGCTGTCGCAGGGTTTCGCGATGCTCTACACGCGCAGCTTCCTGAAGACGCTCAAGCGCAAGGCGCTCGTCAAGCTCGAGCAGTTTCCGGGCCTGTTCGACCGCGAAGCGATGCTGAATGCCGTGACGATGCACGACTTCGACGACGTCGTCACCGCGCCGCTGCACGGCTTCGCCGACGCGAACGACTACTGGACGCAGGCGACCACCCGCCCGCTCCTGCCGGCGATCGACGTGCCGACGCTGATCCTCAACGCCCGCAACGACCCGTTCCTGCCCGCGTCGGCGCTGCCCGGCCCGGCGGACGTATCGCCCGCCGTCGAGCTCGACCAGCCCGCGGACGGCGGCCATGCGGGATTCATGACCGGGCCGTTCCCCGGCCGGCTCGACTGGCTGTCGGCGCGGGTGTTCGGCTACTGCTCCAAATTCGTCGACCATGGATGACATCGTCAAGCAGGCGCTCGCCAAGTGGCCGGACGTGCCGCACTGCACCGGCTGGCTGCTGCTCGACCGGCGCGGCGACTGGCGCCTGCGCGACGACGCCGCGCAGGCGGCCGGCGAGCTTGGCGCGCCGCTCCGTCACGCGGCGCTGGTCGCGTTCATCGCGCGCAACTACGAAGCCGACGAGCACGGCCAGTGGTTCTTCCAGAACGGGCCGCAGCGCGTGTACGTCGAGCTCGCGTATACCCCGTGGATCGTGCGGCTCGCCGAACAGGACGGGCGGCTCACGCTCACCGACCAGGCCGGCCGGCCGTTCGAGCCGCGGGAAGCGTGGCTCGACGACGCGGGCGGCGTGCTGTTTCGCGACGCCGGCACCCCGCCGCGCGTCGCCGCGCTGCACGACCACGATCTCGGGCTGTTCGCCGACCACGCGGATCTCGACGCGACGCCGCCCGTGGTGCGCTGGCAAGCCGACCGCGCGCTGCCGCTCGGCGAGATCGCGCGCGCCGACGTGTCGGCGCGCTTCGGCTTCGTCGCGAGCCCGGCCGAACGGGCGCGCGCCGCGCCGCCCGGCGAACACTGACGCCGCCGCGACCGGCTAGCTCCTGCCGTTCTTGTCTTCCTCGCGCTCTTCCTTGTAGCGCGCCTCGAATTCGAGCAGGCGCGCGTTGAGCATCGACTGGTCGTAGAACGACACGTCCTTTGCATCACGCGCGTCCTTCAGCTGGCGGATCGCCGCCGGCCACGCGCCGTCGAGCGCGAGCTTCTCCGCCTGCGCGCGGCGCCGCGCGAGCATGTCACCCTTGCCGTCGCTCGCTTTCGCGAGATAGTCCCACCAGTCCGGCTGCTGCGGATCGGCCAGCGCCTGCGTCCGGGCGAGCGTCTGCGCTTCTCCGAAGCGGCGCGCGGCCAGGAGCGACTGCAGATGCACGACGATCGCCGCGTGCGACGCCGGCCAGCGCCGCTGCGCGAGCGCCGCGAGCCTCACCGCGTCGTCGGTGCGCCCCGCGCGGCGCGCGAGGTCCGCGGCGAGCACGTCGAGGCTCGGCGAGCTCGTGGCAGGATCGTCGTCGCGCCGCGCGCGCGCATCGAACGCTGCGCGCGACGCCGCCAGCGCCTGGCCCGCCGCGTCGTACTGGCCGAGCAGCGTGTTCGCGAGCGCGACGCCGTACCAGTTCGCGGCGACGTTCGCCGCAGTGTGGTCGTCGATCTCGAGCTGCATCCGGCGCGCCTCGGCCGCGATGTCGGTGGGGGCACGGTTCTGCAGGATGCGCAGCCGGGCGCGCACGAACCCGTATTCGGCAGACTGGTGCGGCTGGCGGTACGGCGCGCGCCGCGCGCGATCCTCCATGTCGGCGATTCGTTCGCCGGTCAGCGGATGGGTGCGCGCATAGGCCGGCACGCCCGCATCGCCCATCGACGCGCGATCGAGCCGCTCGAAGAAACCCGGCATCCCGTACGGGTCGTAGCCCGCGCCCGCGAGCAGCTGGAAGCCGACGCGGTCCGCCTCGCGCTCCGCCGAGCGCGAGAAGCGCAGCTGGTTGTCGACCGCGTACGCCTGCCCGCCCATCGCGATCGCGCTGCCGAGATCGCCGCTGCGCGCGAGCACGCCCGCCAGCACGCCGAGCAGCATCGTCGCGAGCGCCGTATAGCCGGTCTTCTCGCTCGCGCCGATCATCCGCGCGATATGCCGCTGCAGCACGTGGCCCATCTCGTGGCCGACGACCGACGCGAGCTCGGACTCCGTCTGCGTCGTGATGAAGAGCCCGGTGTTGATGCCGATGAAGCCGCCCGGCATCGAGAATGCATTGATCTGCGCGTCGCGCACCGGGAACAGGTCGAAGTCGGGCGCATAGCCGCCGATGAAGCGCGCGGTGGCCGCGGCCGCGAGCCGCGCCGCCACCGCGTTCAGGTAATCGCGCGTGAGCCAGTCGTCGAGATAGTCGGGGTCGCGCCGCACCTCGCGCATCACCCGTTCGCCGAGCTTGCGCTCGGCCTGCGGCGTCAGCGCGCCGCCGGAGCCGTCACCGAGGTCGGGCAACTGCAGCGCCCGCAGCGGCGCGCGCAGGCCGGAGGCGGAATTCGACACGCCGGTGGCGCCGGAAAACCGGCTCTCGGCGCCGCCGTAGGTGCCGAATACGTCGGGCGCAATGCCGGACGGCACGGTCGAGATCGACGGAAGACCGGCGGGCGCCGCCTCGAGCGGCAACGCGCCCGTGCGTTGCGCGAAGCCGCTGGGCGGCAGCGCCAGGGCCGCCGACAGCAACGCGACAAGCAACTGTTTGACACGCATGGCAGGATGATCGCGACGCCGTCCCGCGCGCGGCGCGCGCCTCGCGGCGATTGGTATGAATATCGTGGCCATTGTACCGGCGCCGGCCCGGCTGTCCCGCACGGATCGTCCGCCGGTTGTGTCCCGGCGGCGCGAGCGCCCGCTGCTATGATAGGCGCCCTTCAAGCTATGCACGGGATCGAACCGGACGCCCGAACGGCGGGTTCGATCGACAGGAGCACGACATGTCTGGACTCACCCATTTCGACGCCGCCGGCCACGCACACATGGTCGACGTCGGCGGCAAGCAGGAAACGCAGCGTATCGCCATCGCACGCGGCACGATCCGGATGCTGCCGGCGACGTTCGAGCTGATCCGCGACGGCAAGGCGAAAAAAGGCGACGTGCTCGGCGTCGCGCGCATCGCGGCGATCCAGGGCGCGAAGCGCACCGCCGACCTGATTCCGCTGTGCCATCCGCTCGCGCTGACCCGCGTCGCGGTCGATTTCGAGCTCGACGACGCGCTGCCGGGCGTGCGCTGCGTCGCGCAGGTCGAGACGTTCGGGCGGACCGGCGTCGAGATGGAGGCGCTCACCGCGGTGCAGGTCGGGCTCCTGACCGTGTACGACATGTGCAAGGCGGTCGATCGCGGGATGGTGATTACCGACGTGAGCGTGCGGGAGAAGCGCGGCGGGAAATCGGGGGACTGGAAGGCGGAAGCGTAAACGCTGATTCGGCGCTGAAAGGCTGCGTAACCGGAACGCGTTCGCCGTACGGCTACACGGTAGCCCGATCAGACATGTGCAAGGCCGCTGGATACGCCACCATCACAAAAACAATTCATGAGAGATCTGCTCCCCCGCCCCGAGCCACGGCGCCCGCTGCCGGCCGCGCCGCCGGCCATCCTGCTGGCCGCAACCCTGCTGTGCACGCCGGCGGCCGCGCACGCGCATGACACCGGCATCGCCGCATCCGGGCTCCGCGCACAGCTGAATTGCTCGACGACCGCGCGCTGGCCGCTGCCGAAGGAACGCGCGGTGCTTGTATGTTTAAGCCTGACCAGTACGGTAAAGTCTGAGCGCAGCCAGACATGACCGTGCAGTTTGATCCGCGCTTGGGCGTGAGAGCCCGTTTCTGAGTACAAAACGCACGGTTGCCGTGCTGGTCTTCCTGAAACCCGAACGGTTACCCGCCCCGATTTGATCGAGAGCGCATGCACAAGCAAGGGATCTGAAGATCATGTCTGTTTCCTCAGTGGTGGTCGGCATCGACGTGGCCAAAGAACACGTCGATATTGAAGTCTTGGGCGCTGAACTGGCTTCTCAGCGATGGGCTAACGATGCCGAGGCGCACTCGGCACTGGCAGCGGCTTCGCAACCGCTGAACATTAGCCTGATCGTCATGGAGGCCACTGGCGGCTACGAAGCAGCGCTTGCCTGCGCGCTGCAAGCGGTTGGTCTGCCGGTTGCCGTGGTTAATCCGCGTCAGGCGCGCGACTTTGCTAAATCGATGGGACGTCTGGCCAAGACTGACACGATCGATGCCCATATGCTGGCCGAGTTCGCATCGGTACTGGTTCGCCGCCAGGATCTGGCCAGCTTCATTCGACCGCTGGCGGACGCCCAGCAACAAGCCCTGGCCGCCATGGTCACGCGTCGTCGTCAGTTGCTCGGCATGCTGCTCTCGGAGCGACAGCGTCTGCAACTGGCGATTCCAGTCGTTCGCCCGAGCATCGAGACCATGATCGACGCCATTCGCAAGCAACTCGATGATGTCGATGCCCAAATGGTCGCTCACGTTCGCGAGCACTACAGTGCGCTCGACGTGTTGCTTCGCTCCGCAAGCGGTATCGGTCCGGTAGCCAGCGCCACATTGATCGCGGAATTGCCTGAGCTCGGTCGGCTTAATCGGCGCCAGATTGCAGCCTTGGTCGGTGTCGCCCCGATGGCTTGGGACTCTGGAACCGTCCGCGGACGCAGGCGAATCCAAGGCGGACGCTTTGATATCCGCCGCGTTCTGTACATGGCTGCGCTCACCGCTTCGCGACGCAACCCCGCCATTACCGCCTTCTACCAACGGCTCATTGCTTCCGGCAAACCGCCCAAGGTCGCGCTGGTTGCCTGCATGCGCAAGCTCCTGACCGTGCTCAACGCCATGGTCAAAACCAGCACACCTTGGGACAGTTCGCTTCATTCCGCTTGACTCGCTAGACGGTTACTCAGAACGGCCGGCGTGTCGATTTCGGGCTTCGCCGGGGATGGCGGTGTGATCGTCGACGCGCGGCACGATGATCCGGACGATCGCTGGTCCGAAATGCGTTTCCGGTTTCCGCAACCGTTGACGATCGACGGCTACCCGGTGAGCGTCATTCATCTCTATCGACAGCCGTCCGGCGACACCCCTGCCGACGAAGACCTGAAGGTCTATGCGCAGACGAGCGGCGATGTTGCCGCATACGCGCGCGACCGCCGGCTGGCTCCGGTGCCGACACCCGCGCCGTGGGCCATGAATGTAGGCGAGAACGCGGAGGACGACGCGGCCCCGGCGTTCAAGGCGACGTACGCCGCGTGGACGAAGCCGCTGACGAAGGCTCAGGCGCGTGCGCTGTCCAGCCCCACCGGCACCTACGTCCTGCCCGGCCGCCACCGCCTGCCGGCGCTGCGCTTCGCCGGCCCCCTCGCCGGCGCGCCGGGCCAGTTCGCATTCGGCTGCCGGATCTTCGGTTCGGAAGCGAGTCCCGTGGAAGGCCTGTAAAGCTGCCGCGGGTGCTGCCCGCCCGCTTTCAATTGCATTGCCCGGCGCAGGCCGCTACGGTGGCCGGCCGGCAAACTACCCTCCGGGTTCCGGATGAAAACAATCCAAAAAATCGCCGCCGTGGCGCTGTGCCTCGCATCCGCCGCCCCGTCCATCGTCCACGCCGCCAGCAGTTGCCCCGCCGCGGACACCGCCGCGCGCGCGGCGATCAGCGCACGGCATCGCCTGATGAAGATCCCGAGCCCGCAAAGCGACGACAATGGCGAAGGGGTCTTGCCGGCGCAACAGGACGCGATCCGCGCGTACAAGCAGGCGCTCGTCGACGCGATCGACGCGCGGCTCGCGTGCAGCGACGAACGCGTCGAGCCGGCCGCCCTGCAACGCACGCTCGCCGCGGCGCTCGGCGTATCGGCCCAATCGAGCGAGCCGGATTCCGGTTCGCCGTTCGGGCGCAATCCCACCGTGGCCGTGGAACGCGCGACCACGCCCCGGCCGCTTGTCCTCGTGCGCGCCGGCTTCGACGTCACCTGCGGCGACGACAACCTGCTCGCCGGCTATGCATGGGACAACAGCGGGGACAACGGCGGCTGGCGGCGCGTGCTGCGCTGGCAGAGCGACGACTACAAGGACGTCTCCGGCGCGTACGGCAGGGGCTTCGAATTCGCGGCGCTGCCGGGCGGACAGGTGGTGGTCGTGCACGGCACGCCGTGGTGCACGTCGACGTGGACGCACTTCGTCGCCGACGTGATCGTCCCGGCGAGCGGCGCGGCGCCTCAGCGCGCGGTGTTCCGGATGGGCAAGGACTATTGGTTCGACGAAGACAACTTCCGGCTGAAGACACGCCCCGACGGTTTCGAGCTGCGTGCGGCTGTGCACTCGATCGACTTCGACCTGCTGGCGCGGCCGGGCATCTACCGCTATCGGCTGGACGGCGACACCGTGCACCGGGTGCAGCCCGCCGCCGCAAACGGCCGGGACTTCGTCGACGAATGGCTGAAAGTCGACGACACGCTCGCGCGCGAATGGAGCGACCCGGCGTCGGTCGCTACCGTGTTGAAAGCGCGGCATGCGCTCGACGAACAACGCAAGGCGCCCGGCACGTCGTTCGGGTACGGTGCGGTGCGCGGCTGCTCGACCGCGAAGGATCGCTTCCAGGTCGAGATCGCACTGACCGGCAAGTCAGGGCAAACCGTCGCGAAGCGCTACGGCCTGATCCGCCAGGAGGCCAACGGTTTCACGATGCTCGGATTGCAGGACGCGCCGGAGCCGACCTGCCGCGGCGCAAACCTGATGCCGCGGCACTGATCCACACGGGCGGCCTCGCCGCGAGCGTCAGCCGCCGCGCCGCGGCTCGAACACGAACGGCTGCGTCAGCGTGAACGGATTCGCCGCGGGCCCCGTCTGCGAGCAGGTCGCACGCGACATCGCTTCGGCCGCTGCCCGGTCCGCGGCGGCATTGCGGCTGCTGGTCGTGATCGTCACGTTTTCCGCCACCCCGGAGGTCGTCATCAGCGCCCGCACCAGCACGGTCGCGGGACGCGTGAGCGGCTTCGCCGTCTCCGGGTAGACGGCGCGCGGGATGCTGCACGTCAGCTTGCTGTCTTGCTGCGAAGACACCGCGCAGCCGGCGAGCAGCGCGGCGGCGACGGGCAGCAACAGATAGGTCGGGCAGGTAGCCATGTTCGATTGGAATTCCGCAGCGTTGCGTCAGGATGGATTCGCCGCATCCCGGTTGCCGGTCGTGGTGCAGCGCCTGCCCGGCCGACCGTGCCCGGTCATCGGCGGCGCGCCCGCGACGGCAGGCCAGCCCGTGCGAGCCGCCCGACCGCCTTCCCCGAGGCGTCGATGACCGGATACCGCGCGTCGCGATACCCGCACGGATCGGCGGGACGCGCAGCGCTTCGGCGCATTGTGCGCGCCGTTCCCGCCCGATGGCGGCGATTTGACAATACTTGACGTGAATCCCGTCAATGCCCGCGGAATCCATGCGATCCGCGACGTAATCGACGTCAACCGATGCGCGCGGGTGCGCGTCGCGCAATCGTCGTTCCCGACGATTGCGCGACGGGATCACTCGTCGTCTTCGTCGTCCGACTCGTCGAGCGCGTCGGCCGGCACTTCCCCGTACTTCGCGACCAAGGCCGCCTTGAAGGCCTTCAGCGACGGCTGTTCGTCACACAGCTTGTACAGCGCCGCGAGCTGCTGCGGCCAGTCCTTCAGTTCCTTCGCGAAGACATGCAGGCGCGCGACCGTATCCAGCGCGTCGGCGTCGCGGCCGTCCAGCGCCTGCAGCACCGCATAGCGACGCAGCACCGTCTCGCCGGGCAACAGCGCGATCGCGCGTTCGTGCGCCTCCAGCTTGGCCGGCAGGGCGTCGCGCGAGAGCGTGAGCAGCGTCGCCGCGCCGTAGTCGCCCCATGCGCCGAACAGCAGCGACGGCGCGTCGCGATACTGCGCGGCCGGGTCAGTGCCGTAATACAGCACTTCCGCGCGCTGGTAGTCGCGCAACACCGGCAGCGCCGCGAGCAGGCCGCCGAACGTCAGCAGCGCGAACAGCGCAAACGCCGCGCGGCCCGGCACGACGCGCAGCGGCTTCGGCTCGAGCAGGCCGATCACGAACATCGCCGGCAGCAGGAAGAACATGTACTGCTGCGGATACTCGACCAGCGCGTGCATCAGCAGCACGCCGACCAACGCGAAACCGAACACGCGCGTGCTCGTCTGCGGCGCGCGCAGCGCGCGCACGAACCACAGCACGAGCGTGACGACGAGCACGCCGAGGCCGAGCAGGCCGGATTTCGCGAGCAGGTCGATGAAGATGTCGTGCGAGTTGTTCGCGATCTCGACGCCGCCGAGCGCACGCGCGAGCGCGAACTGGTGCGACGGGAACTCGCCCCAGCCGACGCCGAGCAGCGGATGCTCGCGGAACATCGCGAGGCCGTACTTCCAGAGCGCGAGGCGCGGCGCGATCTGGCCCGCGTCGCGCATCCGTTCGGCCGCCGACTCCGCGAGATTCAGGTGATAGTGCAGGTTCGCCCAGCGCACCGCGCCGTTCACCGCGACGAACACGGCGACGAGCAGGACGGGCATCAGCCACGCGCGCGCGCGCACGTTGGCCGGCGCGCGCGGATTGCCGCGCGATTCGGCCCACGCCATCCAGAAGCCGGCGACCACCATCACCGCAACCTGCAGCCACGGCCCGCGCGACACGGTGAGCGCGAGCCCGCCCGACAGCACGACCGACAGCATGAGCCACGCCCACACGGCGAGCCGGCGCGTCTGCACCAGATACAGCGCGCCGGCGAGCGCGAACGCGATGTAGGTCGCCAGGTGGTTCGCCTGCGCCATGTTGCCGTACGGCCGGCGGTCGGCCGCAATGTTGTACACGACAACGAACGGCGACAGCGCCGACTCGAGCCGGAACAACTGCACGACCTGGCAGAACACGGCGAACACGCCGCCGATCAGCAACGCGCCCGCCATGATCCGCGCCGTCGCTTCCGCGAGCTGCTCGCGCGCGAGCACGTAGCCCGCCTGCATCGCGACCAGCGCCGCGCCGAGGTAGCCGACGGCCAGCCAGTTCATCGACGGCACCCGCAGCGGCATCAGCGCGACCTGCGCGACGAGCACCGCCGCGAAGCCGAGCGGCGCGGCGAACGCGGCCGGCGCCGCGAACGGCGCGGCCGGCCGGCTCGTCCGCACGAGCAGGATCACGGACGCGCCCAGCAGCAGATACAGCGCCAGCGCGGAAAACTCGGAATAGAAGGTCGGAATCGGATACGTGTGATTCGTGATCGCGTACGGCACGATCAGGGCGACCGCCAGCGCGACGAGCGGCAACGAGCGGGAAAAAGAAGTGGGCATGAGCAAACCGGATATCAGCAACCGGCGCACTATACAAAACTTTCCCCGCTCTGTGCGGCGCGGTGGCGCGGAACGCACGGCCGGCGGACCCGATACCGCTCCCGGCCCCGCCCGGTCGCGCAGCCCACGCGCTACGCGCGGCACTCCGCCGGCGCGTACTTGGCCGGCAGTGTGGCGCTGTCGGCCGGCAGCGGCCCCGCGCCCGGCGCCGGCAGCGACGACGCCTGTTTGCCGGCGGCGAAGCACTCCCACGTGATCGCGCCGGCCTGCATCGCGCCTTTCTTGAGCGCGACCCGGGCCGTCGGCGCATCGGCCTTGTCGGGCGTCGACGGCACCAGCACGAGCGTGTTCGTGCCGGCAGCCGCGACCCGGGCGGTAAAGACGACCGAAATCTGGCCAGTGTCGTCGTCGATCTGCACCGACTCGACATTGCGGGTCGCGGCCGGCGGGCTGTAGCCGCCGGCGAGGCCCGCGCCGCTCGCCGCGTTGTCCGCGACCGCAAGCCGCGCGGACGACGCGAGCGCGAGCCCCTCGCCGACCCGCGAGCGCGCGAGGTAATCCTGGTAGGCGGGAATCGCATAGGCGGCAATGACGCCGACGATCGCCAGCACGATCATCAGCTCGATCAGCGTGAACCCGCCGGGATGCCAGCGCAGCGCGGGCCGGCGCACCCGTCGCAGGTCGACGGCGAAACGGCGGAACAGGGAAACGGAAAAGGCTTCGAACATGACAGGCTCCGGAAACGAAAAACGCCTGCCGAACGGACGTGCGGACAGGCGTTTCGATCGTAGCCAGCGCGCCGCGCGGCCGGCAGTCGGCCGGACGGCCAACGCGTCAGGGCGAGCCGGATGCGCCCGACGCGCCGCGCCGTTTCCTCAGCGCGTAGCCGGCCGCGACGACGAACAACGCGCCGGCCACGCTCGCGCCGTAGATCGCGGCCGGCGTGTCGAGCAGCGGCCAGCGGTCGCCGGCCGGGTCGTTCACCATCAGCCCGCCGGCGATCCAGCCGAGCAGCCCCGCGCCGAGCGTGACGACTACGGGGAAGCGGTCGAGCATCTTCAGCACCAGCGTGCTGCCCCACACGATGATCGGCACGCTGACGACGAGCCCGAAGATCACGAGCGCGAGCCGGTGCCCCGGATCGGCCCGCTCCGCCGCCCCGGCGATCGCGATCACGTTGTCGAGGCTCATCACCGCGTCGGCGATCACGATCGTCTTCACGGCCGCCCACAGCTTGTCGGCCGGCTTGATGTCGTCGTGCGCGTCGCCGGCGGGCGCCATCAGCTTGATGCCGATCCACAGCAGCAGCACGCCGCCCGCGAACTTCAGGAACGGCACGTCGAGCAGCGCGACCGCGAACGCGATCAGCACGATCCGCAGCAGGATCGCGCCGGCGGTGCCCCAGATGACGCCGCGCAGACGCTGGTTCGCCGGCAGGTTGCGGCACGCGAGCGCGATCACGACCGCGTTGTCGCCGCCGAGCAGGATGTCGATGGCGACGATCTGAAGCACGGCGCCCCAGTGGAGCGTGGACAGGAATTCGAGCATGGGTGGACGTTGCCTGACGACCGCATGTCGCGAGCGTAACAAAAAAAACGCCGGCAAAGCCGGCGTTTTCTGCGGACATCCCGTGAGGAACTTACAGCGCCTTCTTCAGCAGACGGCCCATTTCCGACGGGTTGCGCGTGACGGTGATGCCGCACGCTTCCATGATTTCCAGCTTCGCTTCGGCCGTATCCGCACCGCCCGAGATCAGCGCGCCGGCGTGGCCCATGCGCTTGCCCGGAGGCGCCGTGACGCCCGCGATGAAGCCGACGACCGGCTTCTTCATGTTGTCCTTGATCCACTGCGCGGCGTTCGCTTCGTCCGGACCGCCGATCTCGCCGATCATCACGACCGCATCCGTATCCGGATCGTCGTTGAACATCTTCATGACGTCGATGTGCTTCAGACCGTTGATCGGGTCGCCGCCGATGCCGACTGCCGACGACTGGCCGAGGCCCAGTGCCGTCAGCTGTGCAACGGCTTCATACGTCAGCGTGCCCGAACGCGACACGACGCCGATGCGGCCCTTGCGGTGGATGTGACCCGGCATGATGCCGATCTTCAGTTCGTCCGGCGTGATCGTGCCCGGGCAGTTCGGCCCGAGCAGCAGCGTCTTGCGGCCTTCGCGGCGCATGCGGTCCTTCACTTCGATCATGTCGCGGACCGGGATGCCTTCCGTGATGCAGATCGCGAGATCCAGATCGGCTTCGACCGCTTCCCAGATCGCAGCGGCAGCGCCTGCCGGCGGCACGTAGATGACCGACACGGTTGCGCCGGTTTCTTCCTTCGCTTCCTTGACGCTTGCGTAGATCGGAATGCCTTCGAAATCTTCGCCGGCCTTCTTCGGGTTCACGCCAGCGACGAATGCTTCGCGGCCGTTTGCATATTCACGGCAGGCGCGCGTGTGGAACTGACCGGTTTTGCCGGTAATGCCCTGCGTGATGACCTTCGTGTCCTTGTTGATCAGAATCGACATGTATTGACCTCTGTTCGATTGGCGTCGCGTGTCTGCCGCGCCGCCATGCTTATTCGACGACGATAGCGTTACTTGCCTTCGGCAGCCGCGACGACCTTCTGCGCAGCTTCTTCCATGCTGTCCGCCGAGATGATCGGCAGGCCCGAATCGGCCAGCATCTTCTTGCCGAGGTCCTCGTTCGTGCCCTTCATGCGCACGACGAGCGGCACGTTCAGGTTCACGGCCTTCGAACCGGCGATCACGCCTTCCGCGATCACGTCGCAGCGCATGATGCCGCCGAAGATGTTCACGAGGATCGCCTTCAGGTCCGGGTTCTTCAGCATCAGCTTGAACGCTTCCGTGACCTTCTCGGTCGTAGCTCCTCCGCCGACGTCCAGGAAGTTCGCCGGCTCGCCGCCGAACAGCTTGATCGTGTCCATCGTCGCCATCGCGAGGCCTGCGCCGTTCACGAGACAGCCGATGTTGCCGTCGAGCGAGATGTACGCGAGGTCGAACTTCGACGCTTCGATTTCAGCCGGATCTTCTTCATCCAGGTCGCGGTACGCGACGATTTCCGGGTGGCGGAACAGCGCGTTCGAGTCGAAGTTGAACTTCGCGTCGAGTGCGATGACCTTGCCGTCGCCGGAGACGTTCAGCGGGTTGATTTCAGCCAGCGACGCGTCGGTTTCCCAGAATGCCTTGTACAGGCCTTGCAGGATGGCGCGCGCTTGCGGAATCGAAGCAGCCGGCACGCCGATCTTCGCGGCGAGGTCGTCGGCCTGGGCGTCGAGCAGGCCGGTCGACGGCTCGACGATGACCTTGTGGATCAGTTCCGGATGCTTTTCGGCAACTTCTTCGATGTCCATGCCGCCTTCGCTCGAACCCATCAGAACGATCTTTTGCGACACGCGATCAACGACGAGGCTGACATACAGTTCCTGCTTGATGTCGGCGCCTTCTTCGATCATCAGACGGTTGACCTTCTGGCCTTCCGGACCGGTCTGGTGCGTGACGAGCTGCATGCCGAGGATCTGGTTCGCGTATTCGCGAACCTGCTCGATCGACTTCGCCACCTTCACGCCGCCGCCCTTGCCACGGCCACCCGCGTGAATCTGAGCCTTCACGACCCATACCGGGCCGCCGAGCTCTTCCGCCACCTTGACGGCTTCGTCAACCGAGAACGCCGGCTTGCCGCGCGGTACCGCGACTCCGAATTTCCGCAGGATTTCCTTACCCTGGTACTCGTGAATCTTCATGCGTGATTCCCTTCAGTCTGAGAGTTGGATGAAAAGTCGTTCAGGACGCTTCTTCGAATGATTTCCGTTCATTCCTTCGTGCCGCCTTCCGGCCGGCTCGCGCCATACCAGCGCGGGTAGTACTGCCGCACGACCTCGCCGTCGAACCGCAGCGCACGGCAGCGGCCGAGCTGAAACGGTGCGTCGTCGTGCGCGCCGTCGTGATCCGGCGCTTCGCCGCCCTCCTCGCGCACGTTCCACACGTCACCGGCGAACGCCTGGATCGCCGCCGTCGGCAGCACGGCGCACAGTTCGGTGAGGTGGGAGCAGCCCGCGACGCCGGCCAGCAGCCGGTTCGCATTGCGGCGGAAATTGCGGAAGAGATTGAGCCCGACGAGGGCCCGATAGGCGGGAGCGGCGGATTGACAGTGACCGGGATACGGCACCCATTCCGACGACGCTTCGGCGTCGACGACATTGAGGTCACGATCGATGGTCACGCGCAGCCAGAGTTCATGAATCGGCAGGCCCTGGGGCCGGATGCCCGACGCAAGCGCGACGTCGCGCGGCTTGTGATCGGTCAGGCAGGCTTCGATGTCCCACAAGCCGTCGCCGCGCTCGTAGGCTTCCGCTCGGATTGCGCGTCGATGTCGCAACTGACGGGGCACGGGCTCGGATAGCGGCATGCTGGAGGTTGAGGCCGAAGAGGAAAACCTGTGGATTTTACCATATCGGGTATTTGAGACAGGCCGACGTGACGGCGGGTATTCCCGCCTGTCAGGAAGCGGTTGCATTGCAGCAAAGTCGCGCGCCGCGCGCGACTTTGGCGGTCAGTCGTCGCCGAACATTTCGTCGCCGCACTTCAGCAACTTCACGATGGTCGCGCTCGAGAAGCCTCGCGCCGCCAGGAAGCGCGCCTGCTTCGCGCGCTCGGCGGGCGTTTGCGGCAGTGCACCGAATTTCTTGCGCCAGACCCCTTGTGCGCGCGTCCATTCGGTCTCTCGAAGCTGCGCGCTCACCTCCTCGACGAGGGTGTCGCCGACCGCATGGCGCTTCAGCTCGTTGACGATCCGAGCGGCGCCGACCCGCGACGCGCGACGATGCACGAGACTCTCGGCGAAACGCGCGTCGGACAGCCAGCCTTCCTGCTCCAGCGCATCCAGCACCGGCTCGACGGATTCGTCTTCGCCGACATAAGGCGCGAGCTTGCGCGCCAGTTCGGCGCGGCTGTATTCACGCCGGGACAGATAGCCGAGCGCGCGGCCCTTCAGCGAACGAACGGGTTTCGACGACGATGGCTTGCGCGCCGACGCGCCGCCCTCCGCCTCGGCGGTGGTACCGGACGGCCGGCGCGTGCGACGCGGGTTCTGGCTCGTGCGGGTGTAGACGTCTTCCGTGGCCGCAGCGGATGTGGCGGACGCGCGGTCGCGCGGAAAGCCGACGCCGGACACGCGGCGGCGCGCCCGGTCGTGCGCATCGAACGATTCGTCGTGTTCGAACGGATCGTCCGGCGCGGTCACCTCAAATGAAACGAGGGCATCGTCGGATGCCCTCGTCGCGGTGCGGTTCGCGGCATGGCTGACTGAAGCACTCGCGGACCGCCGGCTGGCGCCCGGGGACGCGGCGCGCCGGTCGGAGTCGCCCGGCGCGCTGCGCGCGTCGTGCTCCTCCGGCTCGCCCGTTCCGCCCCGGCGCCTGACCATCACTCTTCTTCGTCCATCGCCTCGGCTTCGTTGCCTGCGCCATCGGGCATCGCGGCGACGCCGAGCGATTCGCGAATGCGGTTCTCGATCTCGCGCGCGATTTCCGGATTCTCGCGCAGGAATTCACGCGCGTTGTCCTTGCCCTGGCCGATCTTCTCGCCGTTGTAGCTGTACCAGGCGCCCGCCTTGTCGACGATCTTCGCCTGCACGCCGAGGTCGATGATCTCGCCCTGACGCGAGATGCCCTCGCCGTACAGGATGTCGAAGATCGCCTCGCGGAACGGCGGCGACACCTTGTTCTTCACGACCTTCACGCGGGTTTCGTTGCCGATCACCTCGTCGTTCTTCTTGATCGAGCCGATCCGGCGGATGTCGAGACGCACCGACGCATAGAACTTGAGCGCGTTGCCGCCCGTCGTGGTTTCCGGGTTGCCGAACATCACGCCGATCTTCATACGAATCTGGTTGATGAAGATCACGAGGCAGTTCGTACGCTTGATCGTGCCGGTCAGCTTGCGCAGCGCCTGCGACATCAGGCGGGCCTGCAGGCCCGGCAGCGAATCGCCCATCTCGCCTTCGATTTCGGCCTTCGGCACGAGCGCCGCAACCGAGTCGATGACGATCATGTCGATCGAGCCCGAGCGCACCAGCGCGTCGGTGATTTCCAGCGCCTGCTCGCCGGTATCCGGCTGCGAGATCAGCAGTTCGGGCACGTTGACGCCGAGCTTCGCTGCGTACTGGACGTCGAGCGCGTGCTCGGCGTCGATGAACGCCGCGGTGCCGCCGAGCTTCTGCAGCTCCGCGATCACCTGCAGCGTGAGCGTGGTCTTGCCGGACGATTCCGGACCATAGATTTCGACCACCCGGCCGCGCGGCAGGCCGCCGACGCCGAGTGCGATGTCGAGGCCCAGCGAGCCCGTGGACACGACCTGGATGTCCTCGGTGGCTTCGCCGTCGCCCATGCGCATGATCGACCCTTTGCCGAACTGCTTCTCGATCTGCGCGAGCGCGGCAGCCAGCGCCTTGCTTTTCTCGGCAGTCAGCCCGGAGCCTTTCTTGCTATCTTCCATGAATCGTCCTTTGCTATGATGAGCAGCGTCTGATTGAGGTGCGCCGGACGAGCCGCTGCGCACGAATGCAGACACTGTATAAAAAAACAGTGTTTTATGCAAGCCCGCAATGTGGGCCGCGCAACACACGAACCACTTCGGAGACAGCCGCGCCGGCATGATCGCCCTGCCGGCCACCGGTCACGCACATGCGAATTCTCATCGCCGAAGATGACAGCATACTCGCGGACGGCCTCACCCGGTCACTCCGCCAATCGGGCTATGCCGTCGATCACGTGAAGAACGGCGTCGAGGCCGACACGGCCCTGTCGATGCAGACATTCGACCTGCTGATCCTCGATCTCGGCCTGCCGAAGCTGTCCGGCCTCGATGTCCTGAAGCGCCTGCGCGCACGCAACTCCAACCTCCCCGTGCTGATCCTGACCGCCGCCGACAGCGTCGACGAGCGCGTGAAAGGCCTCGACCTCGGCGCCGACGACTACATGGCCAAGCCGTTCGCGCTCAACGAGCTCGAGGCGCGCGTGCGCGCGCTGACCCGGCGCGGCGCGGGCGGCGGCCCGACCGTCGTGCGGCACGGCTCGCTCGCGTTCGACCAGGTCGGCCGCATCGCCTACGCGAACGACCGCGTGCTCGAGCTGTCCGCCCGCGAGCTCGGCCTGCTCGAGGTGCTGCTGCAGCGGATCGGCCGCCTCGTGTCGAAGGAGCAGCTCGTCGACCATCTGTGCGAATGGGGCGAGGAGGTCAGCAACAACGCGATCGAAGTCTACGTGCACCGGCTGCGCAAGAAGATCGAGCCGAGCGGCGTGCGGATCGCCACCGTGCGCGGGCTCGGCTACTGCCTCGAGAAAGTCGTCGCCGCCCCCGCGTCCGACGCGGCGGAGCCGCACCCCGCGTCAGCCGGCACGTCGCTGCGCTGACGGCCGGCCGTCGCCGCGATGGCCACGCCGGCCCATTCCCGCCACCCGACCGGCGAGCCCGCGTCCGCCGCCGACGCCGCGCGCGACGCACGCTACGAGAACCCGTTCGCGCCGCCCGACGAAACCGACGCCCCCGAAGCCGCACGGCCGCGCTCGCTGTTCGGCGAGATCCTCGACTGGATGCTCGCGCCGCTCTTGCTGCTGTGGCCGATGAGCATCGCCGTCACGTATCTCGTCGCGAAGACGATCGCGAACGGGCCGTTCGACCGCGCGCTCGAGACCAACGCCTATGTGCTCGCGCGGCAGATCCACCCCGTCAACGGCGTCGCCGAGCTGACGCTGCCGCCGGCGACGCGCGACTTCCTGCGCGCCGACAACGTCGACAGCGTCTATTTCCAGGTGCTCGGCACGCGCGGCGAGCTGGTCGCGGGCGAAGCGGACCTGCCGCTGCCGCGCGACGAGGATCGCCCGCCGCCGGGCGTCGTCGCGTTCCGCGACGACCTGCTGCGCGGCAACGACGTCCGCGTCGCGTATACCACCGTCGCGCTGCCGCAGGCGGGCGGCCCGCAGCCGGTGCTCGTGCAGGTCGGCGAGACGCTCGACAAGCGCAACGCGCTCGCCAACGACATCATCAAGGGCGTGATCCTGCCGCAATTCGTGATCCTGCCGCTCGCGATCCTGCTCGTCTGGTTCGGGCTGTCGCGCGGGCTCGCGCCGCTCAACGCGCTGCAGGCGCACATCCGCGCGCGGCGTCCGGACGACCTGTCGCCGGTCGAGGCGCAGCGCGCGCCGCCGGAGATCGAGCCGCTCGTCACGTCGTTCAACGACCTGCTCGCGCGCCTCGAACAGAGCATGGCGCTGCAGAAACGCTTCATCGCCGACGCCGCGCACCAGATGAAGACGCCGCTCGCCGGGCTGCGCACGCAGGCCGAATTCGCGCTGCGCCACGACGTGTCCGAGGACGTGCAGCGCTCGCTCGAACAGATCGCGACGAGTTCCGAGCAGGCCGCGCGGCTCGTCACGCAGCTGCTCGCGCTCGCGCGCGCCGAGAACCGGGCGAGCGGGCTGACGTTCGAGCCTGTCGACGTCGCGCCGCTCGCGCGGCGCGCGGTGCGCGACTGGGTGCAGGCCGCGCTCGCGAAGCGGATGGATCTCGGCTACGAAGGCCCGGACGACGGCAACGATGGCGCGCCGCTCGACGTCGACGGCAATCCGCTGATGCTGCGCGAGATGCTCGGCAACCTGATCGACAACGCGCTCCGCTATACGCCGGAAGGCGGCCGCATCACCGTGCGGGTGCGCGCGGATCGCGCCGCGCGGCTCGCGCACCTGGAAGTCGAGGACACGGGCCCCGGCATCCCGGCCGCCGAACGCGAACGCGTGCTCGAGCGCTTCTACCGGATCCTCGGCCGCGAAGGCGACGGCAGCGGCCTCGGGCTCGCGATCGTGCGCGAGATCGTCGCGCAGCACGGCGGCACGCTGACGCTCGACGACCATGTCTACCAGGCGATGCCGCGTCTCGCCGGCACGCTCGTGCGCGTGACCCTGCCGTTGCACGACCCCGCCCCGGAATAACCCTGACGTGCGCCGCAACATCCTGCCGCAACGACGCTGATTGCGCGCATTTGCACGCCGTTATCCGAACGAACGCGGCGCAAAGACAGTCGTTCGCCGCGGGTTAACGTGAAATCGTTTTGCGCCCGCAAGTCAGTGCGCCGTAAGTTTGCCTGCCAATAATCGTCGACAGGCTCGCCTTCCAGGGCGACCCAACACCTATATCAAGAGACTTGGAGACGATTCATGGCAACGTTAGGCGGGCAAATTGCGCACGCGCCGATGACGGCCGACGAGCGGAAGGTGATCTTCGCGTCGTCGCTCGGCACCGTGTTCGAATGGTACGACTTCTATCTGGCCGGCTCGCTCGCGGCCTTCATCAGCAAGAGCTTCTTCTCCGGCGTCAATCCGACCGCCGCCTTCATCTTCACGCTGCTCGGCTTCGCGGCCGGCTTCGCGGTGCGCCCGTTCGGCGCGATCGTGTTCGGACGGCTCGGCGACCTCGTCGGCCGCAAGCACACGTTCCTCGTGACGATCGTGATCATGGGCATCTCGACGTTCGTGGTCGGCTTCCTGCCCGGCTACGCGTCGATCGGCATCGCCGCGCCGGTGATCTTCATCGCGATGCGGCTGCTGCAGGGCCTCGCGCTCGGCGGCGAGTACGGCGGCGCCGCGACCTACGTCGCGGAACATGCGCCCGCGCACCGGCGCGGCTTCTACACCGCGTGGATCCAGACCACCGCGACGCTCGGCCTGTTCCTGTCGCTGCTCGTGATCCTCGGCGTGCGCACGATGATCGGCGAGGAAGCGTTCGGCACGTGGGGCTGGCGCGTGCCGTTCGTCGCGTCGATCCTGCTGCTCGGCGTGTCGGTGTGGATCCGGCTGCAGCTGAACGAGTCGCCGGTGTTCCTGCGCATCAAGGCCGAGGGCAAGACGTCGAAGGCGCCGCTGACCGAAGCGTTCGGCCAGTGGAAGAACCTGAAGATCGTGATCCTCGCGCTCGTCGGCCTGACGGCCGGCCAGGCCGTCGTGTGGTACACGGGCCAGTTCTACGCGCTGTTCTTCCTCACGCAGACGCTGAAGGTCGACGGCTCGATCGCGAACATCCTGATCGCGATCGCGCTCCTGATCGGCACGCCGTTCTTCGTGTTCTTCGGCTCGCTGTCGGACCGGATCGGCCGCAAGCCGATCATCCTCGCGGGCTGCCTGATCGCGGCGCTGACCTACTTCCCGCTGTTCAAGGCGCTCACGCACTACGCGAACCCGCAGCTCGAGCTCGCGACGATGAAGGCGCCGATCACCGTCGTCGCCGATCCCGCCACCTGCTCGTTCCAGTTCAACCCGGTCGGCACCTCGAAGTTCACGAACTCGTGCGACATCGCGAAGAGCGCACTCGCGAAGGCCGGCCTGAACTACGAGAACGTCGCGGCGCCGGCCGGCGCGACCGCGCAGATCAAGGTCGGCGACACCGTGATCGACGCCTACGACGGCAAGGCGGCCGACGCGAAGGCGAAGGGCGCGGCGTTCGACAAGACGCTCGCCGCGACGCTGAAGTCCTCCGGCTATCCGGCGAAGGCCGATCCGGCGCAGCTCAACTGGCCGATGACGATCGTGATCCTGACGATCCTCGTGATCTACGTGACGGCGGTCTACGGGCCGATCGCCGCGATGCTGGTCGAGATGTTCCCGACGCGGATCCGCTACACGTCGATGTCGCTGCCGTATCACATCGGCAACGGCTGGTTCGGCGGCTTCCTGCCGGCGACCGCGTTCGCGATCGTCGCGGCGCAGGGCAACATCTATTCGGGGCTGTGGTATCCGATCGTGATCGCGCTGGTGACGTTCGTGATCGGGCTGCTGTTCGTCAAGGAGACGAAGGACTCGAATATCTATGCGCAGGATTGAGGGGTGAGGTGCCTGCTTCGGCCCGTGCGGCGGGCCGAAGCGCGGCGTCGGCAACTTTTTTCGAGAAATATGAAAAAAGGTGTTGACACCCCGGGCGAGCATCAGCATAATTCAAGTCTTCGGCGAATTAGCTCAGTCGGTTAGAGCGACGGAATCATAATCCGCAGGTCCGGGGTTCGAGTCCCTGATTCGCCACCAAACAAAACAAAGGGTTAGCTTCGGCTAACCCTTTGTCGTTTCTGGCATCGTATTGGCATATCGAGTCTGCATCTCAATCCATGCAGATCTACATGACGCTCGTCGCGTGCAACGGGTCAGGCTTTCACCGCCTTCCCATACGCGGCCCACTGTCCCGCGCCCCAATCCTCCCGAATCGCCCCGCCTGACGCGGCGCAAGTGCCGCAAGCTCGTCAGGCATGCCCCCACATCACCGCCTCGCTCAGTTGCCGACCGACTGGCGCCGAGCGAAGCGACGCCGCGCCCGCGTTTCGCCACCCGCTGACTTCCCCGCGGACGTGGCCGTTTCTTCGACGGCAACGACCATCCGTCGGATTCCGGAATACACCAGACGGCAGGTCTTGTTGCTCATCGTTCTTGTGATTGGGTCTTTATCGACCGGCAACCATAATCGAAGCCCGCGATTGCCACTTTAAAGTGGCGAACTTGCCGCATATGCATCAGTTTCGGCAAAATAGGATCGCTCCGATTGCGCTTGTCATGTTTTAAAACGCAATCCGGCATTGACAAACACCGAAACGCATTCGAAAAAGAGTCATGGGTGAAATACTTTTCCCGCTCGTGCCGCTGGCATTCGTGCTGGGCTTGATCGCGCTGACATACCGTTCCACAAGGACCCGCAAACGCGAGCTTCAGCAGGAAGCGGCGCAACGCCCCATTTGGGCCGCGGAAACGCCTCGCCGGGACATTCGCGTTCGTGCATTCGCCTATCTGCGCGCCACCCTTTTTGCTGCTTTTCCATTCGCGGGTGCAGTCTTCGTCTCGGTACGATTGCTGGGCCCCTATCATGTGAATTCCTATTGGGACATTCCGGCAATTCTTCTAGCTGGCGCGTGCATCGTGACTGGGTGTGGATGGCTGTATTTATGCGTTCAACGCGTCATCGCCTACAGCGCGATTTCTCCGTTATCCCGACCCGCCCTTTATCTCGGCGATTCGGGTCTTCGCTATTTCAATCTGGTCGAGGTTCCGTGGATTGACATCGTCGAGACCAGACAGATCGACGTTTCGCTAGGACGCGGCGGAGTCAAACGCTATGTGGTGCTGTTCATGAGCAATCCTGCGCGCTCATATGCGACCGGAAAAACGACTGGCGACAGGCTGCAGCTTTGGTGGAAAAGTCGCACGATGGGGCTTACCGTCAATGGCTCGCGGCCTGCGCAGAAAACCCGAAATCATCTTTTCATCGACACTGACGTCCTGGCTGGCGTCAAGGCGCCGCAGCTGCAGGAATGGATCGACCGCCTGCGCCGCGAAAGCTCGCGCGCACCACACTAGGCGATCGAGCTTGTTCACGGGTAACGCCCTTCCGTCGCGCGGCGCCGACTGCACATGCACGTGCCCGCTATCCCGCCTGACGAGGCGCAAGCGCAACAAGCTCGTCAGGCGTCGCCCCCTGCATCACCGCCTCGCTCACCAGCCGGCCGACTGCCGCCGCCAGCGTAACGCCCGAGTGCATCGCCGCCACGTACAGCCCCGGCACGCCCGGGCATCGACCGATGAGCGGCACGCCATCCTCCGGCATCGGCCGCCAGCCGACCGCGACCTCCGTCAGCACCGCGTCCCCGGCGCCGCGCAGCGCGCGCCGGACCGTGCCGAGCGCACGCTCGGCAATCGCGTCCGGACCATTCGGGCCGGACGCGTCGACATAGTCCTCGGCCGCGACGAGCGAACCGTCCGCCGCCTCGCGCACTTCCATCTCGGCATTGGACACGAGCGTCCTCACGAGCCCCCGGCGCGCCGCCAGACGTAGCCGGATCGCCGGCGACGCCCGGAGCGGCAGCACGATGCCCGCCGTCGCGGCAAGCGCCGCCGTCTGCGCGCCCGCCGCGAGAATCACGGTGTCCGCGCGCAGTTCTTCCGTTTCGGTCCGCACGCCGACGATCCGCGCACCGTCGACGCACAGCGAACGCACGTCGGAGTTGCCCCGATACACGGCACCATGCGCACAAGCGTGCTCGACGAGCACGCGGGTCGCCTCCGCCGGCTCGAGCGTTCCTTCGTCCCGCGCGTAGCGGGCGCGCGCCGGCAGGTCCAGCAGATTCGGCTCGAGGCGCCCGACCTGTTCGCGATCGAGCCAGTCCACGCGCGCATCCTGATGCGGCGCAGCGCCTTCGTCGACGCCATAGGTCAGCGCACCCGACCAGTTGACGAGCGGCCGGCCGAGCTCGCGTTCGAGCCGCCGGTACTCGGCGACCGCGCGTGCGCGCACCGCAGCGACGGCCGGCGCTCCGTCCGCCGTCGGATTGATCCAGCCGAACGCACTTCCGGTTGCGCCGCACGCCGGTTCGTGCCGTTCGACGAGCGTCACGCGCGCGCCCCGGCTCGCGAGGTGATAGGCGATCGACGCCCCGACGATGCCCGCCCCCACCACCACGATTTCATCCGCCGCTCGCGTCACGCCAGTTCCTCTTTTTCGTTACTACGCCGCCACCGACCCGCGACTCACGTCGCTCGCATGCGCCTGCAACCTGCGGCGCCAGTCCTCCCCGCCCTCCATCGACGGCGTCGATTCGAACAACTCCTGGATCCAGTCGGCGAACACGCGCACCTTCGTGGACAGGTGCCGGTTGTGCGGATAGACGATCGAAATCGGCTTCGGCTTCGGGTTGAAGCCCGGCAGCACCTCCAGCAGCGAACCGTCGAGCAGGTGCGGCAGCACCATGAACAGCGTCGGCTGGATCATCCCGAACCCTTCGAGGCCGCAGGTCACGTAGGCATCCGAATCGTTGACCGTGACGGTCGACTTCAGCCTGATCTCCACCGGCTTGCCGTCGATCACGAACACCCACGGTATCGGCCGCGCGCCGTGGCTCGTGCGGAAATTCACCGCGAGGTGCTCGGCGAGATCGGCAATCTCGTGCGGATCGCCGTGACGCAACAGGTAATCGGGCGAAGCGCAGGTCACGCGCTTGAGCATCCCGATCCGCCGCGCGACCATCGACGAATCCTCGAGCGGCCCGACGCGGATCATGCAGTCGATGCCCTCCTCGACCGGATCGACCGGCCGGTCGGAGAGCCCGAGATCGAGCGTGATGTCCGGATAGCGCTGGCGGAACACCGGCAGCGCGGGAATCACGAGCCGCCGCCCGAGCGCGTTCGGCATGTGGACGCGCAGCAGGCCGCTCGGCTTGCGGTTGCCGGTCTGGAAGCTCGCGTCGGCTTCCGCGATCTCCGCGATGATCTTCACGCAATGCTCGTAGTACGCCGCGCCTTCCGGCGTCAACGACAGCCGGCGCGTCGTCCGGTGCAGGAGGCGCACGCCGAGCAGCGCCTCGAGATTCTGGATGATCGTCGTCACCGACGCGCGCGGCATCGTGAGCGTATCCGCCGCGCGCGTGAAGCTGTTCGCATCGACCACGCGGGTGAAAACTTCCATTGCCTGGATACGGTCCATGCTATCCCCCTTCGAATCGCCAACAGGACAGGATAGAGCGCGTGGAAGGCCTGACACAAGCCCCGCTCCATTATTCGCCTTCGCCGAATAGTCGAGCGTTTCGCAGTGGAAAACGACGAGAATTCAACCAGCCGCACGCACCGATTTGATGCGCACGCGCGGCACGCGGCGCTCAACCGGCAAACCGTTCCCGATAACCCTGCGGCGTGACGCCCAGCACGCGCACGAAACTGCGCCGCAGCGTCTCCTCGGAACCGAACCCGCAGCGATCGGCAATCCGCTTGACCGGCCACGACGTGTCGCCGAGCAGGCGCTGCGCGGTTTCGATGCGAATCTGCTCGACCGCGCGGGCGGGCGTGAGTCCGGTCTCGGCGCGATAGTGCCGCACGAAGCTCCGCTCGCTCATTCGCGCGCGCTCGGCGAGCGCCGGCACGGACAGGTCCGCGGCCAGGTGCTCCGCGATCCACGCATGCAGCTCGCCGAACCGGTCGCCGGCCTGCTGCATCGACAGCGTCGCGCTGAATTGCGCCTGCCCGCCCGGCCGCTTCAGGAACACGACCAGCTCGCGCGCGACGTCGAGCGCGATCGAGCGACCGAGATCCTCCTCGACGAGCGCCAGCGCGAGATCGATGCCGGCCGTCACGCCGGCCGACGTCCACAGCGCGCCCTCCTGGATGAAGATCGGATCCGCCTCGACACGGATGCGCGGATAGCGTGCCGCGAGCTCGTCGCAGCGCGACCAGTGGGTAACCGCGCGGCGCCCGTCGAGCAGGCCGGCTTCGGCCAGCAGGAACGCGCCCGAGCAGACCGATGCGACCCGCCGCGACCGTTCGGCCTGCCGCCGGACCCAGCGGACCAGCCGCGCGTCCCGCGACGCCGCGTGCACGCCCTGGCCGCCCGCGACGATCACCGTATCGGGATGGCCGCCGGCCGAACGCAGCGAATCGGCGATCACGACGAGGCCCGACGACGTCGCGACCGGCCCCGCGTCGGCGGCCACGACGCGCGGCGCGTACGGCGCGGCCCGTCCGCGCTCGAGCGCGAGCTCGTTGACGGACGCGAACACCTGCAGCGGCCCGGTCACGTCGAGCAGTTGCGCGCCGGGGAACGCCAGCACGAAGATCACGCGCGGAACGGTAGACATGTCGATTGGCGGAAAACGTGGGATGGATGGCAATTTCGCCAAACACTACCCGCCTAGAATCGATCTGTCCATCACGCGTCGGCAACGACGCTCCACGCAATCCTTCGGGGTATCCACATGACTCTGCATATCGGCTTTCTCGTGTTTCCGGGCGTTCAGCAACTCGACCTCACCGGCCCGCACGACGTGCTCGCGTCGCTGCCGGACGCGGCGGTGCACCTGGTATGGAAGACGCGTGAGCCGGTCGCATCGAGCAGCGGGCTCGCGCTGACGCCGGACCGCACGTTCGCCGACTGTCCGCCGCTCGACGTCATCTGCATTCCGGGCGGCATCGGCATCAATGACCTGCTGTCCGACCGGGAGACGCTCGACTTCGTGCGCGAACGGTCGGCAGCCGCCCGCTACGTGACGTCGGTCTGCACCGGCGCGCTGCTGCTCGGCGCGGCCGGGCTGCTGCGCGGGCGCCGCGCGACCACGCACTGGGCGTTCCATGCGCTGCTCGAACCGCTCGGCGCGGTGCCGGTCCGCGAGCGCGTGGTGCGCGACGGCAACCTGATCACGGGCGGCGGCGTGACCGCCGGCATCGACTTCGCGCTGACGATCGCCGCGGAACTGGCCGGCGCCGAGGAGGCGCAGGCGATGCAGCTGCAGCTGGAATACGCGCCCGCGCCGCCGTTCGACGCCGGCTCGCCCGATACCGCGCCGGCCGACGTCGTGACGCGGGTCCGCGAGCGCTGGGCTGCCGGCCTCGCGCGACGCCGGCAGGCGATCGAACAGGCCGTCGCCGCAATGGATCGATGATCGATCATCGGATGTGGACCCTACGCGCAACCGACGGCGCACGTCGCCGTCTCTCGATCGAAACCCGGCCATGAACATCTTCCGCAGCGCCGCGTTTACCGCGGATCGCGCCTGGGGCGCGCTGGACGTCGCCAACCTGCGCGGCATCACGGTGCGCCTGCACTGGACCGACCAGCCGTATCGGTGGCACGTCAACGACGGCGACGAAGTGTTCGCCGTGCTCGACGGCCGCGTCGAGATGCGCTATCGCGAAGCGGGCGTCGAACGTTCCGTGGTGCTGGCGACGGGCGACGTGCTCCATGCGCCGGCCGGCACCGAGCACGTCGCGCATCCGCTCGGCGAAGCCCGCATTCTCGTCGTCGAAACCGAGGGAAGCGTCTAGGCGCCGGCGGGGCGCCGGATCCCCCGCATCCGGTTGCCGCGATCTTGATAGACTGTCGCGTTGTCGATCACACGGGACCCGCGCATGAATCTCTACACCAAGGAAGGCAAACCGCTGCAGGTCGGCGGTCAGATCGTATTCAGCCGCACAGGACAGGTCGTCGGACGCATCAGCGGCCGCAAGGTCTACGGCAAGAACGGCCGCTACGTCGGCACCATCGCCGGCGACCGGCTCGTCTATCGCTCGACCGACAGCGTGGCGGTCGGCTTGCCGTTTTCCGTCGCCAACCGGACGGGCATCGCGAAACCGCACCGCGTCGCGTCCGTCGTTTGGGGCAGCGAGCCCAATATCCCGGCCTGACGTAGCGAGCCGGCGGGCGCTCACCCCGAGATCGTCCCCGTTCCCTGCGACGGGATGAGTTTCGGCAACGGCGAACACTGGCACTGGCACAGGTCGTGTTCGAGCGCGACGACCTTGCCCATCAGGGTCATCGCGCGCGCGCCGCCGTCGGACACGATCACGCCTTGCGTCTTGCACGCCGCGCAGAATACCGGCGCGCCGAGATAGGCCAGCGGCCGGCCGTCGAACGACGATTCGGCGACGCCGTCGAGCACGACGCCGCCATGGTCGGTGGTGTCGCCTTTCAGAATGAATTTGCGGCTCATGATGTTGGTTCTTCCCTCGGAGGCGCCACGGCCAGCGGCCGCCCGGCCGCCGTCTGGCGCTCAGTGTCTGCCCGTCGGTCGCGGGCGTGCCGTGAGGATATCACCGCGCCGCCCGGGAACCGGAACTTGCGCCGCGCCCCCTCTCACACGAACAACCGGATGCACAGCGCCGCGCCGCACAGGTACGTGCCGAGCGCGCCGACGAACCGCGCTGGATTCGGCTTCGACATCGTCGGCCACGCGAGCAGGCCGATCACCAGCAGGCACCGGCAGACGGTCGCGGCGACGATCAGCGACACAGTCGCGCCTGACGGCTCGTGCGCGCCGAAGTAGAGAAACAGCACCGCGAGGAACGGTACGTATTCGGCGGTGTTGCCGTGCGCGCGCACAATCTTGTGCAGCACATTGGTCGGATCCTCCGCGCAACCGGACCCGGTCGTCACGCGAAACCGCGTGATGGAGACGGCAAGACCCAGCCCGAACAGCAGCAGGCCGAGCACGGCGGTACAGGCAACGGCGATCACGTTCATATGGCAAGGACTCCGGTCAGGACAGGAAGCCGCGCCGGACGGCCACGTCGGTCGACGCCCCCCCGGCGGACGCGCGCAGACACGCAAACTATGCCCGCAACCGCCACGATACCCGCAGCCGGGGCCGCCGCCTATCCGGCGCCGTGAGCCGCTCAGACGCGCTCGCGCCGGATCCGTGCGGGCGTATTGCCGACGATCCGGCGGAAGCAGGTGGTCATATGAGCCTGATCCGCGAAGCCGCAGTCCTGCGCGATCTCGATCAGCGGCGTATTGGTGTGGACCAGCAGCGTCGTGGCGCGCTTGACGCGCCGCTGCATGATGAAGCGCAGCGGGGTCTCGCCGGTGGACGCACGAAACGCCCGCATGAAATGGGGCTGGCTCACTTCGGCCAGCGCGGCCAGTTCGCTGACGGCGAGGTCGGCTGCGAGATGTGTCTCGATGTAGTCGAGGATGCGGCGCAGCCTGAAGGGCGCCAGTCCGCCTTTGACCGCCTGCAGCGGCGCATGGCCGCACAGCCGGGCCAGTTCCACCGCGAGCATGCCGATCAGGCTTTCGCAATAGAGCCGCTGCCCGAGGCGCGGCGTCACGCACTCCAGCGCAAGCCGGTCCGTGATTGCCCAGATTGGCTTGTTCTCGAACATCAGGCGCGAATGGAAGCAGTCCGTGCCGCCAACACCATCGGCGGCCTCGCATGCGTCGCGCAGCAGCGCGTCGTCGAAATGGACGGCCACGCAACGGAAGCCGCGAATGAACGACGTGTGGCCGTAGGCTTCGCCGCCGCGCTCGATCAAGCTCAGGTGGTCGCTGCCGCGATAGCCGTCGGACAGCGGCTTGGAAGCCTGGTGGCGCGCGTCGATGCGTCCGCCGACCTCGCGCAATGCTGCGCGCAGGCTGACGCGTTGCGAGCCGATCGGCCGCGCGACGTCCTGCAGCTCGCCGTACTCGACGACCTCGACCTCGCTGCCCGCACAGACACACGCAGTGCGGCTCTGATGCACATTGGCGACAATCTTCACCCTGTTCAGTCTCCTGCCATTCCCGGTATTTCGATCCTTGATCCGGCTCCATGACGCCTGTGCCGGCCGCAGCGGCATATTCAGGATCGCATGGAGTCGTCATTGTCCCCCGTCATTCGGCAATTGCGAAGGTTGCGAAACCGTCTGCGCCACCGCGCATGATGCGACCCGGGCATGCGCGCGCATGCCCGCGCTGTCGCGGATGGCCCATCGCAACAGCCCGGATGACGCGCGCATCGCCGGCTCGGGAAAGCCGCGCACAAGCCCTGTCAGCGGTTCACCAAGCATGGCGCTGATCCAGGGGGGCAGCAGGCGGATCGCCGCGCCCAGGAAAATCCGCATGGTCAGCCGTTCGGACACGCTTGCATCGGGTTGCGTCACCAACTGCGCGATCGCCTCATGCATGCGGCCACTGGCAATCAGACTGCCGCGCTGGCCGTTCATGTAAGCCTGCAGCGCTTCCCGGCTCTCCGGCACATCGGTCGCGCCAAGCCGCCGCGCCACCTTGGCTGTCTCGGCCAGATAGCGGCCCTGGTCCGCCTGAGTCAGCCGTGGATTCACGTAGCGCAGGTGGGCATCGAGGAAGCTCGAGACTTCTGCGGCATGCACCCACGTCAGCAGTGCCGGATCGGTCGCGGCATAGGGCCGGCCGTCGGCACTGGTGCCCGCGATGTCGCGATGAATGCGGTTGACGTGGTCGATCAGTCCGCCGGCGTCACGGGCGCTGCCGTAGGTCGTGCCGGCGATGAACTGTGCCGTGCGTGCCAGCCTGCCACGCATGTCCTGCCGGAAGATCGAATGCTCCAGCACGCCTGCCAGGACAAGGGGATGCAGCGCCTGGAGAATCAGCGCACGGATGCCGCCGACCATCATGGCAGGGAAGTCGTCATGCACCTGCCACGACACCGACCCTGGGCCGAACAGCCCCGGGTCGCCGCGGGGTGTCGACAGGTCAATGGGAAAGCCGGTCCGCGTGCGCGTAACCGACCATATCTTTCCCTCGATATGGCGCCGCAGCCATTCCCGCGGTGAACATGGCATCGACAGCATCGGCCGCATTCCCTTCCTTGTTTGAAAGACCGGATTCTAGAAGCGTTGCGGGGCGGTATTTCACGCGCATCAGAAAAAATGATCACGTCGTGAAAGAAATGCTCGCGCCGCACAAGGATTTCTGCGACATGCTGCCTACACTGGTCGCCATGAACCCACCAACCTCCGAGTGACTCATGAGCATCAAAATCCTGGCATTCTGCGGCAGCACCCGCAGCGGTTCCTTTAATCAAAAGCTCCTCGAAATCGCTGCACAGGGTGCCCTCGAGTCGGGTGCGCAGGTGACGCACATTCATCTGAACGACTACCCGCTGCCGTTCTACGACGGCGATCTTGAACGCGAATCCGGTCTTCCGGAAACGGCGCGGGCGTTGCAGAAGCTCGTCAAGGAATGCGACGCCGTTCTCGTCGCATCGCCTGAATATAACGGCGGCTACAGTGCCGTCCTGAAGAATTCCCTGGACTGGATCAGTCGTCCGAACGGCAATGGTCAAGCAGGGCTCGCTTGCTTTGCAGACAAGCCGGCGGCCGTCATATCGGCATCGCCCGGCCTGTTGGGTGGTTCGCGCGGTCAAGCTGCAATTCGAGGGGTGCTCGACAAGCTCGGAATGCTCGTGATCCCGCAAACCTTTGCTCTCGGGGCGGCACACGAAGCCTTCGACGAGCTTCATCGTTTGAAGGATGTTCGCGCAGACGCGATGGTCCGCGCCGTCGGATCGGCATTGGCACGAACCGCGGCAAAGCTCCGGCTATGACGCTGGATTGACCCGGCGACAGCGCGAATCGTCGCTGCGCGAGCATCCGCGGCACGACCGCAAGACCTTTCAGGACCGGTTTGTATTTGAATGGACGCGCTTCTGTCGATGCGGTTGTTTGTCAGGGTCGCCGATTTGCAAAGCTTCGCGCGCGCCGCCGCCGACCTCGACATGTCGAACGCATCCGCATCGCGCCTGATCATGGGCCTCGAGGACAGGCTCGGCACGCTGCTGCTGTACCGTACGACGCGCAGCCTGTCGCTCACCGACGCGGGGCGTCTCTACATCGAGCAGATCCGCAAGGTGATCGATGAGATCGACACCGTGGAAGACGCGATAGCGACGCTCGATCACGAGCCGATCGGGGCGCTGCGAATCGTCGCGCCCGTGATGTTCGGCATCCATGTGCTTGCGCCCGTCATCAGGTCGTTCAAGCATCGCCATCCGAACGTGGTGCCCGAGATCACGATCGTCGACCGTCACGTCGATCTCGTGTCCGAAGGGTTCGACGTCGGCCTGATGGTCACGCAGCGCATCAGCGGCGCCAATACCGTGACGCGCGCGCTGACGCGGCTGAAGCTCGTCGTGTGCTCGACCCGGCGCTATCTCGAGCGGCACGGCCGGCCGCTCCAGCCGGGCGATCTCGAACGGCACGCGTGCCTGTTGTACCAGACCGATTATGCGGGGGAATTCGTTTCATTCGACCATCATGCGACGAGCGTCGCGGTGCGGCCGAGGAAGACCGCGTCGTCGAACAATCTCGGCCTGCTCCGGCAGCTCGCGCTCAACGACATGGGGATCGCGATCCTGCCCGCGTACCTCGTCGACCAGGACATCCGCGAGCACCGCCTCGTGCCGCTCCTGGACGACTACCGCCTCCCCGACCTCGAGATGAACATCGCCTATCCGAGCCGTCGCCATTTTCCGCGCAAGGCTCGGCTGTTCGTCGACCACGTGCTCGAGCACTTCGCAGCCTGAACGCCTTCCAAAAAAAAGGCCGCCACAATGGGCGGCCGGACGCGCGTCACGCGGGCATCACGCGCGCTCGCGCACCTCTTGCACCTCGAGCGGCGCGCCTGCATCCGTCGCGCCAGCCACGTCGGTCCCGTCGTTCTCGTCGCCGAGCTGCCCTTCCCACTTCGCGATCACGGCGGCAGCGATCGAATTGCCGACCGCGTTGGTCGCCGAGCGGCCCATGTCGAGGAACGTGTCGACGCCCATGATCAGCAGCAGCCCCGCTTCCGGCAGGTTGAACTGGTTGAGCGTCGCGGCGATCACGACGAGCGACGCGCGCGGCACGCCCGCCATCCCCTTCGACGTCAGCATCAGCAGCAGCAGCATCGTCAGCTGCGTGCCGAGCGGCAGGTGGATGCCGTACGCCTGCGTGATGAACAGCACCGCGAACGTGCAGTACATCATCGAGCCGTCGAGGTTGAACGAATAGCCCATCGGCAGCACGAAGCTCGAGATCTTGCGGTTCACGCCGAAACGGTCGAGCGCGTCGAGCAGCTTCGGATACGCGGCTTCCGAGCTGGCGGTCGCGAACGACAGCAGGAACGGCTCGCGGATCAGGCGGATCAACGAGAACGTGCGCTTGCCGAGGAACGCGAGGCCGGCGAGCGTCAGCATGCCCCACAGCAGCGCGAGCGCGATGTAGAAGCTGCCCATGAACTTCGCGAACGTGAGCAGGATGCCGAGGCCCTGCGTCGTGATCGTCGACGCCAGCGCCGCGAACACCGCGATCGGCGCGAACCACATCACCGCGCCGGTGACCTTCAGCATCACCTGCGCGAGATCCTCGATCACGCCGGTCAGGCGCTTGCCCAGCTCGCCGAGCGAGGACAGCGCGGTGCCGAAGAAGATCGAGAACACGACGATCTGCAGGATCTCGTTGTTCGCCATCGCTTCGGCGATCGACTTCGGCACCAGGTGCATGACGAAGTCCTTCAGCGTGAACGCGCCGGTCTTCAGGTTGGTAGCCGCGTCCGTGGCCGGCAGCGGCAGGCTCAGATGGCTGCCCGGCTGCAGCAGCGTCGCGGTCAGCAGGCCGAACAGCAGCGACACGAACGACGCGGTGAAGAACCAGCCGAGCGCCTTCACGCCGACCCGGCCGACCGCGCTCGTATCGCCCATGTGCGCGATGCCGACGGTCAGCGTCGCGAACACGAGCGGCGCGATGATCATCTTGATCAGGCGCAGGAAGATGTCGGACAGCAGCGAGACGTAGCCGGCGATCTCCTTGGTGACATTCGGGTCGGGAAACGCGCTGTGGCAGCCGTATCCGACCGCGATCCCGAGGACCATCGCGATCACGATGTATGAAGTAATGTTGCGTTTCTTTTGCATAACGAATCCCGATGCCCGGGCAAGCTTTGAGGATGTCTGAAGGGTGGGCGCGCGACGGCGTCCTGGGCGGGTCCGGGCGCCCCGCGGCGCGCATCATAACAGACCCAATCGAGCCCCATTTAGACGCAGGTCGTGCCGGACGAACAGGCGCGCAGGGTAGTCAGCCAAATTCACCGCACCAACCGTCATGCGTATTTCGAATACCGGCGGCCGAAAACGCGCATCACGGGTACGGAATGTGCGGCGCATGCGCCGCGCCGGTGCACCGCGGGCGGATGTGGCCCTATCGGCGCGCACCGTACCGGCGCGCGCGTTGCTTCGGCGCATCTTAGGACCCGACCGTCCTTGGCAGCACGCGGTTGAGGACTAAACTAATCCTTAATGGGGTGCGGCCGGAGTCCGCCCCCTGCAGGGAGACGCCGCCATGAATCGGCCGCTGAATCGAATCCTGCCGCGTGTGACCGGCCTCGCGTCGGTCTGGACGTGGATCAAATGGTCGCTGGTCGCAGCCATGCTGGTCGCGGTCGCGATCGTCGCCCGGCTGGTTCAGGTCGAAATCGAGACCTCCCGGCTGCAGGCCCGCTATTTGTCCGAGCTGACCCGCGACGTCGGCTATGCGGTCGAGGCGGGTGCGAGCGACCACGTGCGGTTTCCCGCCAACGGCCCGTACGACGAGCGGCTCGGCTACGCGATGATTCCGGCGTTCCAGGAGCGGCTGCTCGCGCGCGGCTTCGTCGTCAGCAGGCAGGCGCGCGACTCCGAGCGGATGCTGGCGCTCGCCGATCGCGGCCTGTTCCTCCCCTATGACGAGAAGGACCAGGCCGGCCTGATGCTGTTCGATTCGACCGGCGCGCCGCTGTTCGCGACCGCGTTCCCGCAGCGCGTCTATCGCGACTTCGACGCGATCCCGCCCGTCGTCGTCAATTCGCTGCTGTTCATCGAGGACCGCTACCTGCTCGACCCGAGCCAGCCGAACCGCAACCCGGCGATCGACTGGGGCCGCTTCGGCCGCGCGATCGCCGACCAGGGCCTGCACATCGTCAACCGGCACCAGGCGCGGCCGGGCGGCAGCACGCTCGCGACCCAGATCGAGAAGTTCCGCCACTCGCCGGACGGCCGCACCGCGTCGCCGCCCGAGAAGCTGCGGCAGATCGCGTCCGCATCGGTGCTCGCGTACCTGAACGGCCCGCAGACGATGCTCGCGCGCCGCGCGATCGTGGTCCGCTACCTGAATTCGGTGCCGCTCGCGGCACGGCCGCACATCGGCGAAATCACCGGCATCGGCGACGGTCTCGCCGTGTGGTACGGCCGCGACTTCAACGAACTGAACCGCCTCCTCGCCGCGCCGACGACGGCCGAGAACGTCGACCAGCAGGGCGTCGCGTTCCGCGAGGTGCTGTCGCTGATGATCGCGCAGCGCGCGCCGTCGTACTTCCTGAACAGCGGCTACCCGGCGCTGCAGCGGCTGACCGACAGCTACCTGCGGCTGCTCGCCGGCGGCGGCGTGATCGCGCCCACGCTGCGCGACGCCGCGCTCGCCGCGCACATCGAGCGCGCGCAGCCGCCGAAGGCGGCGCGCGTGCAGTCGTTCATCTCGCGCAAGGCCATCACGTCGGCGCGCGCGTCGCTGCTCACCGCGCTCGGCATCGACGACGTGTACCAGCTCGACCAGTTCGACCTGGAAGCGACGAGCACGCTCGACAACAGCGTGCAGCAGGCGGTCGCCGAGCGGCTCGCGAAGGCGTCGACGCGCGAAGGCGCGCAGGCCGCCGGCCTGTACGGCTACGAGATGCTCGCGGCGAAGGACGACCCGTCGCACCTCACGTACAGCTTCACGCTGTACGAGCGGCGCAACGGCGCGAACGTGCTGCGCGTGCAGACCGACAGCGTGAACGAACCGTTCGACATCAACCGCGGCGGGCGCATCAACCTCGGTTCGACCGCGAAGCTGCGCACGCTCGTCACGTACCTGCAGATCGTCTCCGACCTGCATGCGCGCTACGGCGCGCTGTCGAGGGCCGAGCTCGCGCGCGTGAGGCCGGACCCGATGGACGGCCTGTCGCTGTGGGCGCTCGACTACCTGTCCCGCACGCAGGACCGCTCGCTGCAGGCGATGCTCGACGCGGCCGTCGAGCGCAAGTATTCGGCGAGCCCCGACGTGTTCTATACGGGCGGCGGCGCGCAGGTGTTCAGCAACTTCGAGAAGTCCGACAACCACCGCATCCTGACGCTGCACCAGGCCTTCGCGCACTCGGTCAACCTCGTGTTCGTGCGGCTGATGCGCGACATCGTCCACTACGAGATGATCCAGACCTCCGGGCCGTCGTCGTCGTGGCTCGACGATCCCGAGCAGCGCAAGCATTATCTGCAGCAGTTCGTCGACGGCGAAAGCAAGGTCTACGTGAAGCGCTTCTACACGCGCTACGCGGGCAAGCCCGCGGACGACGCGCTCGCGCTGATGCTGAAGGACGTGCGCAAGTCGCCGCCGAAGATCGCGACCGTGCTGCGCAGCGTCGCGCCGAACGAATCGCGCGCGTGGTTCGATGCGCAGATGCGCGCGCAACTGAAGGGCACGCCGGCGGCGGCGCTGTCTGACGACGATCTCGCGGCGCTCTATGCGAAGTACGCGATCGACCGCTTCAACCTGAACGACCGCGGCTACATCGCCAGCGTGCACCCGCTCGCGCTGTGGACGCTCAACTACCTGCGCGCGCATCCGGACGCATCGCTCGGCGATGTCGAGCAGGCGAGCCGCGACGCGCGCTTCTACACCTACACGTGGCTGTACAAGACGCGCTATCACGGCACGCAGGACCGGCGGATCCGCCACATGGTGGAACTGCGCGCGTACGCGGCGATCAGCAAGTCGTGGCGCGCGCTCGGCTATCCGTTCGCGGAAGTCACGCCGTCGTACGCGGCCGCGATCGGCGCATCGGGCGACCAGCCGGACGCGCTCGCGAAGCTGATCGGGCTGATCGCGAACGGCGGCGACAAGGCGCCGACCGAGACGATCACGCGGCTCGACTTCGCGAAGGGCACGCCGTACGAGACGCGCTTCGTGCGGGCGGCCGCGCAGCCGCAGCCGACGCTGTCGCCGGAGATCGTGGGCGTCGTGCACCAGCTGCTGCGCGACGTCGTGCTCACCGGCACCGGCAGGCGGCTCGCCGACGGGATGACGCTGCCCAGCGGCAAGACGCTCGAGGTGTACGGCAAGACCGGCACCGGCGACCAGCGCTTCAACGTCTACGCGCGCGGCGCGCGGCTGATCGAGTCGCGCAAGGTGAACCGCAGCGGCACGTTCGTGTTCGTGCTCGGCGACCGTTTCTTCGGCGTGCTGACGGCGACCGCGCACGAGCCGTACGCGGCGCGCTACGACTTCACGAGCGCGATGGCCGTGCAGCTGCTGAAATCGATGGCGCCGGCGCTCGCGCCGCTGATCGAGCGGCCGGCCGCGGTCGGCCCGCAGGCCGAGGTGAGCGCGCCGGCTGCCCGCAGCGCGGCGCCGTCGTGATCCGGACGCTCGCCGTCAGTGCGAGCGTCCGTCGTAATGGGTGACCGGCAACGCGTCGATGTCGACGTCTTCAAGGCAGCGCACGTTGATCGCCGCCATCCGGTTGCCCTTCGGATCGGTGCCCTCGCCGAACGGATGAATCCCGCAGCGCTTGCAAAAGCGATGCTGGATCACGTGCTTGTTGAACGTGTAGCTGGCCAGGTTCTCTTCCGGCGTCAGCAGGTACAGGCTCGCGCGCGGCACGAACCACATCAGCGCGCCCTTGCGCTGGCAGATCGAGCAGTTGCACGCCATCACGCCCGTCAGCTCGCCGTCCACCTCGAACTGCACGTCGCCGCAATGGCAGCTTCCTCGGTAAAGCATGGCCGTCTCCTGTGGCCCGCTCGCTGCGATGCCGCACCGGCGGGCAGTTGGTCAAACTGAATCGATGCGCTTACAGTAGCGCGCCGCCGGCGCCCCCGCAACGTCCGGCGCCCATCGATCACGAACAATCGTCAAGGAGACCGGCATGCTCGAACTGCGCCCCGGCTGCGAATGCTGCGACAAGGACCTGCCGCCCGATTCGGGCGACGCGCGAATCTGCACGTTTGAGTGCACGCGGGCGGCGAGCCGTTCTGCGCGGCCTGCGCCGACGAGGTGCTGAAGGGCCGCTGCCCGAACTGCGGCGGCAAGCTGGTCGTGCGGCCGCGCCGGCCGGCCAGCCTGCTCGCGAAATATCCGGCGTCGACGCAACGCATCCACAAGCCCGGCGGCTGCGCGGCCGCCTAGCCGTCGGCCCGGGCGCGCCGGTCGCCGCCCGTTCAGGCCGCGCGTTCGGGTTGCCGGATCAGTTCGACTCGATCCGCGCGCGCGTGACCGCGAGCAGCATCGCCATCGCCCGGCGCGCGCCTTCAGCGTCGCGCGCAAGGATCGCATCGCACACGGCCAGATGGTCCGCAAGCGACGCATTGAACACGTCGGCGCGGCGCGCATTCAGGTGCAGCTGCGCCTCGAGCGTGCGGTCGATCAGCGCGCCGAGCGGCACCAGCAGCTCGTTGCCGCCGGCCTCGAGCACGCTCAGGTGGAACCGCAGGTCGGCGCGCACCCATTCGTCGACGTTGCGCGCGTCGGCCATCGCCCGCGCGGCGGCGTCGATCGCTTCGAACGCTTCCGGCGCATACGCGCGTGCGGCAAGCGCCGCCGCATGCGGCTCGACCATTTCGCGCATCTCCTGCAGCTTCAGCGCGAACGAAAGCGGCGGCGCGACGCGCGAATACCAGTCGAGCAGGTCGGCATCGAGCAGGTTCCACGCGCGGCGCGGCCGCACCCGCGTGCCGACCTTCGGCCGCGACTCGATGAGCCCCTTCGACGTCAGCGTGCGCAGCGCCTCGCGCAGCACCGTGCGGCTCACGCCGAACCGCTCCATCAATTCAGGCTCTTTCGGCAGCAGCGATTCGGGCGGATGGTCGCCGCGCAGGATCGCCGTCGCGAGCCGAAATGCCGTTTGTCCATGCAGGTCGCGTTGAATGATGATCGTTCTCCCGAGGCAAAGACAGCCCACTATCTGCACAACAGTCCTATTAATACTATTTTTTAATGGCCTGCGCTAGGATGACCCCACAGCCTACCGTCAGGAGACGCCCGCCATGAAGATCACCCGCCTCGAAACCTTCATCGTCCCGCCGCGCTGGCTGTTCCTCAAGATCGAGACCGACGAGGGCATCGTCGGCTGGGGCGAGCCTGTCGTCGAGGGCCGCGCGCACACCGTCGAGGCGGCCGTGCACGAGCTCGCGGACTATCTGGTCGGCAAGGACCCGCTGCTGATCGAGGATCACTGGCAGGTGATGTACCGCGCCGGGTTCTACCGCGGCGGCCCGATCACGATGAGCGCGATCGCGGGCGTCGACCAGGCGCTGTGGGACATCAAGGGCAAGCATCACGGCGCGCCGGTGCACGCGCTGCTCGGCGGCCAGGTGCGCGAGCGCATCAAGGTGTATTCGTGGATCGGCGGCGACCGGCCGAGCGACGTCGCGAACAACGCGCGCGCGGTCGTCGAGCGCGGCTTCCGCGCGGTGAAGATGAACGGCTCGGAGGAACTGCAGATCGTCGACACCTACGACAAGGTCGAACAGGTGATCGCGAACGTCGCGGCGGTGCGCGACGCGGTCGGCCCGCACGTCGGCATCGCCGTCGACTTCCACGGCCGCGTGCACAAGCCGATGGCGAAGGTGCTCGCGAAGGAGCTGGATCCGTACCGGCTAATGTTCATCGAGGAGCCGGTGCTGTCGGAGAACGCCGAGGCGCTGCGCGACATCGTCAACCAGACCGATACGCCGATCGCGCTCGGCGAGCGGTTGTACTCGCGCTGGGATTTCAAGCATATCCTCGCGGGCGGCTACGTCGACATCATCCAGCCGGACGCGTCGCATGCGGGCGGCATCACCGAATGCCGGAAGATCGCGACGCTCGCCGAGAGCTACGACGTCGCGCTCGCGCTGCACTGCCCGCTCGGCCCGATCGCGCTCGCCGCGTGCCTGCAGCTCGACGCGGTCAGCTACAACGCATTCATCCAGGAACAGAGCCTCGGCATCCACTACAACCAGGGCAACGACCTGCTCGACTACCTGCGCAACCCCGAGGTGTTCCGCTACGACGACGGCTTCGTCGCGATCCCGCAAGGCCCGGGGCTCGGCATCGACGTCAACGAGGAGAAGGTTCGCGAGATGGCGCAGGTCGGCCACCGCTGGCGCAACCCGGTGTGGCGCCACGCGGACGGCAGCGTCGCCGAGTGGTGACGGCCCGGGCGCGCCTCGTTGACGCGCCCGTCCCCGCCGTCGGCCGGCTCACGCCGGCCCCGCGGAGCGCCGCTTCGCAGCGGCGGCACCTGCGCTAGCCGAGCGCGACGAAGCCCGGCACGCTCGCGGCCAGCACGGCCGCCGCGATGAACACGCCGATCATCGTCAACCCTTCGAGATGCAGGATGTTGCGGAACGTGTGCGCATCCTCGGTCGACGCGGTGCGGCGCAGGCGCGGCAGCGCCGAGAAGCGGTTCAGCCCGCCGAGCACCAGCGCGAACGCGACCAGCAGCAGCTTCAGCAGCAGCACGCGGCCCCATGCGCTGCCGTCGAGCGGCGCGAGCGAGCCGCCAAGCCCGCGCACCGCGTTGAGCGCGCCGGTGGCGAGCACGAACACGAGCGCGACGATCGAGGTCCGCGACAGCCGCTGCGCGATACGGATCAGCGCGCCACGCGCGATCGACGAGCCGAGCGCGGGCAGCACCGCGAGCCCGCCTGCGAGCACGAGCCCGCCCCACGCGGCGGTGACGAGCAGGTGCAGCGTCTGCACGCCGACGGCGGCCGAGAACACGCCGGTGTCGGCCGCGTGCCCGAGCGACGCCTTGCCGGCGGCGATCGCGATCACCGCCAGCCACAGCACCGCATACGCGAGCGGCCCGTCCGGCCGCAGCAGCGCGACGACGGCGAGCACGACCGCGCCGCCGAACGCGACGCTCCACGCGAAGCCCGCGTGGGTCTGCGCGAGCATCGTCGGAATCGCGCCGAACGCGCCGCCGAGCCCCGCGCCGCTCATCGCCGCGGCCTCATAGACGAGCCAGCCGAGGTCCGCCAGCAGCAGCGCGGCCGCGGCGGCCATCAGCGAATGTTGCGCACGCAGCCATGCGGGATGCGACGGCGCGATGACGGGCCGCGCGCCGTCCTTCGCGAGCCAGCCCTTGAGCAGCGCCGAGCCGACCGCCATCGCGAACGTCGCGTCCATCAGCGCGGCAAGCGCGACCTGGCCGATCCACAAGCTGTCGATCCTCATCGCGCAAACCCTCCTTGGCAGCCGCTGGCGCGGCATCGGAACGAGTCATGAAAATCGGGCAACGGCACGGTAGAAAACGTCATCGATGAATCCGGAAACTGTGAAATGACACGATCTGCGGCGGAGGCGGCACCGCGCGACCCGCGAGTGTACGGTCTTCGATAGGCAAAACGCACGCCGGTTCACGACGACTGTTTTCGATGCGCGTCAAATTGTCGCAAGTCGTAAACAGGCAGGAACCGATGACCTTTTGTCAAATAGCCGTCATTACCCATCGATGATAGAATGCCGCGTCGCAGCAGCCCGGCTGTCCTGCCGTCATGCCGAGCCGATCGTAGCCCGGTCAGGTCCCCGACGAATAAACATGGAGTCTCGTGTGTCTTCAAGACGCGTCTTCCGTCCGCTGCTCGCCGTTCTGATGATCGGCGGTGCGGGCCTCATGAGCGCTGCCCAAGCGCAGACCAAGCCCACGGAGCAAGCCCAGGCCCAGCAGGCGCCGCTCAAGGCGCCCGATACGATGGCCGAGCGCGTGCGCGGCTGTACGGCCTGCCATGGCGTCCATGGCCAGGGCACGGACAACGACTACTTCCCGCGTCTCGCCGGCAAGCCTGCCGAGTACTTGTACAACCAGCTCGTCAACTTCCGTGACGGCCGGCGCAAGTACCCGCCGATGAACTATCTGCTCACGTACCTGAACGACGACTACCTGCGCGAGATCGCCGAGCACTTCTCGGCCGAGCGCCCACCGTACCCGGCGCCGGCGAAGCCGAGCCTGCCGGCCGCGACGCTCGCACGCGGCAAGCAGCTCGTCACGCAGGGCGATCCGTCGCGCAAGCTGCCGGCCTGCGTGGCCTGCCACGGCGCGACGCTGACCGGCATGCAGCCGGCGATCCCGGGCCTCGTCGGCCTGCACGCCGACTACCTGAGCGCGCAGCTCGGCGCATGGCGCTCGGGCAACCGCCACGCGAAGGCGCCCGACTGCATGCACGATATCGCCGCGAAGCTTTCCGACGAAGACGTGACCGCCGTGACGGCATGGCTCGCCGCGCAACCGGCGCCCGCCAACCCCGTGCCGGCCCCGGCCCGCTCGATGAAGACTCCGCTCGCCTGCGGCAGCGAACCGCAATAAGGCTAGGGAGACAGACACAATGAAACGCAAGTCCCTGTTTGCACTCACGGCTGTCGCGATCGTCGCGGCAGCGGCCCTCGTGCCGGTCCTGTGGCCGGGCAACGACACGCTGCACGGCAACGCTGCCGTCGCAGCCACGCCGGCCGACCAGGCCGCGCAGATCAAGAAGGGCGAATACCTCGCGCGCGTCGGCGACTGCGTCGCGTGCCACACCGTGCGCGGCGGCAAGCAGTTCGCGGGCGGCCTGCCAATGGCGACGCCGTTCGGCACGATGTACACGCCGAACATCACGCCGGACGACAAGGACGGCATCGGCAAGTGGTCGTCTGATGACTTCTACCGCGCGATGCACACGGGCCGTTCGAAGGACGGCAGCCTGCTCTACCCGGGCTTCCCGTTCGCGAGCTACACGAAGGTCACGCGCGCGGATTCGGATGCGATCTATGCGTACCTGCGCTCGGTCGCGCCGGTGTCGGTGCCGAGCCGTCCGCACGAACTGAAGTTCCCGTTCAACAACCGCAACCTGCTGATCGGCTGGCGCACGCTGTTCTTCAAGGAAGGCGAATACAAGCCGGATCCGACCAAGTCGGTCGAATGGAACCGCGGCGCGTATCTCGTCGAAGGCCTCGGCCACTGCTCGATGTGCCACACGTCGATCAACATGATGGGCGGCCCGGTGAGCGCATCGGCGTTCGCAGGCGGCCTGATCCCGCTGCAGAACTGGTACGCGCCGTCGCTGACGAACGACAAGGAACTCGGCCTCGGCGACTGGCACGTGCAGGAGCTGTCCGACCTGCTGCAAGCCGGCGTGTCGCGCAAGGGCGCCGTGTTCGGCCCGATGGCGGACGTGGTCCACAACAGCCTGCAGTACATGACCGACGAGGATACGCGCGCGATGTCGACGTACCTGAAGTCGATCCCGCAGAAGGCTGAAGCGCCGAAGAACATGCAGTACGAACCGTCGAAGCAATTCGGCAACGTGCTGCTCGAGCAAGGCAAGAAGATCTACGCGGACAACTGCGCGACCTGTCACGCCGACAACGGCCAGGGCAAGCCGCCGGCCTATCCGCCGCTCGCGCAGAACCATTCGATCATGATGGAATCGGCCGTGAACCCGATCCGCATGGTGCTGAATGGCGGCTATCCGCCGAGCTCGTTCAAGAATCCGCGTCCGTACGGGATGCCGCCGTTCGCGCAGTCGCTGTCGAACCAGGAGGTCGCGGCAGTCGTCTCGTACATCCGGATGTCGTGGGGCAACAACGGTTCGCCGATCTCGCCGCAACAGGTGAGCGATCTGCGTTCCGCACCGCTCGACTAAGTATCGGGTGACGCAAACGGGGCGCGGCTGCGGGAAACCGCGGCCGCGCCCTTTTCTTTTTTGTATTTCTTGCGACGCTATCCCCGCGCTGGCCGCGCGATGCGTCGTCGATCATAAAACTCCAGAGTCGTATCTATCTATGTCTTTTGAATCTCTTGGCCTGGCCGAACCGCTCGTCAAAGCGGTCAACGAGCTCGGCTACACATCGCCCACGCCGATCCAGTCGCAGGCGATCCCCGCCGTGCTCGGCGGCGGCGACCTGCTCGCCGGCGCGCAAACCGGCACCGGCAAGACGGCGGGCTTCACGCTGCCGATCCTGCAGCGCCTGCACACCTTCTACGCCGAACACCACAACGCGAAGCGCGCCGTGCGCGCGCTGATCCTCACGCCGACGCGCGAACTCGCCGCCCAGGTCGAGGAGAGCGTGCGCGCGTACGGCAAGTACCTGAAGCTGCGCTCGACCGTGATGTTCGGCGGCGTCAGCATCAATCCGCAGATCGACGCGCTCAAGCGCGGCGTCGACATCGTCGTCGCGACGCCGGGGCGCCTGCTCGATCACATGCAGCAGAAGACGATCGACCTGTCGCAGCTCGACATCCTCGTGCTCGACGAAGCCGACCGGATGCTCGACATGGGCTTCATCCACGACATCAAGCGCGTGCTCGCGAAGCTGCCGCCGCGCCGCCAGAACCTGCTGTTCTCGGCCACCTTCTCCGACGAGATCAAGGCGCTCGCAGACAGCCTGCTCGATTCGCCGGCGCTGATCGAGGTCGCGCGCCGCAACACGACCGCCGAGACCGTCGCGCAGAAGATCCACCCGGTCGACCGCGACCGCAAGCGCGAGCTGCTCACGCACCTGATCCGCGAGCACAACTGGTTCCAGGTGCTGGTGTTCACGCGCACGAAGCACGGCGCGAACCGGCTCGCCGAGCAACTGACGAAGGACGGCATCAGCGCGATGGCGATCCACGGCAACAAGAGCCAGTCGGCACGCACGCGCGCGCTGGCGGAGTTCAAGAACAGCACGCTGCAGGTGCTCGTCGCGACCGACATCGCCGCGCGCGGCATCGACATCGACCAGCTGCCGCACGTCGTCAACTTCGACCTGCCGAACGTGCCGGAAGACTACGTGCACCGGATCGGCCGCACCGGCCGCGCGGGCGCGACCGGCGAAGCGGTGTCGCTCGTGTGCGTCGACGAGAAGCAGCTGCTGCGCGACATCGAGCGACTGATCAAGCGCGAGATTCCGCAGGAAGTGATCGCGGGCTTCGAGCCGGACCCGAACGCGAAGCCGGAGCCGATCCAGCAGCGCCGCGGGCAGCAGCCGCGCGGCGGTGGTGGTGGCGGTGGTGGCGGCAATCGCGCGCCGCGCGCGGGCGGCTCAGGCCAGCCGGCGGCGAAGCGCGACGGCGCGCCGAAGGCGTCGCAGCCTAAGGCGGCCGCACCCAAGGCCGCTCAGACGCAGAAGGCCGCGAAGCCGGCCAACGCGGGCGGCAACGGCGCGCGTCCGGCGAGCGGCGGCGGTGGCGGTGGCGGGCGGTCGGCCAATGGCAACGCCGCGCACGCGAACCGCAACCGTTCGTCGCGCAGCGGCCAGCGCGGTCACTGAAGCCTGGCCGCCGCGCGCCTCAGGTGCTCGACCTGGCGTTGCCAGCGTTCGAGCACCTCGGCGCGCTCCCCTTCCAGCGCAAACGTGACGCCCGTCGCGAGACGCGCATAGCCGACGCGCTGCGCATCGCCGTGCGCGATCGTCGCGGCAAAACCCGCGAGCCCGCCGAAGTCGCCTTCGAGCGGTTCGATCTTCAATTGCGCCTGAAAGAACGCGCCGTCGGCGACCAGCGTCAGCGCGGCCGTGCGCCGTTGCGCGAGCGCGCGCGCCGCGCGCGAATGCGGCCACAGCGCGAGCAGCAGCACGCGCGCATCGCGCGCGTAGATCTCGCCGACGCTCAGCAGCGTCGTACGCAATTGGCCCTCTTCAGTCGCAACAATCAGCGACGCAGCGACATCTGCCTTGCGCTCGAGCGCGGTGCCGTCGAACAGCGAAACGACGGCCGGCGGCCACGCGTCGAACGTCCATTGCTCGAGCGCGCGGCGATGTGAATCGGTCATGATGGAGCGGCCTCGTCGAACGTGAGGGATGCCGCAGCATACCCGCGGCGGGCCGCCCTGTGGACGGCGATCAGCGGAAGAACACGTGCTGCGTGAGCTTCGTGAGCGGATAGTGGACGCCCGGCTGGATCTTCGCGGGCAGGTCGAGCGGCTTGAGCAGCATCTTCACGCACATGTCCGCCGACAGGTTGCGACGCACGAGCGCATTGATGCGCGCGACCCGCGCACGGCTGTATTCGCTGTCGCCGACGCGGTCCGGATAGCGGATCGCGAACACGTGGCGCAGCGCGATCTCCGAATCCTCGTTCTTGATTTCCAGCAACCGGCGCATCAGCGCGCCGAGCACCGCGAGCCGGCCGTTGCCTTCGAGCTGGTTGTACTTCTTGAAATATTTGAAGAAGTGCTTGTAGTGGCGCACTTCGTCCGTGCGGATGTTGTCGGTGATTTCCTTCAGCACGGGCTCGTCCGAGCACTCGTTGATCGCGCGATAGAGCGTGGCCGTGCCCGTCTCGACGACGCAGCGCGCGACCATCTCCAGCGCGCGGGTCTTCTCGAACGCTTCGATCGAGCAGGTCTTCGAGTATTCGTCGAAGAAATTCGCGAATGCGGTATCCCAGTCGAACTCCGGCCAGACGTACGCGATGTAGGCCTTCAGCGCGCGGCCGTGCTGCAATTCTTCGTGCTCCCATGCATTGTTGAGCCACGCCGACACTTCCGGATCGTCGTTGAAGAATTCACTCAGGTTGCTCGTGTAGAGATCCGAACCGCTCTCGATGAACGACGCCGCGCACAGCAGCAGCAGCAAATCCTCGTTCACCGCGGCGCGCTGACGATCGATCCGCGTAAGGTCGATGTCCTCGATTCGCCACGGCATGACATGCGTCGTTTCAGTCTGCATGGTGTTGCGCTCCCAGTCGCCCCATCCGGCAATCGCCCGCGCGCACGGCGCGGGCGACAGCCATCCCGGATGCGGCGTATTGCTTGACGTTATTAGAAGAAATGGGTCCGGCCGACCATTCCGGCATCTTAGCCGTACTTTAATGATCGTGCTTCAGAGCACTGACCGCGCAGGCCAAGCGCAGTTCCGCGACGGCCGTTGCGGTTCGTCAGAGGAGACCCTCGAACGCGTCGCGCACAAACGAAACGGGCGGCCTTCCGGCCGCCCGTCGGGAACGCGTGTGGAAGCGAACCGTCAGAAACCGGCGGCGAGCCCGTCGCGCCGGCTGTCGCTCGCGGCGACGTAGCCGCGCTCGGGATCGTCCCGGTCGAGCCGCCACACGAACTGGCCTGAGCCGAAATCCATGTAAGGATCGTCGACCGACTTGATCGTGTGGCCGCGTGCGGCAAGCGCGCCGACCGTCGCGCGATCCATGCTCGACTCGACGTCGAGCGTGAAGTCGCGGTTGACCTTCCAGCGCGGCGCGTCGCACGCCGCCTGCGGCTGCTGGCCGTAGCCGAGCATCCGCACGACGGTCTGCAGATGGCCTTGCGGCTGCATGTCGCCGCCCATCACGCCGAAGCTCATCACCGCCTCGGTGCGGCCATTCACCTGCTCGGTGACGAACGCCGGAATGATCGTGTGGAACGGCCGCTTGCCGCCCGCGACGACGTTCGGCGACGCGGGGTCCATCGAGAAGCCGTACCCCCGGTTCTGCAGCGCGATCCCCGCACCCGGCACGACGAGGCCCGAGCCGAAGCCCATGTAGTTGGACTGAATGAAGCTCACCATCATCCCGCGCTCGTCGGCCGCCGACAGATAGATCGTGCCGCCCGACGGCGGCCGGCCGTGGCCGAAGTGCGTCGCGCGCGCCGGGTCGATCCGCTTCGCGCGTTCGGCGAGGTACGCGTCGTCGAGCATCTGCGCGGGCGTGACCTCCATCGCGCGCGGGTCGGCGACGTAGCGATAGACGTCCGCGAACGCGAGCTTCATCGCCTCGATCTGCAGGTGCTGCGACTCCGGCGAATCGACCGGCCAGTCGGCTAGGCCCGCATGCTCGGCGATGCCGAGCGCGATCAGCGCGGCGATGCCCTGCCCGTTCGGCGGGATCTCGTGAATCGTGTAGCCGCGAAAGCGCTTGCCGATCGGCTCGACCCATTCCGGCCGGTACGCGCGCAGGTCGGCCTCGGTCAGCGCGCCGCCGCCGTCGCGCGCGAACGCGGCGATCCGCTCGCCGAGCGCACCCTCGTAGAACGCGCGCGCGCCGTCCTTCGCGAGCGTGCGCAGCGTCTGCGCATGGCCGGGCAGGCACACGCGCTCACCCACCTCGGGCGCACGGCCGCGCGGCATGAAGGTATCGGCGAAGCCAGGCAGCCCTTTGAGCTCGGGCACCGCGGCCGCCCACTTGTGCGCGACGATCGGCGGCACCGCATAGCCGCGCTCGGCGATCTCGATCGCCGGCTCGAGCAGGTCCGCGAACGGCAGCGAACCGAACTTCGCATGCAGCGCCTCCCAGCCCGCGACGACGCCCGGCACGGTGACCGTGTCCCAGCCGCGCGTCGGCTTGCGCGCGTGGCCCTGCGCGTCCTCGCCGTGACGCCGGCGGAAATAGTCGACGTTCCATGCGGCCGGCGCGACACCCGACGCATTCAGCCCGTGCAACCGCTGGCCATCCCACACGAGCGCGAACGCATCGCCGCCCAGCCCGCACGACACCGGCTCGACCACCGTGATCGCGGCCGCGGCGGCAAGCGCCGCGTCGACCGCATTGCCGCCCTTCCACAGCATCCGCAGGCCGGCCTGCGCGGCCAGCGGATGGGACGTCGACACGACGTTGCGCGCGAACACCGGGATGCGCGTCGTCGGATACGGGTTGTGCCAGTTGAAGCCGGTCATCGATTCCACCTCGTCGGAAACTGAATGAGCGCGCGAACGCGGACAATCCGCCATTGCAGCGCGATCGGCACGGTCGCGCAAATTCATTTGTCACATGAATCCATGCATCATACGCATGAATCACCGGCTGCCCGTGCCCGGCGCGCCGGCCGAACGCCCTTACAATACCCGCTCCGTGTTCACGCCTTCGCCATCGAGCCATGACCCGAGACCCTCGCCTCACCCTCAACGCGCGCCAGCAGGAATTGCTCGATTGGGTGCAGCGCGACGGCTTCGTGACCGTCGACGATCTCGCCGCGCACTTCGCGGTGACGCCGCAGACGATCCGCCGCGACGTCAACTGGCTCGCCGACCTGAACCTGCTGCGCCGCTACCACGGCGGCGCGAGCCTGCCGACGAGCTCGGAGAACGTGTCGTACACCGCGCGCCAGCGGATGTTCCACGACGAGAAGCGGCGCATCGCGGCGCTCGCCGCGTCGCACATCCCCGACCAGGCGTCGCTGTTCATCAACCTCGGCACGACCACCGAGGAGGTCGCCCGCGCGCTGAACCGCCATCACGGCCTGCACGTGATCACCAACAACCTGAACGTCGCGTCGATGATGAGCGGCTACCCGGACTGCGAGGTGCTGATCACCGGCGGCATCGTGCGGCCGTGGGACAAGGGGATCGTCGGCGAGCTGGCGATCGACTTCATCCGCCAGTTCAAGGTCGACTACGCGATCATCGGCACGTCGGCGATCGAGACCGACGGCACGCTGCGCGACTTCGACACCCGCGAGGTGCGGGTCGCCGAGGCGATCATGCAGCACGCGCGCACCGTCTACCTCGTGGCCGACCATTCGAAGATCGGCCGCCCGGCGCTCGTGCGCCAGGGGCACCTGAGCCAGGTGCATGCGCTCTTCACCGACAAGCCGCTGCCGCCGGACATGGCGGAGACGGTCGCCGCCGCCGGCACCCAGGTGTACGTCGCGGAATGACCGTGGCGATGCTGCGCCGCACCCAGAACTTCAAGTGAAATCAAGAAGTTGGCGGCACTGCAACACCGCTTGCAGCGCATCCCTCTGTCAATTGGAAAATTAATGGGGCGCGATTTGGCGTTGCCCGCGCGCTCGACTAGACTCCAGTTCCCCGGCCTGTTCGCCCGTCCCGCCTGTGCCACAAGGCACGGGCGATCCGTTGGGCCGGCGAATGCAGCTTTTCCCCCCAAGCCATACCCCCGCTGGGTATCGCGCACCGGCCGCCGAGCCGTGTGCACGGGCAGTCCGGATGCCATGGAGAGAACGATGCTGAGTCCGCATGAATTCGCCACGCTACTGCTTGTGAAGGACGCTCCCGATCAGGCCAACATGGATCGCGATGAACTCGACGCGCTGCTCGAGCAGCAACTCGTCCGGCTCGAAGGGCTCGGTTCGGGACGCAAATACTGCGTGACCGAAACCGGCGACGCGGCGCTGCGATCCATCAAATGCCGCTTTTCCTGACCTGACCGCGGCCGGCTGCCGGCCGCCCCCTCTCTCTCCCAGGGCCTGTTCCCGCTAATAACGGGCTTGCGAACGTACCTTGCCGGTCGTCCCCCAAGGGGACTTCCTTCGGGGCGCGTGCAAGGCGCGAGGAGCGCCGTTTGGCCGAGCCAAACAAGCGACGAGCAACGCCGCAATGCGGCCGGCAAGGCATGTTCCCCTGATTTCAAGAAATTCGTTCGTGGGGCTGGCCGCCAGAAGGGCCGATCGCCGCGTCATGCTCCTTGCGAATACATCCGGTATTCGCTGCGTCCCATTCCTCGCGCTCGGCCCTTCTGGCGGCCAGCGCAAGCCCGTTATTAGCGGGAACAGGCCCTGCCCCATCCCGGACGCGACGCTCACCCGCCGCGCAGCGTCGGATCGACCGCCGCGCGCCAGGTGATGGCCTTCGCGCGCGCGTCGTTGAAATACGCGACCCAGCCGGCCCGCGCCGACGCATCCGGCGCCGCATAACGCGCCGAAAGTTCGTTTACGAACGTGCAGTAGTTCGCTTCCGACAGCCCGCGATACCGCTTCGCGACATACGCATCGTAGATCGCCGAGTAGACCGGCTGCGCATCCGCGCCCCAGTCGCGCGCTGTGCCGCCGCATGCCGTCTGCAACGCCACGAACGACGGCGCCCGCCAGTTGCCGCCGAGCGGCGGCGTGCCCGCGCACCCCGCCAGAAGGACGGCGCATACGCCGGCCCACATCCCAATACGCATGATTCACCTCATGAAACGGTCGATTCCGCCAGTATCGTCCGGGATCGCCCGGCGCGCCACCCGCCCCTCTTTTTCGAACTTTACTTTTTCGAATTCGTTCGTTAAATTTCGAATTCGAACATTTCTTGTTCGTCAATTTCCATCAGACGATAAGGACAGCAGGTGACCCAACCGAATCGCTACGATCTGCTCGTCGTCGGCGGCGGCATCAACGGCGCGGGCATCGCGCGCGATGCGGCCGGCCGAGGCCTGTCGGTCATGCTCTGCGAGCAGGACGACCTCGCGTCGCACACGTCGTCGGCCAGCACGAAGCTGATTCACGGCGGCCTGCGCTATCTCGAGTACAAGGAATTCGGGCTCGTGCGCAAGGCGCTGCAGGAACGCGAGACGCTGCTGCGCGCGGCGCCGCACATCATGTGGCCGCTGCGCTTCGTGATGCCGCACATGCCGAACCTGCGGCCAGCCTGGCTGATCCGCATCGGCCTGTTCCTCTACGATCACCTCGCGAAGCGCGAGCTGCTGCCCGGCTCGCGCGGCATCGACATGCGCCGCCATGCGGCCGGTGCGCCGCTGATCGACTCGATCAAGCGCGGCTTCGTGTACTCGGACGGCTGGGTCGACGACGCGCGCCTCGTCGTGCTGAACGCGCTCGACGCGAAGGAGCGCGGCGCCGACATCCTGACGCGCACCAAGCTCGTGTCCGCCGAGCGGGCCGGCGACGAATGGGAAGCGCGGCTCCAGCTCGCGGACGGCTCGATTCGCGTCGTGCGCGCTCGCGCGATCGCGAACGCGGCCGGCCCGTGGGTCGGCGAAGTGCTGCACGGCGCGCTCGGCCGCGGCGCGAATCATAGCGTACGGCTCGTGAAGGGCAGCCACATCATCACGCGCCGCCTGTTCGATCACGATCACGCGTACATCTTCCAGAACCCGGACAAGCGGATCATCTTCGCGATTCCGTACGAGCGCGACTTCACGCTGATCGGCACGACCGACGTCGAATACACGAACGATCCGGCCAAGGTCGCGATCGACGGCAACGAGACGCAATACCTGTGCGACTCGATCAACCGCTACTTCAAGCGCAAGATCTCGCCCGCCGACGTCCACTGGACGTATTCGGGCGTGCGCCCGCTGCTCGAGGACGAGAACGCGGCCAACGCGTCCGCCGTCACGCGCGACTACCGGCTCGAGATGGACGACGGCGCGGGCGCGCCGCTGCTGTCGGTGTTCGGCGGCAAGATCACGACGTTCCGCAAGCTCGCCGAGGAAGCCGGCGACCTGCTGTGCCGCGCGCTCGGCCGTGACGCCGCGCCGTGGACCGCCGGCGCGCCGCTGCCGGGCGGCGACATCGCCGACGCGAAGTTCGACGCGTTTGCCGCGCAATTCGCGGCGCGTCATCCGTGGCTGCCCGCCGAGCTCGCGCGCCGCTATGCGCGCGCATACGGCACGCGCGCGGAACGCGTCGTCGGCAATGCGAAGTCGCTCGCCGAGCTCGGCGCGGCGATCGCGCCGGGCATCCACGAAGCCGAACTGCGCTACCTGCGCGACGTCGAATGGGCGACGCGCGCACAGGACGTGCTGTGGCGCCGCTCGAAACTCGGCCTGCACGTCGCGCCGGGCACGCTCGACGCGGTGACGGCCGCGCTCGACGCGTGGTTCGCCGCCGCGCACGCGCAACACGCCTGACCGTTTTCGACTCACCCAAACGCGCCGCCTCGTGCGGCGCGAATCACAACTAAGCCAACTACGGATGGAGATGAGAGACATGCAGGAACAGTACATCCTCGCGCTCGACCAGGGCACGACGAGCTCCCGCGCGATGCTGTTCGATCGCCAGGGCAACATCGTGTCGACCGCGCAGAAAGAATTCGAACAGATCTACCCGCAACCCGGCTGGGTCGAGCACGACCCGCAGGAAATCTGGTCGACGCAGGCGGGCGTCGCGGCCGAGGCCGTCACCCGCACCGGCCTGAACGGCACGTCGATCGCCGCGATCGGCATCACGAACCAGCGCGAGACGACGATCGTCTGGGATCGCGAGACGGGCCAGCCGGTCTACAACGCGATCGTCTGGCAGGACCGCCGCACCGCCGACTTCTGCGACACGCTGAAGGCGCAGGGCCTCGAAGCAAAGGTGCGCGCGAAGACCGGCCTGCCGATCGATGCGTACTTCTCCGCGACCAAGATCCGCTGGATCCTCGAGAACGTGCCCGGCGCACGCGACCGTGCGCGCCAGGGCAAGCTCGCGTTCGGCACCGTCGACAGCTGGCTCGTGTGGAACTTCACGAAGCACGAGCTGCACGTGACCGACGTGACGAACGCGTCGCGCACGTTGCTGTTCAACATCCACACGCGCCAGTGGGACGACGAGCTGCTCGAGCTGTTCGACATCCCGCGCAGCATGCTGCCCGAAGTGAAGGCGTCGTCCGAGATCTACGGCCACACGAAGACCACCGTGTTCGCGTCGAAGATCCCGCTCGCCGGCATCGCGGGCGACCAGCAGGCGGCGCTGTTCGGCCAGATGTGCACGACGTCGGGCATGGTGAAAAACACCTACGGCACCGGCTGCTTCCTGATGATGAACACCGGCAACAAGCCGATCGAGTCGAAGAACAACCTCGTGACGACGATCGCGTGGCAGATCGGCGACGACGTGCAGTACGCGCTCGAAGGCAGCATCTTCATCGCGGGCGCAGTCGTGCAGTGGCTGCGCGACGGCCTCGGCATCATCAAGAGCGCGGCCGAGATCGAGGCACTCGCCGAGAGCGTGCCGCACACCGACGGCGTCTACCTCGTGCCCGCATTTGCCGGCCTCGGCGCGCCGCACTGGAACGCCCGTGCGCGCGGCTCGCTGTTCGGCGTCACGCGCGGCACGACGTCCGCGCACCTGGCGCGCGCGGCGCTCGATTCGATCGCGTACCAGTCGCTCGACGTGCTCGCGGCGATGGAAGCCGATTCGGGCATCAGCGTCGGCGAGCTGCGCGTCGACGGCGGCGCAAGCGCGAACAACCTGCTGATGCAGTTCCAGGCGGACCTGCTCGGCGTCGACGCGGTGCGTCCGCAGATCACCGAGACGACCGCGCTCGGCGCGGCCTACCTCGCGGGTCTCGCGATCGGCTACTGGAAGAACCTCGACGAACTGCGCAGCCAGTGGCAGCTCGACCGCCGCTTCTCGCCGTCGATGCCGAAGGAGCAGGTCGAACAGTGCATGGCCGGCTGGCAGCGCGCGGTGCGCGCCGCGAAGGTGTGGGCCGACGACGCGCAGTAACCGTTCGTCTTCCATAACGAATACAAAAACGACCGGCGGACCGCGCAACGCGCGAGTCCGCCACGACATACGAGAGACAACATGTCACCTTATTTCGCAGAATTCATCGGCACCGCCATCCTCGTGCTGCTCGGCAACGGCGCGGTCGCGAACGTGCTGCTCGCCAACACCAAGGGCCGGGGCGCGGACCTGATCGTGATCGTGTGGGGCTGGGCGATGGCGGTATTCGTCGCCGTCTACGTGACCGCGTCGTTCAGCGGCGCGCACCTGAACCCGATCGTGACGATCAGCCTCGCGCTCGCGCACAAGTTCGCGTGGTCGAAGGTCGGCGGCTACATCCTCGCGCAGATGCTCGGCGGGATGGCGGGCGCGCTGCTCGTGTGGCTCGCGTATCGCCAGCACTTCGCGAAGGAAGCCGATCCCGATCTGAAGCTCGCGGTGTTCTGCACCGCGCCTGCGATCCGCAGCGTCCGTCACAACGTGCTGACCGAAGCGATCTGCACGTTCGTGCTGATCCTCGGCGTGCTGTACCTCGCGTCGCCGCAGGTCGGCCTCGGCGCGCTCGACGCGCTGCCCGTCGGCCTGCTCGTGCTCGGCATCGGCATCTCGCTCGGCGGCCCGACCGGCTACGCGATGAGCCCCGCGCGCGACCTCGCGCCGCGCCTCATGCACGCGCTGCTGCCGATCCCCGGCAAGCGCGACAGCGACTGGCGCTACGCGTGGATTCCGGTGATCGGCCCGCTGATCGGCGGCTCGCTGGCAGCCGGGCTATACCTGACGCTGCACGTGCCGCACTGACCGGCGGCCCGCCTCGCCGAAGCAACGCAGCCCGCGCGCCGCAAGGCCGCGGGCTGTTTCACAGGCGGCGCCTGCCGCGGCCGGACACCGGCGCCGGCATGGTGCCGCCGAACCGTCCGAGCCTGCGCGCTGCCGCCCGGCAAAGCACGTATCATGGCGGCTAACAGGCGTCGCCGACGCCCCTGCTTCTTCACCATCATGCTCGATCACCTCATCTGCGACTGCGACGGCGTGCTCGTCGACAGCGAAGTCATCGCCGACCGCGTACTGCTCGACACGCTGTCCGCCACGTTCCCGCACATCGATTTCGAGGCCGCCGCGAAGACCGCGTTCGGCCAGCAGACGTCGCGCTTCCTCGCCGGGCTCGAGTCACGCTACGGCATCACGATGCCCGAGAACTTCATCGAGACGATCGAGCACAACATCGAGGCCGGTCTCGCGCAATCGCTCGCGCCGATCACCGGCGTGCGCGACGCGCTGCTGAAGGTGAGCCTGCCCGCGGCCGTCGTGTCGAACAGCCGCCTTGCGCGCGTGCGCAGTTCGCTCAAGCGCGCCGCGCTCACCGAGATCTTCGGCGAGCGCGTGTTCAGCGCCGAGCAGGTCGCGCGGCCGAAGCCCTACCCCGACGTCTACCTGCACGCGGCGCGCACGCTCGGCGTTGCACCCGAGCGCTGCATCGTCGTCGAGGACAGCGTGTCGGGCCTGAACGCCGCACGCGCGGCCGGGATGAAGACGATCGCGTTCGTCGGCGCGAGCCACATCCCCGACAACTACGCGGATGCGCTGCGCGCGATGGGCATCACGCGGATCATGCGGAAGATGGACGAGCTGCCGTCGCTCGTCGCCGCCGGCGTGCGCGGCGAGTTCGGCGACGTGCAGTCCTGACGCGCGACAGCGGCCGGACGACGGTTTGCCGCCCGGCCGGGATGACGTCAAGCGCAACCGGGTATCGGTAGCGGCCTAGGCGCCGGACATCGACGAACGTCCGGATTTGCCGTCACGCACGGAGTATCCCGAGCACGCGTTACGCGTCGCTCAGGCAGCCCTCGCGCGCGGCCGCAAGCGCTTCGCGGAATTCGACCAGCTCCGCGATCGTCAGCATCGGCAGGCCGTGCTGCCGCGCGAAACGCTCGACGTCGTCGCCGCGCGTCATCGTGCCGTCCGGGTTCATCAGCTCGCACAGCACGCCGGCCGGCTTCAGCCCCGCGAGGATCGCCAGGTCGACCGTGCCCTCGGTGTGGCCGCGGCGCGCAAGCACGCCGCCCGGTTGCGCGCGCAACGGAAACACGTGGCCCGGGCGGACGATGTCGTGCGGCGTCGCGTCGTCGGCGATCGCCGCGCGGATCGTCGTCACACGGTCGGCCGCCGACACGCCGGTATGCACGCCTTCGCGCGCCTCGATCGACACGGTGAACGCGGTGCCGTTGCGGCTCTCGTTGGTCTGCACCATCGGCGGCAGCGCGAGCGCGCGCACCTTGTCGTCGGTCAGGCACAGGCAGACGATGCCGCTGCACTCGCGGATCAGCAGCGCCATCGTTTCCGGCGTGATCCGCTCGGCCGCCACGATCAGGTCGGCTTCGTTCTCGCGGTCGTGATCGTCCTGCAGCACGACCGCGCGGCCCGCGCGCAACGCGTCGAGCGCGGCGGCGATGCGCGGCGGCACCGGTTCGGAATCGAGCAACGGGAGATCGGCAAAGGCGTCGGCAGGCGCCGACGAATGGGACAAAACCGGGGAAGTAAAGGACATGTGAAACGCTCCTCGCAATACGATGTGGGCGAAAAACGTTTCAGGGCATTGCAAACAGACAGAACGACAACCCGCTTCGCACGCACGGCGAAGCGGCCCTGACGGACATGACTATCTGCACATCTTCTCTCATCCGGACTGTGACCGTCGGCTCTGGCATTCGACCAGATCTGCTGACCCCGCGCATGACGCGCGGGCGCTCGCGGGCTCGCCGGCTTACGCCAGCCTACCGCCGGTGGGGAATTCCACCCCGCCCTGAAGACGCACTGATTGCCGGACGAACCGGCGGGCAAAGCATACAACAGCCGCACGCGCGGCGCAGCGAACCGCATCTAAAACCTTACTGACGACCCCGTCTAATGGATCGTCCAACGAACCGGCCGCACCTCGCCGGCCCTACCCCGCAACGCGCGCCGCATCCGGCACGAGCCAGCGCGGCGGCACCTCCGGGCTCACCGTCACGCGAAACGCGCGCGCTTCGCTGTCGCCCGGATTGCGCAGGCTGTGCGGCTGGTCGGCGTCGAACACGATCGCGTCGCCGGTCGCGAGCAGCTGGCGGCGGTCGTGCACGCTCACCTCCAGCGTGCCTTCGCTGACCACCAGGTTGATCGTCGTGCCCGGCGCGCGGCGCACGCCCGCCTCGGTATGCAGCGGCGCGATCCGCAGCTCGTGGAACTCGGCCGCGGCCGGCTCCCCTTCCGGATGCAGCGCGCGCGCCGAGAAGCGCCCGTTCGAGCTGACGACGCGCGACGCGCGGTCGGCCGCGAGATGCTCGAAGCCGTTCACCGCATGGCGGCGCAGGAACGCCGCGACCGACACCTTCAGCGCGGCCGCGATCTTGCACAGCACCTTGATCGACGGCACGCTGCGCGCCGACTCGATCTGCGCGAGCATCGCGCGCGACACGCCGGACAGCCGCGCGAGCGCATCGAGCGACAGCTGCCGCTCGGCGCGCAGCCGCGCGAGATTGACGCCGACGACCTGCTCGAGCGCGTCGAGCGACGCCTGCGTCCGGACCTCGGCGGCGTCGCCGGACTCCACGGAAGACACATCGCGCACCAGCGCCAGGGGTGAATACATTGGCCTTGCCTCCGGGCCGCGACGCGGCCCTGCGAATGGGATAAGCGGGTGGGAATCGGGTTGCGCATCGATCGAAGCGCGTACCGAGACGCTATCACCCGCCCCCGCACCGGCAAACGAAGTTATCTTCACACCGTTATCAGCATCGCGGAGGAATGCGTATCGGCGTGGCCCGTTCCCACGCTATCGCGCCGCCGGGCGCCCAGGGTCCGGCCCCAGGCTTCCGTCGCCGCACGCGCCCGCAACCGGCCGGCCGTTCCGCGCGGGATGAAAAGCTATAATAGAAAGCTTTCCCGACGGTCTCTTCCCGGCAGCGGCGCGTGCGCCGCGCGGCGGGCGGCCGTCCCGATTCACCCTAGACGACGCCCCCAGGTCAACCACTGCGAACGGCGAATCCCCATGACGAAAAAAGTTTACGTAAAGACCTTCGGCTGCCAGATGAACGAGTACGACTCGGACAAGATGGTGGACGTGCTCAATGCCGCCGAAGGCCTCGAAAAGACCGACAACCCGGAAGACGCGGACATCATCCTGTTCAACACCTGCTCGGTGCGCGAGAAGGCGCAGGAGAAGGTGTTCTCCGACCTCGGCCGCGTGCGCGAGCTGAAGGAAGCGAAGCCGGACCTGCTGATCGGCGTCGGCGGCTGCGTCGCGAGCCAGGAAGGCGCGTCGATCGTGTCGCGCGCGCCGTACGTCGACCTCGTGTTCGGCCCGCAGACGCTGCACCGGCTGCCGAAGATGATCGATGCCCGCCGCGCGAGCGGCCGTGCGCAGGTCGACATCACGTTCCCCGAAATCGAGAAGTTCGACCACCTGCCGCCCGCGCGCGTCGAGGGCCCGAGCGCGTTCGTGTCGATCATGGAAGGCTGCTCGAAGTTCTGCAGCTACTGCGTGGTGCCGTACACGCGCGGCGATGAAGTGTCGCGCCCGCTCGACGACGTGCTGACCGAAGTCGCGGGCCTCGCCGACCAGGGCGTGCGCGAAGTCACGCTGCTCGGCCAGAACGTGAATGCATACCGTGGCGCGCTGACGGCCGGCTCGACCGAGATCGCCGATTTCGCGACGCTGATCGAATACGTCGCCGACATCCCCGGCATCGAGCGGATCCGCTACACGACGTCGCATCCGAAGGAATTCACGCAGCGCCTGATCGACACCTACGCGAAGGTGCCGAAGCTCGTGAACCACCTGCACCTGCCGGTCCAGCACGGCTCGGACCGCATCCTGATGGCGATGAAGCGCGGCTACACGGTGCTCGAGTACAAATCGGTGATCCGCAAGCTGCGCGCGATCCGCCCGGACCTGTCGCTGTCGACCGACATCATCGTCGGCTTCCCCGGCGAGACCGAGGCCGACTTCGACAAGACGATGGCGCTCGTGCACGAGATGAGCTACGACACGAGCTTCTCGTTCATCTACAGCCCGCGCCCCGGCACGCCGGCCGCGAACCTCGCCGACGACACGCCGCGCGAGGTCAAGCTCAAACGCCTGCAACATCTTCAGGCGACCATCGAGGAGAACGTCGCACGCATCAGCCAGTCGATGGTCGGCAAGGTCGAGCGGATCCTCGTCGAGGGGCCGTCGCGCAAGGACCCGAACGAGCTCGCGGGCCGCACCGAGAACAACCGGGTCGTGAACTTCCCGGCGCCGCTCGCGTCGCACCCGCGCCTGATCGGCCAGATGATCGACGTGAAGATCAATCACGCGTATCCGCACTCGCTGCGCGGCGAGCTCGTGCTCGCGCACGACGACGCGAGCACGGCCACGCACTGACGTTCACCAGGAGCCCGACGCCACTTTGAAAGCCACCCAAGCACTGGAATTCACCGCGCCGCGCGACGACAACGCGCGCCTCGCGAATCTCTGCGGCCCGCTCGACGAGAACCTGCGGCAGATCGAACAGGCGCTCGACGTCACGCTGCAGCGGCGCGGCCACCGGATCTCGATCCGCGGGCGCGGCGCGAAGCTCGCGCTCACCGCGCTCGAAAACTTCTACAACCGCTCGCGCGATCCGCTGTCGGTCGACGACATCCAGCTCGCGCTCGTCGAGGTGCGTCACACGGGCGGCAACGGCCGCGTCGAGGACACGCTCGACGTGCGCTTTCGCGGCGACCCCGACCATCCGTTCGACGAGCCGGTGATGCGCGTCGACGACGAGGAGCTCGAGGAGCCCGCGCCGAAGCTCTACACGCGCCGCGCCGACCTGCGCGGCCGCACGCCCGCGCAGCGCGAATACCTGAAGCAGATCCTGTCGCACGACATCACGTTCGGGATCGGCCCGGCCGGCACCGGCAAGACCTATCTCGCGGTCGCGTGCGCGGTCGACGCGCTCGAGCGCGACCAGGTCAAGCGCATCGTGCTGACGCGCCCGGCCGTCGAGGCCGGCGAGCGGCTCGGCTTTCTGCCGGGCGATCTCGCGCAGAAGGTCGATCCGTACCTGCGGCCGCTGTACGACGCGCTGTACGACCTGCTCGGCTTCGACAAGACCGCGAAGATGTTCGAGCGCCAGATGATCGAGATCGCGCCGCTCGCGTACATGCGCGGCCGCACGCTGAACCACGCGTTCATCATCCTTGATGAGGCGCAGAACACGACGCCCGAGCAGATGAAGATGTTCCTCACGCGGATCGGCTTCGGCTCGAAGGCGGTCGTCACCGGCGACACGAGCCAGGTCGACCTGCCGCGCGCGCAGAAAAGCGGCCTGATAGAGGCGCAGCAGGTGCTCGGCGGCGTGCGCGGCATCGCGCTCACGCGCTTCACGAGCGCCGACGTGGTCCGGCACCCGCTCGTCGCGCGCATCGTCGAGGCGTACGACGAGTTCCACGCGCAGCACAAGGACGCCTGACGCGCCCGCGCCCGTGTCACGCCCAGCCCGGCCCGCCCCACGGCGCGCCGGGCTTTTTTTCGGCTGCGCGGCGCGCGGCGCCCGCGCCGGCCGAATTCGGGCGGGATTGGCCGTTTGGTGTATCCTCATCGCGTTCCAATTGCCCGACGCGTCATGAAATCGTCCCGCTCCCGCAAGTCCGCCCGCGCCGACCAGGCCACGTCCGAAACGCTCCGTCTTTCGCTGTTCGATGCGAAAGGCAAGGTCAAGTCCGTCGACGCACAGGGGCTGCGAATCGATTTTCCCGACGGCCGCAGCCTGATGTTCGACCTGTCGGGCGCGTCCGGCGAAGCCGCCGTCGCGATCGTCGCGCAGCACGCCGATCCGGCGATGCGCGCAAAGCTCGCGCTCCAGCCCGAGCACTACGACAGCATCACGCTGCACGTCGGCGCCGAACCCGCGCCGCGCGACGTCGGCCTCGATGACGATGCGATCCGCGATCCCGAGCTCGACCTCGCCGTCCAGTACGGCGACGAGATCACCGGCGACGTGCGCAAGGCGCTGCCCAAGCGCAAGCTGATCGCCGAATGGATCGCGCCCGCGCTGTTCGCCGACGCGCAGCTGACCGTGCGCTTCGTCGGCGACGAAGAAGGCCGCTCGCTGAACGACAGCTACCGTCACAAGGACTACCCGACCAACGTGCTGACCTTCGCGTACGACGAAGCGCCGGACGGCACCGTGATCGGCGACCTCGTGCTGTGCTGCCCGGTCGTCGAGAAGGAGGCGCGCGAGCAGGGCAAGCCGCTCGACGCCCACTACGCGCACCTGCTCGTGCACGGCGTGCTGCATGCGCAGGGCTACGACCACGAGACGAGCGACGAGGACGCCGCCCAGATGGAAGCGCTCGAAGTCGACATCCTCGCGAAACTGGGCTTCCCGAACCCGTACCGGTAAGCCGCCCCGCCCCCCGATGCGCAACGCCGCCACGCTCCCGCCCGCGTACCCGCCGTCGATCGGCGAGGGGCGGCTGCTGACGGAAGCCGAGCTCGCGGCGTCGCTCGCGCACACGATGCGCGACTGGGACGGCCGGCAGGATCTCTGGCTGTTCGGCTATGGGTCGCTGATCTGGAATCCCGGGCTGCCGACCGTCGACGCCGTGCGCAGCAAGGTGCACGGCTATCACCGCGGCCTCTATCTGTGGTCGCGCGTGAACCGCGGCACGCCGGAGCGCCCGGGCCTCGTGCTGGCGCTCGACCGCGGCGGCTCGTGCAGCGGCATCGCGTTCCGGCTCGCCGGCGCGACCGCGCAGCCGCACCTCGAAACGCTGTGGAAACGCGAGATGCCGATGGGCTCGTACCGGCCCGCATGGCTGCCGTGCCTGCTCGAGAACGGCGAGCGCGTGATGGCGCTCGCGTTCGTGATGCGGCGCGACGCGCCGACCTACACCGGCAAGCTGCCGGACGGCGTCGTGAAGGAAGTGCTCGGCTGCGCGTCCGGGCGCTACGGCACGACGCTCGACTACGTGAGCCGGACCGTCGACGCGCTGCGCGCGAGCGGCATCCCCGATCGCGCACTGGAAGGGTTGCTGGCGCGCTGCCGCTGACGCGGTGCGCCCACCCGGCGGCCGTCGCCCCGACCACCGCCCGTTCACCTTCGAAGGACGCCCGTCATGACCTCGCCCCGCTGGCCGCGCTGCAAAACCATCGCACTGGTCATCGCCGCGAGCGTCGCGCTGTCCGGCTGCGGCGTGTTCGGCTGCGGCGGCGCCGCGTCGAACGGCGGGGCGGCCGGCGGCTGCTCGGCCGGCATGCGATTCTGAGCCCGGCGGCCCGCCGCCGGCGACAAATCGTCGCCCCCTGCTCCGTCCCGAAAAAGGCGCCGACGGGCCGGTCCGCACGGAATTTCGTCCGCCGCTGCCCCGCCGCGCCTTTCTGAGATACGATGGAAACGACAGGACGGCGCGGTGCCGAGCCCGCCTGTCCCCGAGCGGGGCCCGCACGGCTGCCCGCCCTGGCCTGATGGCCGGGGTGACACGGCCGCGCCTTGCCCATGGTGTATCCTTGCCAATTCCGTGACAGCGCGCCCCGACATGAACCGGGCGCACCACCATGAACGATTCGTATCCCAGTCGAAAGTCCAACGACAAACCGCATGAAAAGCGCTCGCTGCTCGAGCGCCTGACCGACTTCATCTCGCCCGAGCCCGAATCCCGCGGCGAGCTGCTGGAAATCCTCCAGGACGCCCACGAACGCAACCTGATCGACGCCGATTCGCTGTCGATGATCGAGGGCGTCTTCCAGGTGTCCGACCTGTGCGCCCGTGACATCATGGTGCCGCGCGCGCAGATGGACGCGATCAACATCGCCGACAAGCCCGAGGATTTCATTCCGTTCGTCCTCGAAAAGGCGCACTCGCGCTACCCCGTCTACGAGGAAAACCGCGACAACGTGATCGGCGTGCTCCTCGCGAAGGACCTGCTGCGCTTTTATGCGGAAGAGGAATTCGACGTGCGCGGGATGCTGCGTCCTGCCGTGTTCATCCCCGAATCGAAGCGCCTGAACGTGCTGCTGCACGACTTCCGGGTCAACCGCAACCACCTCGCGATCGTCGTCGACGAATACGGCGGCGTCGCGGGCCTGATCACGATCGAGGACGTGCTCGAGCAGATCGTCGGCGACATCGAGGACGAATACGATTTCGACGAGGAAGCCGGCAACATCATCGCCGCGCCGGACGGCCGCTACCGCGTGCGCGCGCTGACGGAGATCGAGCAGTTCAACGACGCGTTCGGCACCGATTTCTCCGACGAAGAGGTCGATACGATCGGCGGCCTGATCACGCACCATTTCGGGCGCGTCCCGCATCGCGGCGAGAAAGTGCAGCTCGGCAACCTCGTATTCGAGATCCAGCGCGGCGACGCGCGCCAGGTCCACGTGCTGCTGGTGCGCCGCAGTCCGCTCGCGAGCCGCCGCGCCGAGACGTCGCACGAAGACTGACCGCCCTGACCGCCGCGCCCCGCGCGGCGTCTCCACCAACCGCTTCGCCCCCCCTTCGAATCGCATGGACGAGCCGATCCCGTCCCGCCCGGCAGGCGGCCTCCTCGCGCCGGCGCCCGGCCGCACGCTGCCGCGCTGGCACTACCCCGCCGCGCTGCTCGCCGGCGCGGCCAATACCCTGACCTTCGCACCGACCCCGCACGGCGGCTGGCTGCAGTTGCTGGTATTCGTCTGGTTTTTCGCGCAGCTCACGCGCACCGCGAGCTGGAAGAGCGCGGCGCTGACGGGCGGCGCGTTCGGCTTCGGCAACTTCATCTCCGGCATCTGGTGGCTCTACATCAGCATGCACGTCTATGGCGAGATGGCCGCGCCGCTTGCCGGCGGCGCGCTGGTGCTGTTCTCGCTGTACCTGTCGCTGTATCCGGCATTCTCGGCCGGGCTGTGGTCGTTCTGCGCGGGCCATGCGTGGCACCGCCGCGAACCGGACCCGCGGCCGTTCGCGCCGACGTGGCACGGCGCATTCGCGTTCGCGAGCGCGTGGGCGCTCGGCGAATGGCTGCGCGGCACCGTCCTCACCGGCTTTCCGTGGCTCGCGAGCGGCTATCCGCAGGTCGACGGCCCGTTCGCGGGCTTCGCGGCGATCGTCGGCGTGTACGGGATCGGCTGGCTGCTCGCGCTGTTCGCCGCGCTGATCGTGCAGGCGCTCGCCGCCGCCCGACGGTCCCCGGCGCAGCAGGCGGATAACGGCGGCGACCGGCGCGTGTGCATCGCGGCGCCGGCCGGTGTCGCGCTCGCGCTCGTCGTGGCCGGCGTCGCGCTGTCGCAGGCGACGTGGACCGTGCCGGCGAACGCGCCGCTCACGGTCCGGCTGCTGCAGGGCAACGTGAAGCAGGACATCAAGTTCGAGCAGGCGGGCATCGATGCAGCGATCAAGATGTACACGCAGATGATCACCGACAAGTCCGCCGACCTGATCGTCACGCCCGAGACGGCGATCGCGGTGATGATCCAGGAATTGCCCGAGCCGTTCGCGCGCGCGGTGCGCAAGTTCAGCGACGGCACCGGCTCCGCGGTGCTGTTCGGCGCGGTCGGCGCGTCGGTCACCGACGACGGACGCTACGTCGACTACACGAACAGCCTGTACGGCGTGACGCCGAATTCGCGCGACATCTATCACTACGACAAGCACCACCTCGTGCCCTTCGGCGAATTCATCCCGTGGGGCTTCCGCTGGTTCGTCGACCTGATGAAGATGCCGCTCGGCGATTTCGCGCGCGGCGCGCCGGTGCAGAAGCCGTTCCTCGTGCGCAACCAGCCGGTGATGGCCGACATCTGCTACGAGGACATCTTCGGCGAGGAGATCGCCGCCACCATTCGCGACAACCCGCAGCCGCCCGGCGTGCTCGTCAACGTGACGAACCTCGCGTGGTTCGGCGACACGATCGCGCTCGACCAGCACCTGCAGATCGCGCGGATGCGCGCGCTCGAGACCGGCCGGCCGATGCTGCGCGCGACCAACACGGGCATGACGGCCGCGATCGATGCGCGCGGCCGCGTGCTCGGCCAGCTCAAGCCGTTCACGATCGGCTCGCTCGACGTGCGCATCGAAGGCACGAGCGGCTTCACGCCATATGTGACGAGCGGCAACGCCGCCGTGCTCGCGGTGTCGTTCGTGCTGCTCGCGTTCGGGTTCACGTTCGGGCCGGGGTTGCGGCGGCGCAACGGCAAGCCGGCGCGCGGCGACCGGAAAGCATAACGCGGGCGGCGGTGCGGCAGCAGCCCGCCGCCGCGCCGGCATCGACGCGCGTCGTCACGCCGCCGGCGCGGGCGGCCAGTGATCCGACGGCCGCCTCCGGAAACCAGCGCCCCGCATTCAGGCGCTCCGCCCGCCCTGCTCCGCCAGCCCCCGCAAATCCCGCGCAACCGCCTCCATCACCGGCTCCCACTGCCCGAATGCCGGCTGCCGGTACAGCGTCGCGCTCGGATACCACGGGCTGTCGCGCCGCTCGAGCCGCCACGGCCAGTGCGGATTCACGTCGAGCAGCACCCAGGTCGGCGCGCCCAGTGCGCCGGCCAGATGCGCGACCGACGTGCACACGGTAATCACGAGATCGAGCGCACCGATGTACGTGGCCGTGTCGTCGAAGCTCTGCAGCTCGGCAGTGTGATCGGCGATCGGCAGACCGGCCGCGCGCGCGGCGGCGACGTCGGCCTCCGCGCCCGGCTGCAGCGAGAAGAACGCGACGCCGTCGATCCCGCGGAATGCGTCCACGTAGCGCTCGATCCCGACGCGCCGGAACGGATTGCGCTGATGCCCCGCGCTGCCTGTCCACACGAGTCCGACCTTCAGCCGATGTTCGCCCGCGAGGCGCGCGCGCCATGCGTCGCGCGAGCGCGCATCGGCCCGCAGGTACGGCACGGACGCCGCCAGCGTCGCGTCGCCGGTGCCGAGCATCAACGGCAGGCTGATCAGCGGCACTTCGTAGTCGAACGGCGGCAACGCGTCGACGCCGCCGCCCGCGCCGAACACATCCGCATGCGCGCCGAGGCTGCGCTCCATCAGCGCGCCCATTTGCGGAAACGTGTTCCATGCAAGCCGCCCGCCTTCGCGGTGCACGCGCTCGGCAAGCGGCGCGATGAAGCGGCAGAACTGCAGCACGTCGCCCATCCCCTGCTCGCCCCACACGAGCAGCGTCTTGCCGGCGAGCGGCTCGCCCCGCCAGCGCGGGCCGGGCAGCGCCGGCAGGCGGCCGCGCAATTCGCCGGAGCCGTCCCAGCGTGCCTCGTGCTCGCGCCAGCCCGCCGCGTAATCGCCGCGTGCGAGATGGATGATCGCGAGGTTGAAGCGGTGCGACGCGTCGTCGGGCGCGAGCGCGCACGCGCGCGCGGCATAGTGCTCGGCGTCGTCCCAGCGCTGCGCTTCCTTCATCGCCATCGCGACGTTGTTCATCGCGAGCGCGTTGTCCGGTGCGAGCACGGCGAGCCGTTCCGCGCACGCGAGCGCCCCCGTCAGGTCCTGCGCGGCGAGGCGCGCGGTGACGAGGTTGATCCACGCCTGCACGTCGTGCGGATCGAACGTCACCGCTTCCTCGAGCAGCGCCGCCTCCTCCGCGCGATCGCCGCCCGACAGCCGCAGCGCGATCGCGAGGTTGTTGCGCAGCGACGGCAGGTCGGGCTCGGTCGCGAGCGCCGCGCGGTAAGGCGCGACCGCGTCGGCGTGGCGGCCGGCCATCTGCAGCGCGTAGCCGAGATTGAAGCGGGCGGCCGCATTCGGATGCAGACGCACGCCGAGATCGGCCAGCGCGATCGCGTCCGCCGTGCGCTGCCGCCCGATGAGCGCCGCGGTGAGCCGCGCGAGCGAAGCCGGGTCGGCCCCGTGCAGGTGGGCGGCCGCGGCGAGCCAGAGGTCGTGCGCGGCGCGGTCGCCGCGCGCCTGCGCGTCGGCGGCCCGCCCGAGCAGCGCGGTGAACGGCGGCAGCAGCGGAACGAGGAAATCGGTCGAGTCGTCCATGCGATCGGATACGGTGAGCCGCGCGGCCGCCCATCGGCCGCGCGAGGCACAATACGCGCATCTTACCGTCCGCGCGCGGCGCCGAGACGCAAGCCGGCGCACGCCGGCACACCGGCTCGAACCGCTCCGCGAAGCGGCCGACACGACACGCGCCGGGCCGCCGGCCGGGCCTCGGCGCGCCCCTTCGCCGCCGTTCCGGTCGCATCGCCTCGCCGATCCGGTAAAATTACACGTTTCAGCACACTAACAAGCCGCGCCGCCGCGCGAGCCGCCCCCCGGGTTTGCGCCCGGGACGCCGCCCGCAACGGAGCGCCAGCGCCACGAAGGCTCTTCATGCTTACGTTTCAGCAAATCATCCTGACCCTGCAGTCCTACTGGGACAAGCAGGGTTGCGCTCTGCTCCAGCCCATCGACATGGAAGTCGGCGCGGGCACGTCGCATGTCCACACGTTCCTGCGCGCGATCGGCCCCGAGCCGTGGCGCGCCGCGTACGTGCAGCCGTCGCGCCGCCCGAAGGACGGCCGCTACGGCGAGAACCCGAACCGCCTGCAGCACTACTACCAGTACCAGGTCGTGCTCAAGCCGGCGCCGGAAAACATCCTCGACCTCTACCTCGGCTCGCTCGAAGCGCTCGGCTTCGACCTGAAGCAGAACGACGTGCGCTTCGTCGAGGACGACTGGGAGAACCCGACGCTCGGCGCGTGGGGCCTCGGCTGGGAAGTCTGGCTGAACGGGATGGAAGTGACGCAGTTCACGTATTTCCAGCAGGTCGGCGGCCTCGACTGCAAGCCGGTGCTCGGCGAGATCACCTACGGTCTCGAGCGTCTCGCGATGTACCTGCAGAAGGTCGAGAACGTGTACGACCTGATCTGGACGGAATGGGAAGAGCAAGGCCCGGACGGTCCCGAGCTGCGCCGCCTGACCTACGGCGACGTCTATCACCAGAACGAAGTCGAGCAATCGACGTACAACTTCGAGCACGCGAACGTCGACCTGCTGTTCACGTTCTTCAACAGCTACGAAGCGGAAGCGAAGCGGATGATCGACGCGCAGCTCGCGCTGCCCGCGTACGAACTCGTGCTGAAGGCCGGCCACACGTTCAACCTGCTCGATGCGCGCGGCGCGATCTCGGTGACCGAGCGCGCGGCGTACATCGGCCGCATCCGCGCGCTGTCGCGCCTCGTCGCGCAGGCATACTACGAATCGCGCGAGAAACTCGGCTTCCCGATGCTCGGCAACCCGCCGGGCGTGCCGGGCCTCACCTCCGACGCCCAGGAAGCCGCGCAGCCGGCCTGGGTGCCGCCGCTGAAGGCCGAACGCAAGATCGATCAGGACTGACGAGACTTCTTCACATCATGACGCACAATCATCCCGCCCCCCTGCTCGTCGAACTGCTGACCGAAGAGCTGCCGCCGAAGGCCCTCGCGCGCCTCGGCGACGCGTTCGCCGAAGGCCTTGCGCAGCGCCTCGCGGCGCGCGACCTGATCGAAGGCGAGCTCGTCTTCGAACGCTATGCGACGCCGCGCCGCCTCGCCGTCGTCGTGCAAAACGTGCGCGCCGTCGCGCCCGAGAAGCAGGTCCGTGAAAAAGTGCTGCCGGTGTCGGTCGCACTCGACGCCGAAGGCAAGCCCACCGCCCCGCTCGCGAAGAAGCTCGCAGCGCTCGGCCACCCGAACCTGTCGATCGCCGATCTCGAGCGCGCGCAGGACGGCAAGGCCGAGGCGTTCTTCGTCAACTACGCGGCCGCCGGCGCGACGCTCGCCGACGGCCTGCAGGCCGCGCTCGACGAAACGCTCGCGAAGCTGCCGATCCCGAAGGTCATGACCTACCAGCGCCCGGACGGCACCGACGTGCAGTTCGTGCGCCCGGTGCACCGCCTGACCGCGCTGCACGACGACCGCATCGTGCCCGTCACCGCGTTCGGCATCGACGCCGGCGACACGACGCTCGGCCACCGCTTCCTGTCCGACGGCCTCGTCGCGATCTCGCATGCGCGCGCGTATGCGGACACGCTGCGCGACAAGGGCCGCGTGATCGCGCACTTCGGCGACCGCAAGGAAACGATCCGCACGCAGCTCAACGAGCACGCGAACGGCGATACGGTCGTGATGCCCGAAGCGCTGCTCGACGAAGTGACCTCGCTCGTCGAATGGCCGGTCGTCTATCCGTGCCGCTTCGAGGACGAATTCCTGCAGGTGCCGCAGGAATGCCTGATCCTGACGATGCAGACCAACCAGAAGTATTTCGCGCTGACCGACGTCGCCGGCAAGCTGCGCTCGCGCTTCCTGATCGTGTCGAACATCGAGACGAAGACGCCGGGCGAGATCATCGAAGGCAACGAGCGCGTCGTGCGCCCGCGCCTCGCCGACGCGAAGTTCTTCTTCGAGCAGGACAAGAAGAAGACGCTCGCCGACCGCGTGCCGCTGCTCGCAAACGTCGTCTATCACAACAAGCTCGGCACGACGCTCGCGCGCGTCGAGCGCCTCGAGGCGCTGGCCGGCGAAATCGCGCCGGCGATCGGCGCCGACGCCGCGCATGCGAAGCGCGCCGCACGTCTCGCGAAGGCCGACCTGCTGACCGACATGGTCGGCGAGTTCCCCGAGCTGCAGGGCACGATGGGCACGTACTACGCCCGCCACGACGGCGAGCCGGACGACGTCGCGCTCGCGTGCACCGAGCACTACCAGCCGCGCTTCTCCGGCGACGCGCTGCCGACGACGCCCGTGTCGACCGCGGTCGCGCTCGCCGACAAGCTCGAGACGATCGTCGGCATCTGGGGCATCGGCCTCGCGCCGACCGGCGAGAAGGATCCGTTCGCGCTGCGCCGCCACGCGCTCGGCGTGCTGCGCGTGCTGCTCGAGAAGCAGCTGCCGCTCAATCTCGTGTCGCTGCTGCGCCTCGCGCATGCGCGCTTCGCGGCCGTGCCGGACGTCGCCGAATCGACCGACGCGATTTTCGCGTTCTTCATGGACCGCCTGCGCGGCCTGCTGCGCGAGCGCGGCTACACGGCGGGCGAAGTCGACGCGGTGCTGAGCCTGAACCCGACGCGCCTCGACGACATCGTCGCGCGCCTCGACGCGGTGCGCGAATTCACGCGCCTCGCGGAAGCCGAGGCGCTGGCCGCCGCGAACAAGCGGATCTCGAACATCCTGAAGAAGTCGGAAAGCGGCGCGAACGGCGCGGTGCAGCCGGCCCTGTTCGTCGAGGCGGCCGAGAAGGCGCTGCACGAGCAGCTCACGGCCGTGACGCCGCGCGTGCAGTCGCAGCTCGAGGCCCGTGCGTACACGGGCGCGCTGTCGGCGCTCGCCGCGCTGCGCGCGCCGGTCGACGCGTTCTTCGACGGCGTGATGGTCAACGCCGACGATCCCGCGCTGCGCGCGAACCGCCTCGCGCTGCTGTCCGCGCTGCACCAGCAGATGAACTGCGTCGCGGACATCTCGAAGCTCGCCGCTTAAGGGCCGCACGATGCCGACCAGTCCCACCAGGAAGCTCGTCGTCCTCGACCGGGACGGCGTGATCAACGCCGATTCGGATGCGTTCGTCAAGACGCCCGACGAGTGGATCCCGCTGCCCGGCAGCCTCGAGGCGATCGCACGGCTCAACCACGCGGGGTATCGCGTGGTCGTCGCGACCAACCAGTCCGGCATCGGCCGCGGCCTGTTCGACATGGCGACGCTCAACGCGATGCATCTGAAGATGCATCGCGCGGCGGCGGCGGTCGGCGCGCGCATCGACGCGGTGTTCTTCTGCCCGCACACGGCGGAAGACCACTGCGACTGCCGCAAGCCGAAGCCCGGCATGATGCAGATGATCGCCGACCGTTTCGAGATCGATCCGGACCATACGCCGGTCGTCGGCGATTCGCTGCGCGACCTGCAGGCCGGCGTCGCGCTCGGCTTCCAGCCGCATCTCGTGCTGACCGGCAAGGGCAAGAAGACGCTTGCCGCCGGCAACCTGCCGCCCGGCACGAAGGTCCACGACGATCTGCGCGCGTTCGCGCTCGACTTCCTTTCACACGAACACGAGTGATGCGGCCGCCGCGCGCATCCTCCCTTACACCAGACACACGCCGATGCGCTTTGTCCGCTCCCTGCTGCTGCTGATCTACTTCGTCCTGTACACGGTGCCGTACGCGACCGCGTGCTTCATCGCGTTCCCGTTCCTGCGCCCCGACGCGCGCTACTGGATGGCGGCCGGCTGGTGCAAGTCCACGCTGTGGGTCGTGCGCTGGCTGAACGGCATCCGCTACCGGATCGAAGGGATCGAGAACCTGCCCGACGGCCCGGCCGTGCTGCTGTCGAAGCACCAGTCCGCATGGGAAACGCTCGCGTTCCCGGCGCTGATGCCGAAGCCGCTCTGCTACGTGTTCAAGCGCGAGCTGCTGTACGTGCCGTTCTTCGGCTGGGCGCTCGGCATGCTGCACATGGTCCACATCAACCGCAAGGAAGGCAAGAACGCGTTCGGCTCGGTGATCAGCCAGGGCAAGAAGCGGCTCGCGGAAGGCGCGTGGGTGATCATGTTCCCCGAAGGCACGCGCACGCCGGTCGGCAAGCAGGGCAAGTACAAGACGGGCGGCGCGCGCTTCGCGATCGAGACCGGCGCGCCGGTCGTGCCGATCGCGCACAACGCGGGCAATGTGTGGCCGCGCAATTCGTTCACGAAATTCCCGGGCGTCGTCACGGTGTCGATCGGCAAGCCGATCGAATCGGCCGGCCTCACGCCCGACGCATTGAACTCTCAGGTCGAAGCCTGGATCGAAGCGGAAATGCGCCGCATCGATCCGGACGCGTACAGCGCGCCCGGCAACGCCGAAAGGCGCAATGCCGCGCGCGTCTGATTCACCCGGGCCGGATCCGTTGTTGCGTACTACAAGACGAAGCGAATTGATGAAGAAGCGTCCGCGGCCACGACCCGCCGTCGTGGCTCTCGATCATCGCCAGCTGGATCTGCCGCTCTTCGACGGGCCGGCCGCCGCGCCGTCGGCGCCGTCCGCGCCCTCAGCGCCGCAGACGCCACCCGAAGCAACGCCCGTCGCGGTACCCGCTCCCGATCCCGCGCCCGACCGTTCGCGCGTGCGCACGTTCGCGCTCGACAGCCGGGTGCTCGAATACCGGCTGAAGCGCTCCGCGCGCCGCACGATCGGCTTCACGATCGACGGCAGCGGGCTGACGATCACCGCGCCGCGCTGGGTCACGCTCTCGGACATCGAGGCGGCGATCACGGAGAAACAGCGCTGGATCTTCGCGAAGCTCGCGGAATGGAAGACGCGCACCGAACAGCGCGCGCTGCCGCAGATCGACTGGCGCGACGGCGCGCAGCTCCCGTATCTGGGCAAATCGGTGACGGTCGCGCTCGCGTCCGATGCCGGCGCGGTCGCGTTCGACGGCGATGCGCAGCGGCTCGCGCTGCCGCTGCCCGCGCACGCCGACGCGCAGCAGATCAAGGACCGCGTGCAGGGCTGGCTGCAGGGCGAGGCGAAGCGGATCTTCGGCGAACGGCTCGCGTTCTACGCGGAACAGCTCGGCGTCACGTATTCGATGTATGCGCTGTCGTCGGCCGCGACGCGCTGGGGCAGTTGCTCGAGCGACGGCAAGATCCGCCTGAACTGGCGGCTGATCCACTTTCCGATGTCGATCATCGACTATGTCGTCGCGCACGAGCTGTCGCATCTGCGCGAGATGAACCACAGCCCGCGCTTCTGGCAGACCGTCGAATCGATCTTCCCGGAATTCCGCGAAGCGCGGCACACGCTCAAGCATCATCCGCCCGAGCTGCTGCCGTCGCTGTAAACATCAACGGGCGGTGCGGGATTCCCCGCGCCGCCCGTTTTTCCGCTTTGCATCGCGACGCGCATGGCGCGCACCGCGGCTCGCTCATCCGGCGCTCAGTGCGCCTTCTTCTGGATGAACTCGATCTTGTAGCCGTCCGGATCCTCGACGAACGCGATCACGGTCGTGCCGTGCTTCATCGGGCCCGCTTCGCGCGTGACCTTGCCGCCTTGCGCCTTGATCTGCTCGCAGGCCTTGTACGCATCGTCGACTTCCAGCGCCAGATGGCCGAAACCCGTGCCGAGGTCGTAGGACGGCGTATCCCAGTTGTGGGTCAGTTCGAGCACCGTGCTCCTGCTTTCGTCGTCGTAGCCGACAAAAGCGAGCGTGAACTTGCCTTCCGGATAATCCTCGCGGCGCAGCAGCTTCATGCCGAGCAATTCGGTGTAGAACTTGATCGAGCGGTCGAGATCGCCGACTCGCAGCATCGTGTGCAGTAAACGCATTTCTTGTACTCCGTGGGGACTTGCCTGAACGGCAGACTCTACCAGAGTCGGGGGGATCTCGCCGGAGGCGCGCCCGGCCCGGCGGCGCCTTGCAGCAGCGCACGCCACACCGATCAGGTAACATCGTCGCAGCTCGCCCCACGCACCGCCCGCCGCCCGCGCGCTCACCCGCCCACCTCAGCCAACCGCTAGACCGCCGTGCACAACCACCGATTCGCGCGCACCGCACGCGCCCATTGCCCGCCCTGCCGTACCGGCGAAGCCCGCCGATGAGCACGCTTGCCGCCGCTCCGGCGCGCCGCGCGCCCGACGCGCGCGCGGTCGGGCTGATGCTGCTGCTGTGCGCGATCTGGGGCTTTCAGCAAGTTGCGATCAAGAGCACGAACGCCGCGATCCCGCCGATGTTCCAGGCCGGACTGCGCTCGCTGATCGCCGCGCTGCTGCTGTGGGGCTGGGCGCGCGCACGCGGCACGCCGCTGTTCCGCGCGGACCGCACGTTCGTCCCCGGGCTCGCGGCCGGCGCACTGTTCGCCGGTGAATTCATCTGCGTGTTCTTCGGCCTGACGCTGACGAGCGCTTCGCACATGGCGATCTTCCTGTACACCGCGCCATGCTTCACCGCGCTCGGCCTGCACCTGTTCACGCCGGGCGAGCGCCTGCAGCGCACCCAGTGGCTCGGCGTCGGCCTGGCGTTCGCCGGCATTGCGCTCGCGTTCGCCGACGGCTTCCTGAAGCCGCTCGCGCCCGGCGCATCGGTGCTCGCCGGGCTCGCCGGCGACGCGCTCGGGATTCTCGGCGGCGCGATGTGGGCGGCGACGACGGTCGTCGTGCGCTCGACGTCGCTCTCGCACGCGAGCGCCAGCAAGACGCTGTTCTACCAGCTCGCGGTGTCGGCCGCGATGCTGCTCGCGCTGGCCGCGCTGCTCGGCCAGGCGTCGTTCGTGCACGTGACGCCCGTCGCGATCGCGAGCCTCGCGTACCAGTCGGTGATCGTCGCGTTCGTCAGCTATCTGTCGTGGTTCTGGCTGCTGACCCGCTACATCGCATCGCGGCTGTCGGTGTTCACGTTCCTGTCGCCGCTGTTCGGCGTTGCGTTCGGCGTCCTGTTGCTCGGCGAATCGGTCGGCTGGCGCTTCCTGTCCGCCGCGGCGCTGGTGCTGATCGGCATCGGGCTCGTCAACGCGCCCGCGCGCAAATGAAAAAGGCTGCCCTCGGGGCAGCCTTGAAGATCGGCGCGCGATCCGGCGTCGACGCTGCGTGCGTCACCCGGCCTTGCGCGCCGCGGCGAGCGCCTGCGCGACGCCGACATACTCGGCCACGCTCACGTCTTCCGCGCGGCGCGCGAGATCGAAGCCGAGCGCGTCGAAATCGACCGTCTCGCGATAGTCGCCGAGCGTATTGCGCAGCATCTTGCGGCGCTGCGAGAACGCCGCCGTCACGACCTCGCCGAGCAGCACCGGATCGACGTCCGGCAGCTCGTGCGGCTCGTACGGGATCATCCGCACGATCGCCGAATCGACCTTCGGCGGCGGCTGGAACGACTCCGGCGGCACGTCCATCATCTTGTCCATCACGTAGCGGTACTGCAGCATCACCGACAGGCGCGAAAACGCCTTCGTGCCCGGCTCGGCGACCATCCGCTCGACGACTTCGTTCTGCAGCATGAAATGCTGGTCGACGACCACGTCGGCGAACGTCATCAGGTGGAACAGCAGCGGGCTGGAAATGTTGTACGGCAAGTTGCCGACGATGCGCAGCGACGGCTTGTCGCCCGCCGCCGCGAGCGAGCGGAAGTCGAACGCGAGCGCGTCGCCCGCGTGCAGTTCGAGCAGCGGGCCGAAGCGTTGCTGCAGCCGGGCGATCAGGTCGCGGTCGAGCTCGACCGCATGCAGCGGCGCCTCGGGCGTCGCGAGGCGTGCGATCAGCGGCTCGGTCAACGCGCCGAGGCCCGGGCCGATCTCGACCATCCGCTGGCCGCGCGCCGGACCGATCGTCGTGACGATCGAGTCGATCACGCCGTGATCGACGAGGAAGTTCTGCCCGAAGCGCTTGCGCGCGAAATGGCCCTGGTGCTGTCTGCTGTTCGACATCGACTATAAAAAACGAAAAACGCGAGAAAGGGAGTCAGGCTGCGTCAGGCCGGGCTGCGCGGCGGTGACGCGCCATCGTGACGGCGGTATCGAGCGCGGCGATCATGCTGCCCGGATCGGCGCGACCGGTGCCGGCGAGGTCGAGCGCGGTGCCGTGATCGACCGACGTGCGGACGATCGGCAGGCCGAGCGTGACGTTGATCCCCTCGCCGAACGTCGCGTACTTGAGCACCGGCAGGCCCTGGTCGTGAAACATCGCGAGCACGCAGTCCGCATCGGCAAGGTAGCGCGGCTGGAACAGCGTGTCGGCCGGATACGGGCCGCGCGCGTCGATGCCCTGCGCCTTCGCGCGCGCGAGCGCGGGTTCGATCACGTCGATCTCCTCGCGGCCGAGATAGCCGTTCTCGCCCGCGTGCGGGTTGAGCCCCGTGACGAGGATGCGCGGCGCGGCGAGACCGAAATCGCGCCGCAGGTCGTGGTCGACGATCGTCAGCGTCTCGACCAGCCCGTCGATCGTCAGCGCAGCGGACACGTCCTTCAGCGGCAGGTGCGTCGTCGCGAGCGCGACGCGCAGCGGCTTGTCGCCCGTGCCCGCCAGCATCATCACGACGCGCGGCGTGCCGGTGCGCTCCGCCAGGTATTCGGTGTGGCCGGTGAACGGGACGCCGGCATCGTTGATCGTGCTCTTCTGCAGCGGCGCGGTGACGATCGCGTCGTATTCGCGCGCGAGCGCACCGTCGATCGCCGCGTCGAGCAGCGCGAGCACGTAGCGGCCGTTGGCCGCGTTCAGCTCGCCCGCGCGCGCGGGCGCGGCGAGCGGGCGGTGCGCGACGGCAACCTGCCCCGCCGCGACGAGCGCTGCCCAGTCCACGCCGACCGCCGCGGCGCGCGCGGCGACCAGCGCCGCATCGCCGAGCACCGTGAAGCGCGCGTCGGGCCAGCGCTCGCCGGCGTCGCGCAGCGCCTGCGCGGTCAGCTCCGGACCGACGCCCGCAGGCTCGCCGGTCGTGATCGCGATATGCAGCGCGGGCGACGTCATCGTCGGCTCGCTCAGCGCGCCGCGCCGAAGTCGCCGAGCTTGAACTGCACGTACGACGAATCGCGCAGCTCGCGCAGCCAGTCGGCATACGCCTGCTCGGCCTTGCGCTGGCCGATCGCCTGGCGCGCGATGTCCATCTGCTGCTGCACCGAACCTTCCGATTCGCGGCGTTCGAGCACCTGGATCAGGTGGTAGCCGTACTCGGTGCGCACCGGGATGCTGACCTGGCCGTCCTGCAGGTTGTTCATCGCGCGCTCGAACTCGGGCACCGTCTCGCCCGGGCTGATCCAGCCCAGGTCGCCGCCCTGCGACGCCGAGCCGTCCTGCGAATAGGTGCGCGCGAACTTCGCGAAATCGCCGCCGGCCTCGACCTGCTTGCGGATGTCGATCAGTTGCTGGCGCGCCTGGCCTTCGGACTTGCCTTCGCCGACGCGCAGCAGGATATGGCGCACGTGCGTCTGCACGATCTTCGGCGCGGCGGCCGACGCGCCCTGGCTCTGGCGGCGGTCGACGAGACGCACGATCTCGAAGCCGTCCGGCACGCGGATCAGCGTCGGATTGACCTGGCCCGGGCGCAGCTGCGACGCGGCCGCGACGACGTCGGCCGGCAGTGCGCCGGGCGACTTGAAGCCGAGGTCGCCGCCCTTCTTCGCGTCGTTCGCTTCCGAATTGTTCTTCGCGAGGCGCTCGAAATCCGCGCCCGACTGCGCCTGCTTCAGCAGCGCGTCGGCCTTCTTCTGCGCGGCCTCGATGTCGGCCTGCGGCGCGCTGGTCGGCGCCTTCACGAAGATGTGCTGGAAGCGCAGGTCCTGCTGCTGCGACGCGCTCGGCCCGCGCTGGCTCGCGATGTAGCTCGCGACCTCGGCGTCCGACACGGTGATCTTGCTGTCGACCTCGCGCTCGCGCAGCTTCGACAGCATCAGCTCGGTACGCGCGTCGCCCGTGAAGACGTTCCACGGCACGCCTTGCGCCTCGATCCGCGCACGATACTGGTCGAGCGTCATGCCGTTCGCCTGCGCGAGCCGCTGCAGCGTCGACTGCACGGCCGCGTCGTCGATCCGGATCCCGTCGTCCTTGGCCTTCTGCACCTGGATGCGTTCGAGCACCATCTGGTTCAGCACCTGCGCGCGCATCTGGTCGAGCGGCGGCACCGGCGCATTCTGCTGCTGCAGGCGGCGCGAGATCAGGCCGACGCGCTGGTCGAGCTCACGGCCCGTGATCACGTCGTTATTGACGACCGCGACGACTTCGTCGGTGAGCTGTGCGCCATGCGAGCCGAGCGCTTGCGCCGCAGCCGGCGCGGCGACGAGCAGCGCGGCGGACGCGGCGAGGCTGGAGACGACTGCCGCGAAGCGAAGGGTTTTCTTCATTGCCACTGATACTCCATTGAAATCGTGCTGGTCCGGCGCCGGCGCCTTCGGCCGCTTGCGGGCGCCCCGGCGTTAGTCGTAGTTGCTGAAGCGGGACAACGGCGGCGGCGCGGGCGGCAGCGGCGTATAGCCCTGCACCCCGGCGCGGAATGCGCTCACGAGGCCGTTGTCGATGGTCGACAGCCCCTTGAGCGTCAGCTGCGCCATGATCCGCGACGACGTATTCCGCTGCAACGACGAATCCACGCCGTTCGTGTACCGCTGGATACCGACCCCGAGCGCCCAGCAATCCGCGTCGTATTGTAAGCCGACCACGCTGTCGATCATCCGCTTGCCGGCGAAGTCGTAGTTGAAGCGGCCGACCGCGTACAGGCGGCGGGTCAGCGGCCACTGCCCGGACACCAGGAACTGGTTGATCGGCCGGCCGTCCAGCGTCGCGGTCGCCCGCGTGTAGCGGTAGCCGACGTTGATCACCTTGCGCGCCTCGGGGCTGTACGCGAAACCGATGCTCGACTTCGTGAGCTGGTTGTTGTTCTGGTTGTACTGGAACGCCGTTTCCGACGCGAAGCCGGCGCCCAGCTTGATCGCGGCGCCCGCGATCAGGTCCGAGTGCCGCGCCTGCGCGGCCGCCTGAGTCGGGGTGAGCGTCACGCGCTGGTCGGCGAAATAGTACTGCTGCGCGACCACGAAGCGCGCGCGCTCGTCGCCGGTGCGCGGATCGATGAAGCGCGACGTCAGCCCGGCCGTCAGGCGGTTCGCGTCGGCGACCCGGTCATTGCCGACGAACGTGTTCGGCTGGTAGATCTCGGCGAGGCCGAAGTCCGATTCCGCGGTGTCGAACAGCGGCGCATTCGACTGGTTGCGGTACGGCGTGTACACGTAGTACAGGCGCGGCTCGAGCGTCTGGATGAAATCCTGGCCGAACAGGCGCACCGAGCGGTCGAAGATCAGGCCCGTGTCGAAGCTCACGGTCGGGATCGATTCGGTGAAGCGCTTCGGATTGTTCGGCGTGCCCGACGACAGGTAGTTCAGGTCGTACGACGCGAAGTGGTACTGGACCTTCGGCACCGCGAAATAGCCGGGGCCGTAGACGCCGTACGCGATGTACGGATTGAAGACGATCCGGTCGCCCTGCGTCGCGTCGGCCGTCGTGATGCGAAAGCGCGAATAGTCGGCTTCCGCGCCGAAGTCGAAGCCGCCGACGTTGTACTTCGCGTACTTCACGTTCAGCTGCGGCTCGCGGCTGTACGGCGCGATCGACGGCGGCAGCGTCTGCCAGTGCTGGTAGCGCGCGAGCACCGACCACGGGCCGTTGTTGTACGTGAGGCCGGCCTCCTGCTGGTACAGCGTCTGCGTGCCGTTGACGAACTGGTTCGACACCGACCCGAGGTTCTCGGGATACTGGTTGTCCGAGACCTTGTTGTAGTTGATGTAGCCGGCGAAGCCGCTGCCGAAGTTCTGCTGGTGCTGCCAGTAGATCGCGTAGCGGTTGCGGTGCGCGAGCCGGTCGTCCGGCAGGAACTCGCCGGTGAACGTGCCCGCGTAGTTCGTCGACAGGTAGCGGAACGTCGCCTGCGTCTGCACCCCGCGCTTCGCGAGGATGCGCGGCGTGAGCGTCAGGTCGCGGTTCGGCGCGATGTTGAAGTAGTACGGCAGCGACAGCTCGAACCCGTTGTCCGAGCTCGACGTGAACGTCGGCGGCAGCAGGCCGCTGCGCCGGTCGCCCGACAGCGGGAACGTCATCCACGGGCTCGCGAAGATCGGCACGCCCTGGAAGAACAGCACGCTGTTGCGGGCCGTGCCCTCGTCGGCGCCGGTGTCGAAGTCGAACCGGCTGCCCTTGATGTACCACGCGGGATGCGCCGCGCACTGGCACGCGGTGTAAGTGCCGTCGACGAACACCGAGCGCTCGGCGTCGACCATGTCGACGCGCTCCGCGCTGCCCGACCCGCCCGTCGCGTTGAAGTGGTACTTCGGCGCCGTCATGAAGCCCTGGTTCGACTCGATCTTCAGGTGCGCCTCGGGACCGGCGAACGACGTGCCGCCGTTGACCACCTTGACCTGGCCGTACGCATCGGCCATGTCCGTATCCTGATCGTAGTGGAGCGCGTCGGCCTTCACGACCGCATTGCCGCGGCGGAGCTCGGCCGTGCCTTTCGCGGCCAGGTCCTGCTCGGCCGTGCCGCTCGTGTGGTCGGCGATCACGAAGGTGGCCGGCTTTGCCCCTTCCTTCAGCGGATGATCCTGGAGCTGGGGCGCGAGACGCAGATCCCACGGCGAATCGAGCGGCTGCGGCTGCGCGGCCGCGCCCGTCAACTGCGCGTGCGACACCGCCGGCACGAGGCCCGGCACGGCCAGGAGCGCGAGCGCGAGCCGCCGTTTGCGCGGCGCCCCGTCACCGGGGGAAACAATCGGGAATAGCGGTTTGGGCGGCATCTATCGTTTGGCGAATCGCCCCTCGTCAACCCGTGCGGTCGCGCATCGCGGCCCGCGCAATCGAACCGTGACTGCGGCTGAGCGCAAACCAGGGGAGGCGATCGGGCGAACGGCGCGACAGGCAGCGGGCCTGCACGGCGGATGCTGACGCGGGGCGCGTCAAAAAAGTCGTGGGGTATTATATGGCAAGACGTTCCCCCCTCCTCCGAGTTTCATGACGCCCCCATCCGACGATTCCCGCCTTGAAGCGCTCACCGCCTGGCTGCGCCCCCTCGCCGCGCGCCACGCCCTCGATCTCGCCACCCTCGCGCCCGCATCGACGGACGCCGGCTTCCGCCGCTATTTCCGCGTCGCGTCGTCCGCGAGCCCCGACGGCTCGCTGATCGCCGTCGACGCGCCGCCGCCCGAGAAGTGCCGCGAATTCGTCCAGGTCGCGCAGATGCTCGCCGCCGCGGGCGTCCACGCGCCGCAGGTGCTCGAGCACGATTTCGGCGACGGCTTCATGCTCGTGACCGACCTCGGCCGGACGTCGTACCTCTCGGTGCTCGACCCGGCCGCCCCGCTCGCCGCGCGGCCGCTGATGCGCGCCGCGCTCGACGCGCTGATCCGCTTCCAGCTGACGTCCGCGCCCGGCGTGCTGCCGGCGTTCGACGAAGCGTTCCTGCGCCGCGAAATGGAGCTGATGCCCGAGTGGTACGTCGGCCGGCACCTCGACAGGACGGTCACCGACGCGATGCGCGGCGTGCTCGAGCGCACCTTCGCGCTGCTGATCGCGAGCGCCCGCGCGCAGCCGCAGGGTTTCATGCTGCGCGATTTCATGCCGCGCAACCTGATGGTCTGCGAGCCGAATCCGGGCGTGCTCGACTTCCAGGACGCGGTCGAAGGGCCGCTGACCTACGACGTCGTGTCGCTGCTGCGCGACGCGTTCATCAGTTGGGACGAGGAATTCGAGCTCGACTGCTTCGCGTATTACTGGGAGAAGGCGAAGAAGGCCGGCCTGCCGGTCGATCCGGACTTCGGCGAGTTCTACCGCCAGCTCGAATGGATCGGCCTGCAGCGGCACATCAAGATCCTCGGCCTGTTCGCGCGCCTCAACTATCGCGACGGCAAGCCGCAGTACCTCGCGGACCTGCCGCGCTTCCTTGCATACGCGCGCAAGGTCGCGCTGCGCTACCGTCCGCTCGCGCCGTTCGCGAAGCTGCTCGACGAGCTCGAAGGCGCCACCCCCGACGTCGGCTATACGTTCTGAAGATGAGCCAATCCCTCACCACGGCGATGATCTTCGCCGCCGGGCGCGGCGAGCGGATGCGCCCGCTCACCGACACCTGCCCGAAGCCGCTGCTCGAAGCGGGCGGCAAGCCGCTGATCGTCTGGCAGATCGAGCGGCTCGCGCAGGCGGGCATCGAGACGATCGTGATCAACCACGCGTGGCTCGGCGCGCAGATCGAAGCCGCGCTCGGCGACGGTTCGCGCTGGGGCGTGCGGCTCGCCTATTCGGCCGAGGACGACGCGCTCGAAACCGCGGGCGGCATCGCGCAGGCGCTGCCGCTCATCGCGCGCGACGGCCGGCCGACGGTGTTCGTCGCGGTCAGCGGCGATGTGTTCTGCGAATTCGACTACGGCACGCTCGCCGCGCGCGCGGCGCAGATGGCCGCGCTCGACGCGCCTGCGATGCATCTGGTGATGGTGCCGAACCCGCCGTTCCATCCGGCGGGCGATTTTGCGCTCGACGCGGACGGCCGGCTGTCGCTCGACGGCGCCCCGCGTTTCACGTTCGGCAACATCGGCCTGTACGACACGCGGATGTTCGCCGATCTCGCGCCCGGCACACGGCGCGCACTGACGCCGTACTACCGCGCGGCGATCGAGGCCGGCCGCGCGCGCGGCGAGCTGTACGAAGGAATCTGGGAAAACGTCGGTACGCCCGCGCAGCTCGGCGAGCTCGACAGGCGGCTGCGCGGCGCGCGCTGACCGCGAACGGGCCCTAAACCTCCTCCGCCTCCTCCCCGCCCGCCGCCGCGCGCTGCTGCTGCAGCGCCCACATCTGCGCATACAGCCCGTCCGCGCGCACCAGTTCGTCGTGCGTGCCGCGCTCGACGATCCGCCCGTGATCCATCACGAGGATCTGCTGCGCGTGCACGACCGTCGACAGCCGGTGCGCGATCACGAGCGTCGTGCGATGCCGCGCGATCTGCTCGAGCTCGTGCTGGATCGCGCGCTCCGAACGCGAGTCGAGCGCCGACGTCGCCTCGTCGAACAGCAGGATCGGCGGATTCTTCAGCAGCGTGCGCGCGATCGCGACGCGCTGCTTCTCGCCGCCCGACAGCTTGAGCCCGCGCTCGCCGACCGGCGTGTCATAGCCCTTCGGCAGGCTTTCGACGAAATCGTGGATGTGCGCGGCGCGCGCGGCCGCGATCACCTCGTCGCGGGTCGCGGTCGGCCGGCCGTACGCGATGTTGTAGTAGATCGAATCGTTGAACAGCACGGTGTCCTGCGGCACGATGCCGATCGATGCGCGCAGCGAATCCTGCGTGACGTCGCGGATGTCCTGCCCGTCGATGCGGATCGCGCCGCCCGCCTGCCGGTCGAGATCGTAAAAGCGAAACAGCAGGCGCGACAGCGTCGACTTGCCCGAGCCGCTGTGGCCGACCACCGCGGTCGTCGTGCCGGCGTCGATCGTGAACGTCACGTCGTGCAGGATCGACCGCGCCGGCTCGTACGCGAAGTTCACGTGCTCGAAGCGCACCTGCGCGCCGGCCACCGCGAGCGGCGCCGCATCGGGCGCGTCGGCGACCTCCTTGGCCGCCGACAGCAGCCCGAACATCCGGTCCATGTCGGTGAGGCTCTGCTTCAGCTCGCGATAGACGACGCCGAGGAAATTCAGCGGAATGTACAGCTGCAGCATGAACGTGTTGATCAGCACGAGATCGCCGAGCGTCAGCTTGCCGGCGAGCACGCCCTGCGTCGCGCGCCACAGGATGAACACGAGCCCGGTGCCGATGATCGCCTGCTGGCCGAAGTTGAGCAGCGACAGCGAGTTCTGCGAGCGGATCGCCGCCTTGCGGTAGCGCTTCAGGTTCTCGTCGTAGCGCTGCGCCTCCCAATCCTCGTTGCCGAAATACTTGACCGTCTCGTAGTTGATCAGCGAATCGATCGCGCGCGAATTCGCCCGCGAGTCGAGCTCGTTCATCGTGCGGCGGAAATGCGTGCGCCAGTTGGTGACCTTCACGGTGAACACGATGTACGCGACCAGCGCGGCGAACGTCACGTACGCGTAGTACGCGTCGTACTTGACGACGAGGAAGCCGAGCACGAGGCCGACCTCGACGAGCGTCGGCAGGATGCTGTACAGCGAGTACGAGATGAGCTGCTGGATGCCGCGCGTGCCGCGTTCGATATCGCGCGACATGCCGCCCGTCTGGCGTTCGAGGTGAAACCGCAGCGACAGCCCGTGCAGATGCCGGAACACCTGCAGCGCGAGCCGCCGCACCGCGCTTTCGGTCACTTTCGAGAACAGGATCTCGCGCAGCTCGGTGAACAGCGACGTCGACAGCCGCACCAATGCATACGCGACGACGAGCAGCCCGATGCCGCCCGCGAGCACGATCCCGGCCGACTGCTCGGCGCGGCCGAGCGCGGTCAGCTGCTGCACCGCGGCGAGATGGTCGACGATGCGCTTCATCACGACCGGCACGCCGAGGTTCGCGACCTTCGCGCCGATCAGGCAGCCGAGCGCGAGCGCGACGCGCCACTTGTAGGTCGCCAGGTACGGCAGCAGCGAACGGATGGTCTGCCAGTCGTTGCGGGGCCCGGTGTGAAGCGGCGCGGGCTCGCCGGAAGCGGGAAATCGGCGCATGGGGAATGGGAGGCTCGGCAGTGCGGGCCGCGCTCGACGACCGCCGGCTCGCCCGCTTTCTCGTACAATTTGCGAACGTTGTATTGTCGCAGAAGCCGGTTCGCGCCGCTGTCGGCGGCCTCGCCGGCCGCGCGTGCGGGCCGGTGCGTTTTATTACAGGATGAAAGCATCGCCATGACCGACTCCCCGCTCGCCCTCCCGCAAAACCAGCCCGCCCTGCGCGTCGTCCCGCAGCCGTCCGACGCCAACGTCCACGGCGACGTGTTCGGCGGCTGGATCATGTCGCAGGTCGACATCGCCGGCTCGATCCCCGCGAGCCAGCGCGCGAACGGCCGGGTCGCGACCGTCGCGGTCAATTCGTTCGTGTTCAAGCAGCCGGTGTTCGTCGGCGACCTGCTGAGCTTTTATGCGACCGTCACGCGCACCGGCAACACGTCGGTGACGGTCGACGTCGTGGTCTATGCGCAGCGCATGCGCCTCGCGGGTGAAATCGTGAAGGTGACCGAAGCAACGCTCACCTACGTCGCGACCGGCGCGGACCGCAAGCCGCGCCCGCTGCCGCCGCTCGAATGAGCGTGCCGCGCGCCGGCGCGGCATGACACGCCTCGGCCGCCGCATCAGTGCGCGGCCGTCAGCCCGAATTCCCGCATCGCCGGCAGAAAATCGTGGTTCAGCTTCGGCTTGCGGGACAGCTTCACCAGCACGTAGCGCTGGAACGGCGCGAGCCGCTGCCATTGCGCGACGTCCGGCGCCGGCAGCCCCGCCAGCGCGCTCTGCTGCACCAGCGCGTCCGGCACCCGCTCGGTGCCGCGCCAGGCCGGCTGCTCGTCCGGCTGGAACCAGCTCGGCTCGAGATCGGCGTGCGTGCGCAGCATCTCGAACAGCGCGTGGTCGAAATTGGGCTCGATCGCGGTGTCGTCGTCCGCCGGAAAGCGGGCGAGCAGCTTGCGGTCCTCGAGCGGCAGCAATTGCCACTGCTCGAGCGAGATCCGCAAGCCGAAGCGGTCGAGATTGAAGCGCACGATCATCGGGATGTACGTGAAATTTTCCGATGAATCGCGTTCGAAGTTGAAAAGCAACGGTGCGTCGCTAAGTCCCATGGCGTTACCCGAAGTGGCGGATGCCGGCGCGGCCGGCCTGCCTGAGGTATTTTAGAACCTCTGCGCTCGAACGGCGGACGCGATCGTCGTCCGGCCGCGCGCCAGTCAACCGAACGGGAGTCTCAGTGAATCCGACCGAATCCGCCGAACCGCGCGGCGCGATCGAACTGTCCGTGCGCCGCACGCGCGGCGGCGCCGCCGAAACGGCGCTCGACCATGTCGGCCAGGAATGGCCGGTCGCGCTCGTCTTCAACGGCATTTCGCACGCGGTGATGATGTGCACGCCGCGCGACCTCGAGGCGTTCGCGGTCGGCTTCGCGATTTCGGAAGGGATCGTCGCGCGCGGCAGCGACATCAAGGACATCGACGTGATCCTGCACGCCGACGCGCCGCTGCCGCACGCCGAAGTCCACCTGGAAGTCGTGCAGCAGGCGTTCGCCGCGCTGAAAGACAAGCGCCGCGCGCTCGCCGGGCGCACCGGCTGCGGCGTCTGCGGGATCGAGAGCATCGACCTGCTCGACCTGGCGCCGGAGCGCGTGCCCGATACCGGCTTCCTCGCGCGCCTCGCGCCCGACGCGCTCGCGCGCGCCGCCGGCGAGCTGCCGGCCCATCAGGCGCTGACGCGCCTGACGGGCGGCCTGCACGCGGCCGCGTGGTGCGACGCAACAGGCGCGATCCGGATGGCGTTCGAGGACGTCGGCCGCCACAACGCGCTCGACAAGCTGATCGGTTCGCTGGTGCTCGCCCGCGCCGACGCGACCGACGGCTTCGTGTTCCTGTCGAGCCGCGCGAGCTACGAGCTGGTGCGCAAGGCGGCGCGCGTCGGCATCCCGATGGTCGCGACGATCTCCGCGCCGTCGTCGCTCGCGATCGCGATTGCGCAGCAGGCCGGCCTGCGGCTCGTCAGCTTCTGCCGCGAAACCGGCTACGTCGATTACGGCACCGCGTGAGGCTGCGCGGCGGACGCCGCGCCTGCCGGCTCCGGCACGGCGGCCGGCGGTTCGTCCGTGGCGGCCGGCGGCAGCGGCCCGCTCGCCGGCTCGCTCGTCAGGTTGCCGAGATAGTCGGTCCAGAGCTTGCGGTCGGTGTCGTACAGCTTGCAGCGGCGGGCCGTGTCGAAGTACCAGCGCCAGCTGAAGCGCTGCACGACGATGCGCCCGGGCAGCATGTCCTCCAGCTTCGCCTGCGCCGGCTTGAGCCGGTACAGCGGCACGCTCATGTCGACGTGGTGGGCCGTGTGCTCCATGATGTGGTGCAGCAGGCCGCCGATGCCGAACGGGAACGTCAGGTGCAGCGTGGTCGACACGAACGGCGCGGCGTTCGACCATTCGGCCCGGTTCGCGTGCCACGCGATGCGCGGGTCGGTATGGTGAACGTAGACGACGAACCCGATCATCGAGCACCAGAACAGGAACGGCACGAGCACGCCGGTCGCGAGCAGCAGCGCGACGGATTGCTGCGTCGCCAGCGCCGCCCAGACGACGGCGCCGATCCACACGGCCGCGAAGCCGGTCACCAGCAGGCAGTCGCGCCGGAACACCGGCCGCGACGCGCCGATATAGGTCCTGGTCGGGAAATACATCCGCAGCCACCAGATCTCGACGAAATAGTAGAGCCCCGGCGCCCAGCCGCTTCGGTAAATGCGGTCGAGCAGCCGGCGCGTCGGCGACAGCGCCGCGTATTCCGCCGGCGTATGCGGCGCCCACACGAAATCGAAGCCCTTCAGGTTCGTGTAGCCGTGGTGCACCACGTTGTGCCCGACTTCCCACAGGCTGTACGGCGTCAGCGACGGCAGGAACGCGATGCGGCCGAGCCAGCGGTTCAGCCGGCGATCGGGCGTCAGGCTCTGGTGGCACGCGTCATGCCCGATGATGAAGAGCCGCCCCGTGACGAAGCCGGCCGCCATCCCGCAGACGATCTTGCCGATGATCGACGGGATCAGCAGCGCGCCCGCGAACGTCGCGAACAACAGCAGGTAGTCGAGCACGAGCAGGAGGATCGGCCGCACGATCTCGCGCGCGGCGAACGGCACGAGCCACGAGCGGATGACCTTGCGATGCGGCATCGGCGCGTCGGCGCGAACGGGTGTCTGGGAATCGTTATTGACCATGATGCAGAAAGGCGCGCAGACCGCGCGCCCCCGAAAGGAAACCAGCCGTGCGACGGGCACGGCGCGAATGCGTGAACAGGATGCCGGTTACCGCGACATCATGTTCATGCTGACGTTGTGCATCACCCACAGCGTCCCGACGATCAGGATCAGCGCGGTGAGCACCGTGTAGCTGAACGCCATCACGTTCCAGCGCTGGCTCGACGACGTGTTCATGTGCAGGAAGCACACGAGATGCACGAGGATCTGCGCGAACGCGAGCACCGCGAGCGCGATGATCGCCGCCTTCGGCGCCAGCACGCCGCCCATCACGAGGCCGAACGACGCGGCGGTCAGCAGCACCGACAGGACAAAACCGACGATGTAGCCGCCGGCCGTGCCGTGCGCTTCATCGTGGTGAATGAGTTCCGAATGGGCCATTTAGATCACGCTCGCGAGATAGACGAAGGAGAACACGCAGATCCAGACGATGTCGAGGAAGTGCCAGAAGAGGCTCAGGCAGGTCAGGCGCCGGAAGTCGCGTTCCGTCATGCCGGGGCCGCGCGCGATCTGCACGGCGAGCACGACCATCCACAACAGGCCGACGGCCACGTGCAGCCCGTGCGTGCCGACCAGCGCGAAGAACGCCGACAGGAACGCGCTGCGTCCGGGCCCCGCGCCTTCCGCGATCAGGTGCGAGAACTCGCGCAGCTCCATCGCGAGAAACGCGACGCCCAGCACGAACGTCACCGCAAGCCAGACGAACACCGCACCGCGCCGGCGGCGCTGCGCGCCGAGCATCGCGAAGCCGTACGTGATGCTGGAGAGCAGCAGCGCGGCGGTCTCGAGCGCGACGCCCGGAATGTCGAACAGGTCCTTCGCGGTCGGGCCGCCTGCAAACTGGTTGCCGAGCACCGCGAAGGTCGCGAACAGCGACGCGAAGATCACGCAGTCGGTCATCAGGTACAGCCAGAAGCCGAACACCGAGTGCGACGGCGGATGGTGGTGCGCCGCCGGATGACGGGCGGCGCCCGTGAGAGATTGATACGACATCAGTTCGCCTCCAGTTCGGCTTCCGGCGTCGGCGCGCGCATCCGCACGCCTGCGCGTTGTTCCTCGATCTTGCGGACGGTATCCGCCGGAATGTAATAGCCTTCGTTGTCCTGCGCGCTGTACAGCACCACCGTCGCGACGATGCCGACGAGCGACGCGATCGCGAGCCACCAGATGTGCCAGACGAGCGCGAAGCCGAGCAGCAGGCTGAAGACACCGACGAACAGGCCGGCGCTCGTGTTGGACGGCATGTGGATGTCCTGGTACGCGACGTTCTTGCCGAGCCCGATGCCGAGGCCCTTCGCCTTGCGATACGCGAGCTCGTCGAGTTCGTGCACGTCCGGAATCACCGCGAAGTTGTAGACGGCCGGCGGCGACGACGTCGCCCATTCGAGCGTGCGGCCGTTCCACGGGTCACCCGTCACGTCGCGATACTGCGGCTGCGTGCGGTTGCGCCAGCCGACCCACACCGATGCGACCTGGAACACCACGCCGAGCGCGATCAGTGCCACGCCGAATGCGGCGGCGACCAGCCACGGATGCCACGCCGGGTTGTCGTAGTGGTTCAGGCGCCGCGTCATGCCCATGAAGCCGAGCACGTAGAGCGGCACGAACGCGACGTAGAAGCCGGTGAGCCAGCACCAGAACGCGCGCTTGCCTTGCTTCTCGTCGAGCTTGAAGCCGAACACCTTCGGGAACCAGAAATGGACGCCCGCGAAATAGCCGAACACGACGCCGCCGATGATCGTGTTATGGAAGTGCGCGATCAGGAACAGGCTGTTGTGCAGCACGAAGTCCGCGCCGGGAATCGCCAGCATCACGCCCGTCATGCCGCCGAGCGTGAACGTCACCATGAAGCCGATCGTCCACAGTACCGGCACCGTGAACTCGACACGCCCGCGGTACATCGTGAACAGCCAGTTGAAGATCTTCACGCCGGTCGGAATCGCGATGACCATCGTCATGATCCCGAAGAACGCGTTGACGTCGGCGCCCGAGCCCATCGTGAAGAAGTGATGCAGCCACACGAGGAACGCCAGCACCATGATCGCGCACGATGCGTACACCATCGTCTTGTAGCCGAACAGCGGCTTCTTTGCGAACGTCGAGATGACTTCCGAATAGATGCCGAACGCGGGCAGCACGAGGATGTACACCTCCGGATGGCCCCACGCCCAGATCAGGTTCAGGTACAGCATCGCGTTGCCGCCGGCATCGTTCGTGAAGAAGTGCATGTCGAGGTAACGATCGAGGCCGAGCAGCGCGAGCGCGACCGTCAGGATCGGGAACGTCGCCATGATCAGCACGTTCGAGCACAGCGCGGTCCACGTGAACACCGGCATCTTCATCAGCGTCATGCCCGGCGCGCGCATCTTGATGATCGTCACGAAGAAGTTGATCGACGTGATCAGCGTGCCGACGCCGGAGATCTGCAGCGCCCACAGGTAGTAGTCGACGCCGACGCCCGGGCTGAACTGCAGCTCGGAGAGCGGCGGATACGCGAGCCAGCCCACCTGCGCGAATTCGCCGATCACGAGCGAGATGTTCATCAGGATCGCGGCGACCGCCGTCATCCAGAAGCTCAGCGAGTTCAGGAACGGGAACGCGACGTCGCGCGCGCCGATCTGCAGCGGCACGATCAGGTTGAAGAACGCGACCAGCAGCGCCATCGCCATGAAGAAGATCATGATCACGCCGTGCGCGGTGAAGATCTGGTCATAGTGATGCGGCGGCAGGTAGCCGGGGCCGTTGTACGAGAGCGCGAGCTGCAGGCGCATCATGACCGCGTCCGCGAAGCCGCGCAGCAGCATCAGCACGGCGACGACCAGGTACATCACGCCGATCTTCTTGTGATCGACCGACGTCAGCCATTCGCTCCATAGCCATTTCCACCGGCCGGTGACCGTCAGTGCAGCGACGATGCCCAGCACGACGAGCCCCATGAAGGCGCTCGCCCCCATGATGATGGGCTGATCGAACGGGATCGCCGAAAGTGTCAGTTTGCCGAACATGCGTTACCCCTTCGTCGTACAGGCAGCGTCCTTCAGGTCGAGGACGTGACCGTCGTTGTATTTCGCGATGATGTTGTGGAACAGCTTCGGATCGACCGTCGAGAAGTAGCGCACCGGCGCCTTCTCGCTCGGCTGCGCGACCGTGCTGTAAGCGGTCATGTCGAGCCGGTCGGACGACGCCTTCACCTTCTGCACCCACGCGTCGAACTGCTCGCGCGGCTCGGCGAGCGTGCGGAACTTCATGTCGGAGAAGCCGCGGCCGCTGTAGTTGGCGGACACGCCCGCGTAATCGCCCGCTTCGTCGGCGATCAGGTGCAGGCGCGTCTGCATGCCAGCCATCGCATAGACCTGGCTGCCGAGCTGCGGGATGAAGAACGAGTTCATCACCGAATCCGACGTGATGCGGAAGTTCACCGGCGTGCCCACGGGAATCGCGAGCTGGTTGACCGACGCGATGCCGAGCTCCGGATAGATGAACAGCCACTTCCAGTCGAGCGCGACGACTTCGACGTCGATCGGCTTGACCGCCGATTCGAGCGGCTTGTACGGATCGAGCTCGTGCGTGGTCCGCCACGTGAGGATGCCGAGGTACAGGATGATCATCGTCGGCACCGACCAGATCACGACCTCGATCGCGGTCGAGTGCGACCAGTTCGGCGCATACGTCGCGTTGCGGTTCGACGCGCGGTAGCGCCACGCGAAGAACAGCGTCAGCAGGATCACCGGCACGACGACGATCAGCATCGTCCACGTGGCCGTCGCGATCAGCGATTTCTCCGCGACGCCCACCGCGCCCTTGGGATCGAGCACGTGAAGGTCGTTGCATCCGGCCAGTCCCGCCAGTATCGCGATGACGGGGGCCGCCCGCGCACCGCCGGTGATTCGTCTGATCATGGTTCGTTTGCCTGAGTGTCGTTGAGAAGGACTGCCGGGTCGCGCGCCGCCAATGCGCGACGCGTGACGACCGCAGCAGCCTGCCGCGCGAACTGTACGGAAACTTGCCGCAGTGCATCTTGACCGCGGACAAACTTCGCCGAGTTGAGCGAAAACTGGCCGGGGACGAACGTGATGCCGGCGCGGGTGATGGCCGGCAACGTCAGATGGGGAAAGGCCGCGCGCCTTCAGCGCAAGGCTCGCGGCGATCGGGGGAATGACCTCGGAGGGGGGAAACGCTGCGACGATGCGCCGCAGCATGGCGGGCGCCGGCGCATCGAACCGCGCGCCGGCAAGCGAAAAACGGGAGGTGGGAGGCGCAGCCGGCGCGACGCCGGCGCCGGCCGCGCGTTACGGCAGCGAACGGAAGTCCGGCTTGCGCTTCTCGAAGAACGCGGTCATCGCCTCGCGGGCTTCCGGCCCGCGCAGCATCGCGCTGAATTGCTGCCCTTCTTCCGCCATCCGCTCGGCGATCGACACGCCGCCGGCGTTCTTCAGCAATGCCTTCGTCACGCGCAGCGACGCGGCCGGCAGCGCGACGAGCTTCGCCGCCTGCTTCGCCGCGAATGCGTCGAGCTCGGCCGCCGGCAGCACGCGGTTCACGATGCCGATCCGGTGCGCCTCGAGCGCGTCGAACGGCTCGCCGAGCAGCAGCTTCTCGGCCGCGACCTGATACCCCGCGAGACGCGGCAGCAGCAGGCTCGACGCGGCCTCCGGGCACAGCCCGAGCTGCACGAACGGCAGCGAGAACGACGCCGTGTCGGCCGCATAGACGAGGTCGCAATGCAGCAGCATCGTCACGCCGACGCCGACCGCGATGCCCGGCACCGCGGCGACGATCGGCTTCGATGCGCTGCTGATCCGCGCGAGAAACTGGAAGACCGGCGCGCTGTCGTCCTTCGGCGGCGCCTTCATGAAATCCTCGAGATCGTTGCCCGCGCTGAAGATGCCGTCGCTGCCGCGCAGCAGGATCGCGCGAACCTCCTTGTCCTCCTGCGCTTCGCCGAGCGCGTCGGCCATCGTCTGGTACATCGCGGCCGTCAGCGCGTTCTTTTTCGCCGGCCGCGCAATGGTGATCGTCATCACGCCGTCGGCGCGTTCCACCTGGATGTCCGTCACGAGCGTCTCCTTGGCTGTATCCCATCCGAATGAAAAAAACGGTGCGCGAGCTCGTGGCCCGCGCACCGCGATCGTTACTGCTCCGCCTCGCTTACAGGCGTTCGATGATGCCCGCGGCGCCCATGCCGGTGCCGACGCACATCGTCACCATCCCGTACTTCAGGTTGCGGCGGCGCAGGCCGTGCACGACGGTCGCGGCGCGGATCGCGCCGGTCGCGCCGAGCGGGTGGCCGAGCGCGATCGCGCCGCCCACCGGGTTGACCTTGGACGGGTCAAGGCCGAGGTCGCGGATCACCGCCAGCGATTGCGCGGCGAACGCTTCGTTCAGCTCGATCCAGTCGAGATCGTCCTGCTTCAGGCCCGCAGCCTTCAGCGCGGCCGGAATCGCTTCCTTCGGGCCGATGCCCATGATTTCCGGCGGCACGCCGCGCACCGCGAAGCTCACGAAGCGCGCGAGCGGCGTCAGGTTGAACTCCTTGAGCACCTTCTCCGACACGACGAGCAGCGCACCCGCGCCATCCGACGTCTGCGAGCTGTTGCCGGCCGTAACCGAGCCCTTGTTCGCGAACACCGTGCGCAGCTTCGCGAGGCCTTCGAGCGACGTGTCCGCGCGCGGGCCTTCGTCGAGCGCGATCTCGCGCGTCTTCACGTCGACTTCGCCCGTCGCGAGGTTCGGGAAGCGTTCGGTGATCGTGTACGCCGCGATCTCGTCGTTGAACTCGCCAGCCTGCTGCGCGGCAAGCGCCTTGCGGTGCGACTCGACCGAGAACGCGTCCTGGTCCTCGCGGCTCACCTTCCACTGCTCGGCGACGCGCTCGGCGGTCAGGCCCATCCCGTACGCGATGCCGAAGTCCTCGCTGCGGTCGAAGATGTGCGGCGACATCGACGGCTTGTTGCCCATCATCGGCACCATGCTCATCGATTCGCAGCCGCCCGCGAACAGCGCGTCCGATTCGCCGACGCGGATGCGGTCCGCCGCCATCGCGAGCGCGGTGATGCCCGATGCGCAGAAGCGGTTGACCGTCACGCCGCCGACCGTCTGCGGCAGGCCCGCGAGCAGCGCGCCCATCCGCGCGACGTTCAGGCCCTGCTCGGCTTCCGGAATCGCGCAGCCGATGATCGCGTCCTCGATCAGCTTCGTGTCGAAGCCGGGCACCTGCGCGACCGCCGACTTGATCGCGTGAACCAGCAGCTCGTCGGGACGCGTGTTCTTGAAGACACCGCGCGGGGCCTTGCCGATCGGCGTGCGGCTCGCGGCGACGATGTATGCGTCTTGCAATTGTTTGCTCATTTCAGACTCCTGTCGCTCAGTTACGCACCGGCTTGCCGGTCTGCAACATGCCCATGATCCGTTCCTGCGTCTTCTGCGTGCCGAGCAGCTCGACGAACGCGCGGCGCTCGAGCGCCAGCAGCCATTCCTCGTCGACGAGGCTGCCCGCCTCGACGTCGCCGCCGCACACCGCTTCCGCGATGCGGCTCGCGATCAGGAAGTCGTGGTCGCTGATGAAGCGGCCGTCGCGCATGTTGACGAGCGACGCCTTGATCGTCGCGATCGCCGAGCGGCCCGCAACCGGCACGTCCTTCGCCTTCAGCGGCGCGCGGTAGCCGGTGTCGGCGAGCGCGCGCGCTTCCTTCTTCGCGGTGTCGAGCAGCTCGAACACGTTGAACACGATCGTGTCGGACGGCTTCACGTAGCCCATCGCGCGTGCGTCGTGCGCGGAGGCCGACACCTTCGCCATCGCCGCGTTCTCGAACGACTTCGTGACGAACTTCAGGATGTCGGTGGTCGCGTTCGCTGCCGTAGCGGCATCCGCCGCGCGCAGCGCTGCTTCCTTCAGGCCGCCGCCCGCCGGCACGAGACCGACGCCCACTTCGACGAGGCCGATGTAGCTCTCGACGTGCACGACGCGCTTCGCGCTGTGCAGCATCAGCTCGCACCCGCCGCCGAGCGCGATGCCCGACACGGCCGCGACGACCGGCACGTTCGCGTACTTCACGCGCAGCATGCCTTGCTGGAACTTCTTCACGAACGGCTCGATGCCCTTCGCGCCGCCCATCATGAACGCCGGCATCGCCTCTTCGAGGTTCGCGCCCGCCGAGAACGGGCCGCCCGGCGCGCCGAGCTTCAGCGACGTCGGCTGCCAGATCACGACGCCCTTGTAGTCCTTCTCCGCGAGCTCGATCGCCTGCACGAGGCCGTCGATCACGCTCGGGCCGATCGTGTTCATCTTCGACTTGAACGACACGATCACGACGTCGTCCTCGCCCGCGCGGTCATCGACCCATGCGCGCACCGAGTCGGTCTCGAACAGCGTCTTGCCGTAGGTCTTCGGGTCGGCGCCCGCTTCGCCCAGCAGCGGCGCGCGGAACACCTGCTTGTTGTAGACGGCGAGGTCCGAACGCGGCACGAAGCGCGTGGCCGCCGGCGCCCACGAACCTTCGGCCGTGTGCACGCCGCCCTTCTCGGCGACCGGGCCTTCGAGCACCCACGACGGCAGCGGCGCGTTCGCGAGCGCCTTGCCCGCGGCGATGTCTTCCTGCACCCACTCGGCGACCTGCTTCCAGCCGGCGGCCTGCCAGCCTTCGAACGGGCCTTCGTTCCAGCCGAAGCCCCAGCGGATCGCGAGATCGACGTCGCGCGCGTTGTCGGCGATCGACTCGAGATGCACGCCGATGTAGTGGAACACGTCGCGGAAGATCGACCACAGGAACTGCGCGTGCGGATGGTCCGTCTCGCGCAGCAGCTTCAGGCGCTCGGCCGGCGGACGCTTCAGGATGCGGGCGACGGTCTCGTCGGCCTTTGCGCCCGAATCGACGTAGGTGCCGGTCTTCGCGTCGAGCACCTTGATCGCCTTGCCTTCCTTCTTGTAGAAACCGCCGCCCGTCTTCTGGCCGAGCGCGCCCTGCTTCACCAGCTCGGCGAGCACGGCAGGCGTCTGGTAGACCGGGAAGAACGGATCTTCGGCGAGGTTGTCCTGCATCGTCTTGATCACGTGCGCCATCGTGTCGAGGCCGACCACGTCCGCGGTGCGGAACGTCGCCGACTTCGCGCGGCCGAGGCGGCTGCCGGTCAGGTCGTCGACTTCGTCGAAGCGCAGGCCGAACTTCGCGGCCTCGGTGATCACCGCGAGGATCGAGAAGATGCCGACGCGGTTCGCGATGAAGTTCGGCGTGTCCTTCGCGCGCACGACGCCCTTGCCGACGACGCTCGTCAGGAACGTCTCGAGCTGGTCGAGGATTTCCGGGCGCGTATGCGCGGTCGGGATCAGCTCGACGAGGTGCATGTAGCGCGGCGGGTTGAAGAAGTGCACGCCGCAGAAGCGCGCCTTCAGCTCGTCGGAGAAGCCGTCCGACAGCGTCGTGATCGACAGGCCCGACGTGTTGGTCGCGAAGATCGCGTTCGGCGCAATGTGCGGCGCGACCTTCTTGTACAGGTCGTGCTTCCAGTCCATCCGCTCGGCGATCGCCTCGATCACGACGTCGCACTCGGCGAGCTTCGCGATGTCGTCCTCGTAGTTCGCGGCTTCGAGGTATTTCGCGTCGTCCTTCACGCCGAACGGCGCGGGCGACAGCTTCTTCAGGTTCTCGATCGCCTTCAGCGCGATCGCATTCTTCGGGCCTTCCTTGGCCGGCAGGTCGAACAGCAGCACCGGCACGCGCGCGTTGACGAGGTGCGCGGCGATCTGCGCGCCCATCACGCCGGCGCCCAGCACGGCCACCTTGCGAATGATGAAATTGCTCACGGGATGTCTCCGGATAGTGTCGCGTAGCACGGGATGGTGAGGGCTACGCAGCGTAGTGAGTACCTGGACCGTATCGTCCGGGCGGAGCGCGGCGCGCTCCGCCCGATGCCGCATCAGAACAGCGACTCGTCGACTTCCATCATCGTCTTCGAGCCGGCGCGCGCGGCGCGGATCGTCGCGGCCGTTTCCGGCAGCAGGCGCGCGAAATAGAAGCGCGCCGTCGCGAGTTTCGACTTGTAGAACGGATCGCCCGACGCTTCGTTGTCGAGCGCGAGGCGCGCCATGCGGGCCCAGAAGTACGAGAACACGAGGTGGCCGACGGTGCGCAGGTACGGCACGGCGGCAGCGCCGACTTCGTCCGGGTTCTGCATCGCCTTCATGCCGATTTCCATCGTCAGCTTCTGCACCTTCTCGCCGATGTCCGCGAGCGGGTTGATGAACTCGGACATCTCCGGCTTCACGCCTTCCGCCTCGACGAAGTCGGACACGAGCTTGCCGAACTTCTTCAGCTTCGCGCCCATGTCGCCGAGCACCTTGCGGCCCAGCAGGTCGAGCGACTGGATCGAGTTCGTGCCTTCGTAGATCATGTTGATCCGCGCGTCGCGCACGTACTGCTCCATGCCCCACTCGGAGATGAAGCCGTGGCCGCCGTAGATCTGCATCGCGTGGTTCGTGCACTCGAACGCGTTGTCGGTCAGGAACGCCTTGATGATCGGCGTGAGCAGCGCGACGAGGTCGGCCGCTTCCTTGCGCACCGCTTCATCGCCGTGCGACAGCTCCTTGTCGATCTGCAGCGCCGACCAGTACGTGAACGCGCGCGCGCCTTCCGCGTAGGCCTTCTGCGTGAGCAGCATGCGGCGCACGTCCGGGTGGACGATGATCGGGTCGGCCGGCTTGTCCGGCGCCTTCGGACCCGTCAGCGCGCGCATCTGCAGGCGCTCCTTCGCGTACGTCAGCGAGTTCTGGTACGCGACTTCCGTGAGGCCGAGGCCCTGCATGCCGACGCCGAGACGCGCGGCATTCATCATCACGAACATCGCGTTGAGGCCCTTGTTCGGCTCGCCGACCATCCAGCCCGTCGCGTTGTCGAGGTTCATCACGCAGGTCGAGTTGCCGTGGATGCCCATCTTGTGCTCGATCGAGCCGCACTTGACGCCGTTGCGCTCGCCCGGCTCGCCCGCTGCGTCGGGGATGAATTTCGGCACGATGAACAGCGAAATCCCCTTCGTGCCTTGCGGCGCGTCCGGCAGGCGCGCGAGCACGAGGTGGATGATGTTCTTCGACATGTCGTGCTCGCCGCTCGAGATGAAGATCTTCGTGCCGCTGATCGAGAACGAGCCGTCGCTGTTCGGTTCGGCCTTGGTGCGCAGGATGCCGAGGTCGGTGCCGCAGTGCGGCTCGGTCAGGCACATCGTGCCCGTCCATTCGCCCGACACGAGCTTCGGCAGGTAGCGCTGCTGCAGTTCCGGCGCGCCGTGCGCGTGCAGGCATTCGTAGGCGCCGTGCGACAGGCCCGGATACATCGTCCATGCCTGGTTCGCCGAGTTCAGCATTTCGTAGAGCGCGTTGTTCACGAACGCGGGCAGCCCCTGGCCGCCGTAGTCCGGATCGCAGCCGAGCGCCGGCCAGCCGGCCTCGACGTATTGCTGATACGCTTCCTTGAAGCCGGTCGGGGTCTTCACGACGCCGTCACCGACGTACGTGCAGCCTTCGCGGTCGCCGACCTGGTTCAGCGGGAACAGCACCTCGGAGCAGAACTTGCCCGCTTCTTCGAGGACCTGGTTGATCGTGTCGGCATCGAGGTCCGCGTGCTTGGGCATCTGCTTGACTTCGGCTTCGACGTTCAGAAGCTCGTGCAACACGAATTGCATGTCGCGCAACGGCGCGGCGTACTGTCCCATGACTCTCTCCAAAGTAGGGCAATCGGCTCGAGCTTCTGGCGGGCGGATCACGCGCCGCTAACGGCTCTCGCTCTGATACGAAACAATCGTTTTTTCCAGCGCGGCCCACGTGAGGCGCACGGCGTCCGGCGAATGCAGGAAGCGTGCGTCGTGATGCAGGCCGAGCGTGAAGCTGTACAGCTCGAAGAGCATCAGGTCCGGATCGCCGTCCGGGCGCAGATGGCCTTCTTCCTTCGCCTGCGAAATGGCGCGCAGCAGCGCGGCGCGCCACGCCGTCACGCTCGCGATCAACTGCTCGCGCACGGGGCTGTCCGGCCGGTCGTCGTACTCGACGGCTCCGCTGATGTAGATGCACCCAGTCGTCACCTCCTGGATGCGCTTCTCGATCCAGCGCGCCAGCATCGCCCGCAGACGCGGCAAACCGCGCGGCTCGCGCAGGCTCGGAAAGAACACCTCGTTCTCGAAACGATGGTGATACTCGCGCACGACTTCCACCTGCAAATCCTCGCGCGATCCGAAGTGCGCGAACACGCCGCTCTTGCTCATCTGCATGCGCTCGGCCAGCAGGCCGATCGTCAACCCCTCCAGCCCGTCACGGCTGGCGAGGTCCAATGCAGCTTCGAGTATCGCGGCACGCGTCTGTTCGCCTTTTCGCATAGCTTTTTCTGTAACCGTTCGGGGGTTCAAATAAAATCGAACGGCCGTACTATTATTGAGTGCGACCGCCCGCGAAACAAGGAAATTATTAGAAACCGGTGTCTAACCGAGTCGCTATTTTGCGCGATTCGGGCCGCGTTGGAAGCGGTTTTCCGCACGGGCGTGCAGAAATGATTTAAGCGGGCGCTTAGTCGTAGCCGCCGACCGTCAGTACCTTCATCGCGGCACGGTAGGCCGTGTAGGCCAGCCAGTTCAATATGCGCTCGCCGAGCGGGCGTCGTGCGTAGCGCGCCGGGTCGATCTCGCGGCCGTCGGCGAACGCCGTGGCGATCGCGTCGCGCAGCTCGTTCGTGACCGCATCGTGCCGCACCAGCACGACGTTGGCTTCATTGTTCAGCATCAGGCTCAGCGCGTCCAGATTCGACGAACCGACCGTCGCCCAATTGTCGTCGATCACGGCCACCTTGCCGTGCAACATCGTCTTGTCATATTCGGCTATGCGCACGCCGGCGCGCAGCAGCGCGTGGTAGAGGAACGGCACCGCGGTGTCGAGCGCCGCGAACTCGTTGCGGCCGAGCAGGATCCGTACATCGACGCCGCGCCGCGCGGCACCCGTCAGCGCGCGGCGCAGCTTGCGGCCCGGCATGAAGTACGGATTCGCGAGCAGGATCCGCTGCCGGGCCTGGCCGATCGCGGCGAGGTACGCCTTCTCGATCGCGCGGCGGTTCACGACGTTGTCGCGCGCGACGAACGCGACGCTCGGCTCGGTCACGATCCTGAGCGCCCCGGCCTTGATCCAGCGGTGGCTGCGCATCCAGCGGCGGAACATGTCCGGGAACGCGTCGCCGCCGGCGAGCCCCGCCGCGTATTGCGCATACGGCTTGTGGCCGAAGCGGATCCGGTGCCATTGCAGCTCGAACGCGGCGCGCACGTCGGACACGACGGGCCCCGCCATCTCGACGCTGAAGTCCCAGCGCGGGTACGGGAGCGTCGTGCCGTTCTGCGCGTAGTCGTCGACGAGGTTGATGCCGCCGCAATACGCATGCGCGTGATCGACGACCGCAAGCTTGCGGTGCGTGCGCGAGAAGCCGAAGGGGCCGAACAGGTAGCGGTTGTACACGCAGTGCTCGATGCCTGCGTCGGCCCACGCGTCGAACAGCGGCAGGCGCGCCGTGCCGATGCCGTCCGTGATCACGCGCACGCGCACGCCGCGGCGCACGGCGCGCAGCAGTGCGTCCGACACCGGCCGCCCGGCCGCGTCGTCGCAGAAAATGTAGGTTTCGAGCATCACCTGCTCGCGGGCCGCGTCGATCCGTTCGATCAGCGCGCCGAAGAAGGCCTCGCCGCCCTGGCACAGCCGCACGGCATTGCCAGACGTGAAGGCGAGCCGCGAAGCGGAGCCCCGCTCCTGCAGGAACATCTGCCGCAGTTGCGCGAATCGCTTGCGGGCCTCCGGAAGGCCGGACCCGCCGTTCATGCGGCCCCGGGGGCCGGCCTTCCGGGGGCCGGCCTTCCGGGGGGCCGGCCTTCCGGAGGCCGGGCCGCGCGCGCGGACAATTGCAGGATCGCCTCGGCGTTCGACGGCGAGAAGCAGCGCGCGGCCGCCTCGCGATACGGCAGCCACGCATGGTCGACATGCTCGCGCGGCGACAGCGTCACGTCGACGCGACGCGGCACGCACAGGCCGAACCAGTGTTCGGTATTGCGCGTGACACCGGGCGCATAGCGGTGCAGATACTGCGGATAGATCGCGTAGTCGATCCGGTGATGCCAGTCGACGAGCGCGCCGGCCGGCACCTCCGGCGTGCCGACCACGATGCCCGTTTCCTCGGCCACTTCGCGCGCGGCGGTGACGGCGAGCGGCTCGTCGAGCGCGTCCTTCGACCCGGTGACCGATTGCCAGAAATCGGGCTGGTCGGCGCGCTTGATCACCAGTACGTCGAGGTCGGGCGTGTAGATCACGACGAGAACGGATTCGGGAATTTTCGGCGACTTCGTCATGTTTGTTTCATACGGCGCGAGACCGCGCGGCGGTTGGTCCGGGCAGCGCGGCGGGTGCTGCGACTGTACCGCAAAAAACGAAAAAGGCGCACCGTTGCGCCTTTTTCGTCGTGTGGCGCGCATGTCGCCACGCGCGCGTTCGGGGTCAAGCGTGCATTACGCCTTCGGCTGCTCCGGCTGACGCAGGCGGATGTGCAGCTCGCGCAGCTGGCGCTCGTCGACCGGGCTCGGCGCCTGCGTAAGCAGACACTGCGCGCGCTGGGTCTTCGGGAACGCGATCACGTCGCGGATCGAGTCGGCGCCGGCCATCATCGTGACGATGCGGTCGAGACCGAACGCGATGCCGCCGTGCGGCGGCGCGCCGTACTGCAGCGCGTCCAGCAGGAAGCCGAACTTCAGCTGCGCCTCTTCCGCACCGATCTTCAGTGCGCGGAACACCTTGCTCTGCACTTCCTCGCGGTGGATACGCACCGAGCCGCCGCCGATCTCCCAGCCGTTCAGCACCATGTCGTACGCCTTCGCGAGGCAGCGGCCCGGGTCGGTCTCGAGGTATTCGAGATGCTCGTCCTTCGGGCTCGTGAACGGATGGTGCGCGGCGACGTAGCGCGCGTCTTCGTCGTCGTATTCGAACATCGGGAAGTCGACGACCCACAGCGGCTTCCAGCCGGCTTCGACGAGGCCGTTCGCCTTGCCGAATTCCGAGTGGCCGATCTTCAGGCGCAGTGCGCCGAGGCTGTCGTTGACGACCTTCGCGCGGTCGGCCGCGAAGAAGATGATGTCGCCGTCTTCTGCGCCGGTGCGCTCGAGGATCGCCGCGATCGACGCGTCGTGCAGGTTCTTGACGATCGGGCTCTGCAGGCCGTCACGGCCCTTCGCCTTCTCGTTGACCTTGATCCACGCGAGGCCCTTCGCGCCGTAGATGCGCACGAACTCGGTGTAGCCGTCGATGTCGCCGCGCGACAGCTCGCCGCCCTTCGGCACGCGCAGCGCCGCGACGCGGCCGTCCTTCGCGTTGGCCGGCGTGCTGAACACCTTGAACTCGACGTCCTTCATCGCGTCGGTCAGCTCGGTGAACTCGAGCTTCACGCGCAGGTCCGGCTTGTCCGAGCCGAAGCGCGCCATCGCTTCCGAATACGGCATGACCGGGAACGTCGCGTCCAGCTCGACGTCGATCGTCGTCTTGAAGATGTGACGGATCATGTCCTCGAACAGGTCGCGGATTTCCTGCTCGCCGAGGAACGACGTCTCGCAGTCGATCTGCGTGAATTCCGGCTGACGGTCGGCGCGCAGGTCCTCGTCGCGGAAGCACTTGGTGATCTGGTAGTAGCGGTCGAAGTTCGCGACCATCAGCAGCTGCTTGAACAGCTGCGGCGACTGCGGCAGCGCGAAGAACTGGCCCGCGTTCACGCGCGACGGCACGAGGTAGTCGCGCGCGCCTTCCGGCGTGCTCTTCGTCAGCATCGGCGTCTCGATGTCGATGAAGCCCTGCTCGTCGAGGTACTTGCGCGCCTCGATCGCGACGCGGTAGCGCAGGCGCAGGTTGTGCTGCATCTGCGGACGGCGCAGGTCGAGCACGCGATGCGTGAGGCGCGTCGTTTCCGACAGGTTGTCGTCGTCGAGCTGGAACGGCGGCGTGACCGACGCGTTCAGCACGATCAGCTCGTGGCACAGCACTTCGATCTTGCCGCTCTTCAGGCCTTCGTTGACCGTGCCTTCCGGACGGTTGCGCACGAGGCCCTTGACCTGGACGCAGAACTCGTTGCGCACGCCTTCGGCGGTCGCGAACATCTCCGCGCGGTCCGGATCACACACGACCTGCACGAGGCCTTCACGATCGCGCAGGTCGATGAAGATCACACCGCCGTGGTCGCGGCGGCGCTGCACCCAGCCGCACAGCGACACGGTTTGGCCCAGCAGGTGTTCGGTCACGAGACCGCAGTATTCAGTTCGCATCGACATGATGTTTGCTTTCGTTCGGTTTGATCAACGGGCGCCGCAACGCGGCCCGGGCAATGATTCTTTACAGCGGCGGCTCGACGGGACGGCGGGCGGGCGCCGGTGCCGGCGCCGGGGGCGCCACCACGCCCATCGAGACGATGTACTTCAGCGCGGCATCGACCGACATGTCGAGTTCGATGACTTCGCTCTTCGGCAGCATCAGGAAGAAGCCCGACGTCGGGTTCGGCGTCGTCGGGATGTACACGCTCACGTACTCTTCCGTCAGATGATTGAGCACGTCGCCGCCGGGCGTGCCGGTCAGAAATGCGATCGTATACGACCCGCGGCGCGGATATTCGATCAGGAGCGCCTTGCGGAACGCGTTGCCGCTGCTCGACAGCAGCGTGTCCGACACCTGCTTGACGCTCGTATAGATCGGCCCGACGACCGGAATGTGACGCACGACCGCATTCCACCACGTGACGAGCTTCTGGCCGATGAAGTTCTGCGTCGCGAGCCCGACGATGAAGATGAACGCAAGGGTCAGCACCGCGCCGATCCCCGGCACGCGGAAGCCGAACATCCGCTCCGGCTGCCACGATTCCGGCAGCAGCAGCAGCGTCTGGTCCATCGTGCCGATGATGAGGCCGAGCACCCACAGCGTGATCGCGAGCGGGACGAGAACCAGCAGGCCGGTCAGAAACACCGATTTCAGGGTCGTCTTTTTCATCATCTGCCGTCAAATAGTCGCACCGGCGGCGCGGAATGGGCGCGGCCCGACAGGGCCGCGACAGTCAACTGCCGGCCGCAGGCGTCGCGGCCGGCGCGGGCGCCGGCGCAGCGCTCGCCGCACTGTCGGAACCGGACGCGGACGCAGGCGCGGGCACGGCGGCTGCCGGCGCCGCATCGCCCGAAGCGGACGCCGCCGCCGGCGCGCTCGTGCCGCCCGAGCCGCCGCGGAAATCGGTGACATACCAGCCGGAGCCCTTCAACTGAAAGCCCGCAGCGGTCAGCTGCTTGCGGAATGCATCCTTCCCGCATTCGGGGCACTGGGACAGCGGCGCGTCGCTCATCTTCTGGAGCACGTCCTTCGCGAAACCGCACGCTTCGCATCGATAGGCGTAGATCGGCATGGTATTTTTCCCGCAGAAACTGGAAACGGCTTGCAAAACCTTGAATTATAGCCGAAACCCCGACGCGCCCCGGCAACAGCCGCGATGCGCCGGCTTCAGCGACGCCGCCACGTGAGCCAGCGCTCGCGCCCTTCGAACACCGGCAGCGAATCGGCGACCGGCAGATCCTCGACCAGCGCGAAGTGCGGCCCGAGCAGCGCGTCGAGTTCCGCCGGGTCGATGCCGAACGGCGGCCCCTTCGGCGTCGCACCGACAAAGAAGTAGCCGGCCAGCAGCCCGCCGGCCGGCAGCAGCGCGGCCATGTGCGCCGCGTAGTCGGCGCGCCGGTCGCGCGGCAGCGCGCACAGGAACGCACGCTCGTAGACCCATTGCACGTCGAACGGCGGCGCGTAGGCGAAGAAATCCGCCTGCTCGACGACATCCGCGTGCGCGCCGAGCTGCGCCTTCGCGGCGGCAACCGCCTGCTCGGCGAAATCGATTGCACGCACGGGCCACCCGGCCTGCGCGAGCCATCCCGCTTCCTGCGCGCTGCCGCAGCCGGGAATCAGCACGGCGCACGGCGCGTGGCGGCTCGCAAACGCGCGAAAGCCGTCGGGTACGCCGCCGAATTCCCACGGCGTCACGCCGCGCGCGAAGCGCTCGTCCCAGAACGACGCGTCGCCCGGGTCGCGCGTCGAGAAATCCGCGGCGGGCGGCGCTGCGGGCGGGGGTTCGCGGGTCGGGTCGGACATCGGATGGCCTCCAGGCGGGTATGTCAGGCGCTGTACGCGAGCGCGAGCAGCACCCGCGCGACGAGCGCGCCGACGCCCACGGCCAGGCCGAAGATCAGCAGCGCCTGCAGCAGCCGGTTAGTGCGCTTCTGCTCGACCAGGATCTGCCGCATCAGGTCTTCGCTCGCGGCGCGCGGCGCGTCGTGGCGCGCGGCGATCGCATGGTGGATCAGGCGCGGCAGTTGCGGCAGCGTCTTGCTCCATTGCGGCGCCTCGACCTTGAAGCGCTCGTACCAGCCGCGCAAACCGATCTGCTCGGTCATCCAGCGCTCGAGATACGGCTTCGCGGTTTTCCACAGGTCAAGTTCGGGGTCGAGCGAGCGGCCGAGCCCCTCGACGTTCAGCATCGTCTTCTGCAGCAGCACGAGCTGCGGCTGGATCTCGACGTTGAAGCGACGCGACGTCGAGAACAGGCGCATCAGCACCTGGCCGAGCGAGATGTCCTTCAGCGCGCGGTCGAAATACGGCTCGCACACCGCGCGGATCGCGCTTTCGAGCTCCTCGACCCGCGTGTCCGGCGGCACCCAGCCCGATTCGAGGTGAAGCGTCGCGACGCGGTGGTAGTCGCGCTTGAAGAACGCGAGGAAGTTCTGCGCGAGGTAGTTCTTGTCGAAATCGGACAGCGCGCCGACGATCCCGAAGTCGAGCGCGACGTAGCGGCCGAACGTGTTCGGGTCGAGGCTCACCTGGATGTTGCCGGGGTGCATGTCGGCGTGGAAGAAGCCGTCGCGGAACACCTGCGTGAAGAAGATCTCGACGCCCTCGCGCGCGAGCTTCTTGATGTCGACGCCCGCCGTGCGCAACGTTTCGACCTGGCTGATCGGCACGCCGGACATGCGCTCCATCACGAGCACGGTCGACGTCGAGAAATCCCAGAACATTTCCGGCACCAGCAGCAGATCGAGGCCCGCGAAGTTGCGGCGCAGCTGGCTGCCGTTCGCCGCCTCGCGCATCAGGTCCAGCTCGTCGTGCAGGTACTTGTCGAATTCGGCGACGACCTCGCGCGGCTTCAGGCGCCGGCCGTCGGCCCACATGCGCTCGGTCCACGTCGCGATGTCGCGCATCAGCGCGAGGTCGGAATCGATGACGGGGAGCATGTTCGGGCGCAGCACCTTCACCGCGACCGCCTTGCCCGCGTGCACGCCCTGCTTGAGCTTCGCGAAATGCACCTGCGCGATCGACGCGCTCGCGACCGGTTCGCGCTCGAATTCGTCGAACAGCTCGTCGACCGGCGCACCGAGCGCCTTCTCGACGAGCCCGATCGCGACCGACGACTCGAACGGCGGCACCTGGTCCTGCAGCTTGGCAAGCTCGTTCGCGAAATCGACCGACAGCAGGTCGCGGCGCGTCGACAGCACCTGGCCGAACTTCACGAAGATCGGGCCGAGGCTTTCGAGCGCGCGGCGCAGCCGCACCGCCGGCGGATCGGAATAGCGGCGGCCGATCGTCGTGATCCGCAGCAGCAGCTTCACGCGCCGGTCGTCGATCCGGGACAGCATCACCTCGTCGAGACCGAAGCGGATGACGGTGTAGAGAATTTTGATGAAACGGAAAATGCGCATGCCCGGCGGCCCTCAGTGCGCGCCGCGCGGGCTGCCGCCCGTGCGCGCGCCAATTTTTTGTTCGAGTCGCTCGACCCGCTTCTCGACCCGCGCGAGCGCGTCCCGCGCGCGCGCCAGTTCGGCGTCGAGGTCCGCGAGCGATGCACGCCGGACGACTTGCGGTTTCTCGTCGAGCCAATATTCGACGACAGAATCGAGCACGTTGCGGCCGGTGCGGCGCGCGCGCGCGCCGGCGTCGCGCACGACCGTCGCGATCCGGTGCGCCGCCGCGTCGCCGACCAGCTTCGCGAGATCTTCTTCCGGCTCCCAGCGCAGGTGCTCGGCCAGCTTCGCGATCTGCGTCGCGAACTCCGCGTCGCCCTCGATCTTCACGTGCTTCATCACGGCCGCCTGCCCGCCCTGCAGGAACGCGGCCACGGTGTCGCCGGCCAGCGCGATCGACACGTCGACGTGCTGCGCGTCCTGCGCATCGACCGCGGACAGGTAGCCGTCGGGCTGCACCAGCAGCGTGAGCGTGACGGGCGGCACGTCGAAGCGGGCGGTCTTGCCCGCGTAGGGAATCAGGCGGTCACGCGCCCAGGATTCGCGCGCGAGCAGGTGATTGACAGCAGCAGCAAAAGGCTTGGCGGCAAAGGTCATCGGACTGGGAAAGAAAAACCCGCGCGGACCGGACGTCCACGCGGGTTTCTATTGTAACGTCGGATCGGGTGAGACCCGTGTCCGAGCGCAAGCCCGAGCGGCAAGCGGTCGCAGCAGCGGGCCGCCCGCCGACGCTCAGTGCGTGCTCAGTGGGTATTGAGCTGCTGGATGCCCGCGAGCAACCAGCCCTGGCTACCCGACTTCGTCAGGTTCCACACCTCGTCGAACGGCGCGGCCGGCGCATTCGCGGCCTCGCGGATCAGGCCGTGGAAGCGCACGCTCGCCGACTGCTCGATGCCGCGGTCCTCGATCGCGACCAGCTCGGCGTCGAGCTGCACGACGTCGGTCTGGTTCGCTTCGTTGCCGCGCGAATCGAGGTCGATCTTGATCTCGGCGAACATCTCGGGCGTCGTGAACTCGCGGATGTCGGCCAGGTTGCCCTGGTCCCACGCAGCCTGCAGGCGCACGAAGTAGACCTTCGCGCTGCGCAGGAACGCTTCGGTGTCGAAGCCGGCCGGGACCTGCAGCGGCGCCGCTGCGGCGCCCGCCGCGGCAGCCGCCGCCGGCGCGCCGCCGCCGAACACGCCTTGCGCTTCGTTCGCGTAGCTGCTGCCGTTGCCGGCCTGGAACGACGGACCTTGCGAATAGTTGCCCGATGCCGACGCCGAGCCGCCGACCGAGTACGCCGGCTCGTTCGAACGGCGGCGATTCATGAACTTGCGGATCAGCCAGATGCCGATCGCCGCGAGCAGCGCGATCACGATCAGGTTCGACATCATGCTGGCGAACGCGCCGCCGAGGCCGAAGTGCGACAGCAGCGCCGCGATGCCGAGACCGGCCGCGAGGCCGGCGATCGGCCCGAGCCAGCGCGAGCGGTTGGGCTGCGCGGCGGGCGTCGGCGCGGCCGGGTTCGCGCGCTGCGCCTGCGACGGCGCGGCCTGCTGCATCGGCTGCTGCGCGGGCGGCGTCGCCTGGCGCTGCGTGACGGTGGAGTTCTGGCGGCCGATGCTGCGCCCGCCGCCCATGCGCCGGGCTTCGGCGTCGAGCGATGCGAACGTGCCGGCCGTGAGCAGGCCGACCATCAGCAGCGTGCCGACCCGTCGAGCCCACGGCTTCGACGGCTTGCTACGGTTGAACAACGAACGCGATTGGGACATCAGCATCTCCAGATGTAAGGCAAATGTATGGAAAGAACCCCTTAATACTTGGTTCCAAGGTGTAAAGCTACCACGCCACCTGACAAATTGTAATATTTGACGGCATCGAGGCCCGCTTGTTCCATCATTGTCTTCAGCGTGTCCTGATCGGGATGCATCCGGATCGATTCAGCAAGATACCGGTAACTGTCGGCATCTTTCGCGAACTTGTCGCCAAGCCACGGTAATACTTTGAAAGAATACAGATCGTACGCTTTTTTCAGCGGCTCCCAGACTTTCGAGAATTCGAGCACCATCACGCGGCCGCCCGGCTTCGCGACGCGGCGCATCTCGGCGAGCGCGGCATCCTTGTGCGTCATGTTGCGCAGCCCGAACGCGACCGTGACCACGTCGAAGTAGTTGTCCGGAAAGGGAATTTTCTCGGCGTCGCACAGGAGCGACGGCGTCACGACGCCCTTGTCGAGCAGCCGGTCGCGGCCGACCCGCAGCATCGATTCGTTGATGTCCGTGTGCCAGACCTCGCCGGTCGGCCCGGCGGCTTTCGCGAACGCCTTGGTCAGGTCGCCCGTGCCGGCCGCGATGTCGAGCACCTTGTAGCCCGGGCGGATGTTCGCCTGCGCGATCGTGAACGCCTTCCATGCGCGGTGCATGCCCGCCGACATCAGGTCGTTCATCAGATCGTAGTTGCTCGCGACCGAATGGAACACACCCGCCACTTTCTTCGCTTTATCGTTTTCCTCGACGCTTTCGAAGCCGAAGTGGGTTTTGCTCATCGCGTTGATCCTCAGTAAATGGCAAGACGGCGCCGAGAGCCGGCGCCGTCGTTCAGTGGCAGTGGCCGTGCGGCGTGCCCGCCGCCGGCATCGGGGCGTCACGCTCGACGCCCGCCGCCTGCAGTTTGTCGAAATAGTCGCGCCAGAGCGCATCCTGCTGCGTCGCCAGCTGGTACAGCAGGTCCCACGAATAGATGCCGGTCGAATGACCGTCGGAGAAGGTCGGCTGCAGCGCGTAGTTGCCGACGCCCTCGAGCGCGGTGATCGACACTTCGCGCTTGCCGGTCTGCAGGGTTTCCTGGCCGGGCCCGTGGCCGCGCACCTCCGCCGACGGCGAGTACACGCGCATCAGCTCGAACGGGATCCGGTAGTTCTCGCCGTTCGGATACTGCAATTCGAGCACGCGCGACACCGCGTGCACGACGACGCCCGACGGAATCGGGGTCGTGGAAGTCAAACCGCTCATGATTGCCTCGAATCGGTCACTCGTTGAATCTCTTCACGCACCGCATTGTGCAACAGCGTGGCCTGCGCGGCGCGCGAGCGCAGCAGCGCCTCGGATACGCTGCGCTGCCGCGGCGCCCAGACGGGCTGCGGGAAATGCGCGTCGTTCGAGAAGCGCGGGATCACGTGCCAGTGCACGTGCGGCACCATGTTGCCGAGGCTCGCGAGGTTCACCTTGTTCGGCTGCATCACGCGCCGCACCGCGCGCTCGACCGCGCAGACGACGTCCATCACGCGGGCGCGCTCGGCGTCGCCGAGGTCGGAGAACTCGGCGACGTGCGCGCCCCAGATCACCCGGCAAAAGCCCGGGTAGTCGTGCTCGCCCGTCGCGAGGACGACGCGCAGCGCGTCGTCCTGCCAGAGCACCTCGCCGCCGTCTTCACGGCAAAACACGCATTCCATCGTCGCTCCCAGTCGTGCGGTCATGCCCGCATTAGACCAGCACGCGCTCGATCCCGCCATTGTTTGCGCGTGCGACGTAGTCGACCATCCAGTTCTCGCCGAGCACCTGGCGCGCGATCTCGACGACGATGTAGTCGGCTTCGATGTTCGCGTCCTCGTTGTAGCGCGACAAGCCCTGCAGGCACGACGGGCAGCTCGTCAGGATCTTCACGTCCGCGCCGCCATTCATGGCAGGGGCCGGCGCCGGCGCGTCGCCGGCCACGACCGGGATGCTGCGCAGTTTCGCCGCGCCCTTGCGGATCTCCTCTTCCTTGCGGAAGCGGACCTGCGTCGACACGTCCGGCCGCGTGACCGCGAGCGTGCCCGACTCGCCGCAGCAGCGCTCGTTCTTCTCGATCTTGTAGCCGTCCTTGTCCGAGCCCATCAGCTCGTTGACGAGCTTGACCGGGTCCATCGTCTTGATCGGCGTGTGGCACGGGTCGTGGTACATGTAGCGCGTGCCCTTCACGCCGTCGAGCTTCATCCCCTTCTCGAGCAGGAACTCGTGGATGTCGATGATCCGGCAGCCCGGGAAGATCTTGTCGAATTCATAGCCGGCGAGCTGGTCGTAGCAGGTGCCGCACGACACGACCACCGTCTTGATGTCGAGGTAGTTCAGCGTGTTCGCGACCCGGTGGAACAGCACGCGGTTGTCGGTGACGATCTTCTCGGCCTTGTCGTACTGGCCCGCGCCGCGCTGCGGATAGCCGCAGCACAGGTAGCCCGGCGGCAGCACGGTCTGCACGCCCGCTTCCCACAGCATCGCCTGCGTCGCCAGCCCGACCTGCGAGAACAGGCGCTCGGAGCCGCAGCCCGGGAAGTAGAACACCGCTTCCGAATCGACGGTCGTCGACTTCGGGTTGCGGATGATCGGCACGATCTTGTTGTCCTCGATGTCGAGCAGCGCGCGCGCCGTCTTCTTCGGCAGGTTGCCCGGCATCTTCTTGTTGACGAAGTGGATCACCTGCTCGACGACGGGCGGCTTGCCGGTCGTGGCGGGCGGATGCTGCGTCTGCTTCGTCACGACCTTCTTCAGCATGTCGTTCGCGAAGCGCTGCACCTTGTAGCCGACGCCCATCATCACGCCGCGCGCGGCGTTGATCGTCTGCGGATTGGTCGCGTTCAGGAAGAACATGCCCGCGGCCTGGCCCGGGTTGAACTTCTTCTTGCCCATCTTGCGCAGCAGGTTGCGCATGTTCATCGTCACGTCGCCGAAGTCGATCTTCACCGGGCACGGCGTCGCGCACTTGTGGCAGACCGTGCAGTGGTCGGCCACGTCGTTGAACTCGTCCCAGTGCTTGATCGACACGCCGCGGCGGGTCTGTTCCTCGTACAGGAACGCCTCGACCAGCAGCGACGTCGCGAGGATCTTGTTGCGCGGGCTGTACAGCAGGTTCGCGCGCGGCACGTGGGTCGCGCACACCGGCTTGCACTTGCCGCAGCGCAGGCAGTCCTTCACCGAATCGGCGATCGCGCCGATGTCGGACTGCTGCATGATCAGCGACTCGTAGCCCATCAGCCCGAAGCTCGGCGTGTACGCGTTGCGCAGGTCCGCGCCGTCGAGCAGCTTGCCCTTGTTGAAGCGGCCGTTCGGGTCGACGCGCTGCTTGTACGCGCGGAATTCGGCGATCTCGTCGTCGGTCAGGAACTCGAGCTTCGTGATGCCGATCCCGTGCTCGCCGGAGATCACGCCGTCGAGCGAACGCGCGAGCGTCATGATGCGCGCGACCGCCGCGTGGGCGTCCTGCAGCATCTCGTAGTTGTCGGAGTTGACCGGCAGGTTCGTGTGGACGTTGCCGTCGCCCGCGTGCATGTGCAGCGCGACGAACACGCGGCCGCGCAGCACCTGCTTGTGGATCGCCTGCGCCTCGTCGAGGATCGGCTTGAACGCGCCGCCGTTGAAGATCGCGCGCAGTTCCGCGCGGATCTCCTGCTTCCACGAGATCCGCACCGTGCGGTCCTGCGTGATGTGGAACACGTTCACGCCCGGCTGCGCGTCGACGCGGTCCGCGAACTTCTCGGTGAGCGCCTCGTAGCCGAGCTGCACGAGGTAGTGCTGCGCCTCGCGCAGCGGCTGGTCGAGCCGGTCGCGCACGAATTCCCAGCGTGCGCGCACGCGCTTGAGCAGTTCCAGCGCCTGCTGCACGCGGTCTTCCAGCAGCTCGGCGCTCGGGATCTCGTTCGCGTCGTCGGTCTTGCCGAGCGGCAGGTTGCCGTTCGTGAAGAACGCTTCCAGCGCGTCGACGAGCTGCAGCTTGTTCTTCAGCGACAGCTCGATGTTGATCCGCTCGATGCCGTCGGTGTACTCGCCCATCCGGTTCAGCGGGATGACGACGTCCTCGTTGATCTTGAACGCGTTGGTGTGCTTCGCGATCGCGGCCGTGCGGCTGCGGTCGAGCCAGAAGCGCTTGCGCGCCTCGGCGCTGACCGCGACGAAGCCTTCGCCGCTCTTGCCGTTGGCCATCCGCACGACTTCGGACGTCGCGTGCGCGACCGCGTCGGCGTCGTCGCCGACGATGTCGCCGATCAGCACCATCTTCGGGAACGCGTTGCGCTTGCTCTTCGTCGCATAGCCGACCGCGCGCAGGTAGCGCTCGTCGAGGTGCTCGAGGCCGGCGAGGATCGCGCCGCCCTGCTTCGACGTCTCGAACAGGTAGTCCTTGATCTCGACGATGCTCGGGATCGCCTCGCGCGCCTGGCCGAAGAATTCGAGGCAGACGGTGCGCGTGTGCGCGGGCATCTTGTGCAGCACCCAGCGCGCGGACGTGATCAGGCCGTCGCAGCCTTCCTTCTGCACGCCCGGCAGGCCGGCGAGGAACTTGTCGGTGACGTCCTTGCCGAGGCCTTCCTTGCGAAACCGGCGGCCCTCGATCTCGAGCATCTCGCTCTTCAGCAGCTTCTCGCCCGGCGCATACGCGCCGTCGAACCACTTCAGCTCGAAACGCGCGACCGGGATGTCGTGGATCTTGCCCTGGTTGTGCTCGTGGCGCGTGACTTCGAGCCAGTTGCCGTCGGGGTCGACCATCCGCCACCAGGCCAGGTTGTCGAGCGCGGTGCCCCACAGCACGGCCTTCTTGCCGCCCGCGTTCATCGCGACGTTGCCGCCGATGCAGGACGCGTCGAGCGAGGTCGGATCGACCGCGAACACGTAGCCGGCCGCTTCGGCCGCCTCGGTCACGCGGCGCGTGACGACGCCCGCGCCGGAGAAGATCGTCGGCACCTTGTGCGCCACGCCCGGCAGCTCGGTCAGCTCGACCGCGCCGAGCTGCTCCAGTTTTTCGGTGTTGATCACCGCCGAGAACGGCGTGAGCGGCACCGCGCCGCCCGTGTAGCCGGTGCCGCCGCCGCGCGGGATCACCGTCAGGCCGAGTTCGAAGCAGGCCTTGATCAGGCCCGCGATTTCCGCTTCGGTGTCCGGGGTCAGCACGACGAACGGGTACTCGACGCGCCAGTCGGTCGCGTCGGTCACGTGGGACACGCGCGACAGCCCGTCGAAGCGGATGTTGTCCTTCTGCGTGCAGCGGCCGAGCGCCTTGGTCGCGCGGCGGCGCAGCTCGGCCATCTTGTCGAATTCGTCCGCGAACTCGTCGACCGCGCGCTGCGCGGCGGCCTCGAGCATCCCGACGCGCACCGCGCGCTCGCGGCCTGCGTCGTCCTGGTGCGCGGTAAGGTCGGCATGGCGGCGCTTCTCGATCTCGCCCAGGCGGTGATTCAGCGCCTCGATCAGCAGCGCGCGGCGCTTCGGGTTGTCGAGCAGGTCGTCCTGCAGGTACGGGTTGCGGCGCACGACCCAGATGTCGCCCAGCACTTCGTACAGCATCCGGGCCGAGCGGCCGGTGCGGCGCTCGGCACGCAGCTCGTCGAGCACGGCCCAGGCTTCCTCGCCCAGCAGGCGAATCACGATCTCGCGATCGGAGAACGAGGTGTAGTTGTACGGGATCTCGCGCAGGCGGGGTGCGGGGTCGGCGGCGACGGCAGCAGCCGCGCCATGCGGATCGAAAACTTGTGGTGCGTTCATGTTCGGACGACTCGGAGGGCCGAAACACCGGGCAACGGGCGTCGGCAAGCGCGTGGGCGCAATCTTGGGGAAATCTGTTCTAGTACCAGGCGGGCAACTGCGTTGCATGGAACCGGAGCAAGCGCTGAAGCGCCCACTCCGGTCGACACGGCCTGGCGGCGCTCGGAGCCATCAACACGATCGCGCGCGGCGCGCATGCCGTTCCGCCGCGGGGCTGGCTGCGCGCGGCGACGGCTTCAAAAGGGCGATCCGAGGGTGCCTCTGCATCTTCCGATCCTTGATTCAAAACGGAATTCTAACCCATGATCGGGCCTCGCGTGAGACCCGGGACCAGCCGTGTGGATATCAGCGGAAGGCCCGCCGGCCGGGGCCCGAAGCGGTTTCGGGCCGCCATTCGCCGTCCGGCCGGTCGGTAACCGGCCGGTTAAGCCCGCCGGGCCGTCGTTGCATCGCCGCAAACGTACTCGACACGCATGCATTCCGTATGAAAACAGACCCCAGGCGCTATCATTGATCTTTTACGTCTGCATCCGCACTGCACGCGAGCGCCCATGGCATCCCACGATTATCTGAAGAAAATCCTCACCGCGCGCGTCTACGACGTCGCGATCGAGACAGAGCTCGAACCGGCCCGCAACCTGTCGGCCCGGCTGCACAACCCCGTCTACCTGAAGCGCGAGGACAACCAGCCGGTGTTCTCGTTCAAGCTGCGCGGCGCGTACAACAAGATGGCGCACATTCCGCCCGACGCGCTCGCGCGCGGCGTGATCACCGCGTCGGCGGGCAATCATGCGCAGGGCGTCGCGTTCTCGGCGGCCCGGATGGGCGTGAAGGCCGTGATCGTCGTGCCGGTCACGACGCCGCAGGTGAAGGTCGACGCGGTGCGCGCGCACGGCGGCCCGAGCGTCGAGGTGATCCAGGCGGGCGAGTCGTACAGCGACGCGTACGCGCACGCGGTCAAGGTGCAGGAGGCGCGCGGCCTCACGTTCGTCCACCCGTTCGACGATCCTTACGTGATCGCCGGCCAGGGCACCATCGCGATGGAGATCCTGCGCCAGCACCAGGGCCCGATTCACGCGATCTTCGTGCCGATCGGCGGCGGCGGACTCGCGTCCGGCGTCGCCGCGTACGTGAAGGCGGTGCGCCCGGAGATCAAGGTGATCGGCGTGCAGGCCGAGGATTCGTGCGCGATGGCGCAGTCGCTGAAGGCGGGCGAACGCATCGAGTTGGCCGAGGTCGGCCTGTTCGCGGACGGCACCGCGGTGAAGCTCGTCGGCGAGGAAACCTTCCGGCTCTGCAGCGAATATCTCGACGGCGTCGTGACGGTCGACACCGACGCGCTGTGCGCGGCGATCAAGGACGTGTTCCAGGACACCCGCAGCGTGCTCGAGCCGTCCGGCGCGCTCGCGGTCGCGGGCGCGAAGCTCTACGCGGAGCGCGAAGGCATCGAGAACCAGACGCTCGTCGCGGTCACGTCCGGCGCGAACATGAACTTCGACCGGATGCGCTTCGTCGCCGAGCGCGCCGAGGTCGGCGAGGCGCGCGAAGCGGTGTTCGCGGTGACGATCCCCGAGGAGCGCGGCAGCTTCAAGCGCTTCTGCTCGCTCGTCGGCGAGCGCAACGTCACCGAGTTCAACTACCGGATCGCCGATGCGCAGGCCGCGCACATCTTCGTCGGCGTGCAGATCAAGCGCCGCGGCGAATCGGCGGAGATCGCCGCGAACTTCGAGTCGCACGGCTTCCGGACCGTCGACCTGACGCACGACGAGCTGTCGAAGGAGCACATCCGCTACATGGTCGGCGGCCGCTCGCCGCTCGCGCTCGACGAACGGCTGTTCCGCTTCGAATTCCCGGAGCGCCCGGGCGCGCTGATGAAGTTCCTGTCGTCGATGGCGCCTGACTGGAACATCAGCCTGTTCCATTACCGCAACCAGGGCGCGGACTACAGCTCGATCCTCGTCGGCCTGCAGGTGCCGCAGACCGACCGCGCGGAATTCGAGCGTTTCCTCGCGGCGCTCGGCTATCCGCACGTCGAAGAGAGCGGCAACCCGGCCTATCGCCTGTTCCTGTCCTGAGCGAGCCCATCATGAATCCCGAACACTCCCCGCTCGGCAAGGCAACCGTCTACGCGAACCAGTACGACGCGTCGCTGCTGTTCCCGATCCCGCGCGCCGGCGCGCGCGCGCAGATCGGCATCACGTCGGCGCTGCCGTTCTTCGGCACCGACATCTGGAACGCGTACGAGCTGTCGTGGCTCAACGCGCGCGGCAAGCCGCAAGTCGCGGTCGCGACGTTCTACGTGCCGGCCGAATCGCCGAACATCGTCGAATCGAAGTCGTTCAAGCTGTATCTCGGCGCGTTCGCGCAAACGAAGTTCGAGTCGATCGATGCGGTGCGCGACGCGCTGAAGCGTGACGTCTCGGCCGCGTGCGGCGCGAGCGTTTCCGTGCAGCTCGTGTCGCCGCACGATTTCGGCAAGCTCGAGATGGACGAGCTCGACGGGCTGTCGCTCGACCGGCTCGATCTCGACACCGACATCTACGAGCCCGATCCGTCGCTGCTGACCGCCGCGCACGACGAGGCGCCGGTCGAGGAAACGCTCGTGTCCGACCTGCTGCGGTCGAACTGCCCGGTCACCGGCCAGCCAGACTGGGGCAGCGTGCAGATCCACTACGTCGGGCCGCAGATCGACCACGCGGGCCTGCTGCGCTACATCATCTCGTTCCGCAATCACACGGGCTTTCACGAGCAGTGCGTCGAGCGGATCTTCCTCGACATCCTGCATGCGTGCAAACCGGTGAAGCTCGCGGTGTATGCGCGTTATACGCGCCGTGGCGGGCTCGATATCAACCCGTTCCGCACGAACTACAACCAGCCGATGCCGGATAACGCGCGGACGGCGCGGCAGTAAACGAAGTGAAGCCGGCGGGCATTTCGCGGCCCGCCAATGCAGACTACTTGCGGAAAAAGCGTCTCCGCGGACGCCAATCGATGCCGTGGCCGTCCAGTAGGCGTCTGAGTCGGCGGACTTCGCTCCCGAGCGCCACAAGCATCACGGCCATCACAACGGGCATCACCCACTCACCCGCATACCGGAAGGTCGCCCACGCAATACCCGCGAAGACGACGCCACAAATCAGAAGCGCGACGCGATCTGCGATCCGACTCATGCTGTTGCCTGTTGCGCGAGGCTCATCACGCGGTAGTGGTGCCGAGCTGTTCCCAGGGCAAACAGTTCCGGGGGCGAAGCCAGATGCCGCGCCAGCGCACCGACCTCGTGGCGCTGGCGGCCACGCGCGGCGCTCACGCACCGGTACCGGCGGCAGACCGCCGAAGGTGCGCGCGAAGCCGTTCTCGATATAGGCCAGCAGGCGCGTCAGCGTGTCCTGGTTTTCGTAGAGGTCGGCAAGCACGTCCTCATCCAGCGAATCGGGATCGATACGCTCAATGTGATCGAGCCGCAGGCGGATGATCTCCATCAACACGGCCCATTCGCCGATCAGCATCGGCAGGGTCATGTCACCGTGGCCATTCCTCTGATCGTTTACGTTCATGTCGCCGCCATCGGTTGCACACATCTGCAATCTCAGCCTTTCACGACAGCTCGGCCAATCGCCGGGCGTCCCATTTCCTTTCGACGGCGGCGCGGTACAGCATTGCAAGCGTGATCGATTCCCGCTTGAGGCCGTGCGGCTTTCGAAGAACCCAACGCTGGAACAGCGAATAGAGCAGTCCCTCGCCTTCCATCAGAAAATATCTGTGGAAATCGAAGTCGCCCGTATCGACGGCAAAACGTTCGAAAAAGAGACCCATGAAATCGTTGGCTTCGTCGCCGGTTTGGCCAAGATCCTCCCAAAGCCTCGTGGCGGCGGATAGCGGCGCGGATTTTCCGAGCCCCGCCTCTGATCTGACGAAGGCTTCGATCTCGTCCCAACGCACGTTTTCCATCAGAACACCTTGTCCTCTGGCTCGCGTCGAAATCGACGAGCCGGCAAATAATGTTCCGCGTGCCCCGGATGTCGATCCTTGAGCGGCCTAAGATCGATCAGCAAACTCGTATTGAGCAGCATCCCTCTAATTCGGCGCGAACACGTTGGCTCGGCACTTCGGACAATACAGGTAGCGTGTTCGGCCATCGGGCATGGAAACGAGACCGCGCCTTGCTTGGTCTATCCTCCATTTCGCCACACCACCATTCGCAAGATAGGCTTTGCCTTCGGCATAGCAATTTGCAGCGTCCAACTCATGGCTGTATTCCCGTTCGGTGACGCGGTTCGCGCGCTTAAAAAACGCGCTGACATCCGCCTGTCGAAGAACGAACGCGCGACACGTATCCGCCGTTTCGTACCCGCTGATATCAGCCGACCACGCACCGTTTTTGGTGATCTTGATTGACTCCGGCGCGACAGTGAGTCCTGTCTTGCTGGGCGACAAGCGATCGGATAGCGTGCCCGCAACCGCGCTGTGGTTTAGCAGGAGTGCCAAGGTCAAAGCTGCGATCCGAGTCACCATTGCACCCTCGCTGCCTCTGTATCGTTCTTTCGTGATACCGTTGGGTGGCGAAAGACCTCTGCCATCGGGACGTTCAGTGTTATCGAAAGTTCATGAATGAGCCATCGAAGCGAGTCATTCTGAGCTTCTGGCGCCGCGACGTAGGTTCGTCGCTCTGGAACGGGTTCGTCGAGCGGTAGAGCTTCACCGACTAATTCCACGCCAATGCTATCTGTATTGGAAGGGTAACGATCCGGGACCGCCTTGCGCATCTCCCGCCGGTTTTCGCCACGCGGGTCAAAACGGCGAAGTTGCTCCAGTTCGACTGGCGTGCAACGCATTTCCGCAACACAGCGCGCCTTGACACGGCCGACATGCCAAGTCTGCTTCTTCAAAGATGCCGTCTGATAAATCGTTCCATCCTTGTCGATCAAAAAATGCGCCCCGTTAGCAGACGGATTCTGATAGCTATTGAAAGCAGATGCCGCAGTTGAACCACCGGTTTGATGGACGATAACTCCACTAATCACCTGCATCGCACCGCGCTCGATCTGGGTCTTCCTGACCCGCACCACACGCGAACTAACAATCATCCCATTGGAGTCAATCGAAAGCATTTATCCCTCGGCTCAATTATGACGAGTGCTACCGTCACATCGTAGGGCGTTCGCAAAACTCAGTAATATCGGGATACCCTATATCAAAACTACTTCCATCAATCAGGCCTGCAACCCCGCCGGGCAAGGCGCTTCAAATTTCTTCCGGCACAAAGAACCGTATCGAATTGCAAAATACAAGTGATTGCCAGTTCACTTTCGCTCGACCCATGCGCGACGGCATGCAAACCCGCGCGCATGGGTCCGCCGGATACGCTTACGCGCCTGGCGCCTTGTACGCGATGCAATCGACCTCGACCTTGCAGTCGATCACCATGCTCGACTGCACGCACGCGCGCGCCGGCGGATGCTCGCCGAAGTACGAGATGAACACTTTATTGAACGACGCGAAATCGCGCGCGTCGTCGAGCCACACGCCGCAGCGCACGACGTGCTCGAGGCCGTAGCCGGCTTCCTTCAGGATCGCGATCACGTTCTCGATCGTCTGCTTCGACTGCGTGACGATCCCGCCTTCGACCACCTCGCCGTTGACCATCGGCGTCTGGCCCGACACGTACAGCCAGCCGTCGGCCTCGACCGCACGCGCAAACGGCATCACCTGCCCGCCCGTCCCCTTCGCTTCGCCTACGCCATATCGCTTCATCGTTTCACTCCTGTTTCGGTTGCCAATGCGCGCGCCGGACACGACGCACGCCGAAAAAATTCGCGGATGGATGACCGCGCAATGCTCAGAACGCCGCGTCGGCCGCCGCCTGCGCCCGCACCCCGCGCGTGACGAACCCGCCCGCGCGTTCGCCGGTCGGCTGGCCGTCGCGGTAGGTCAGCACGCCGTTGACCCACACCGCGTCGATGCCGTGCGCGGGCTGCTGCGGCTTGTCGAAGGTCGCCGCGTCGATCACGCGCTCGGGATCGAACAGCACGAGATCCGCGTGGAAGCCCACGCGCACCTCGCCGCGCCCCGCAAGCCCGAAGCGGCGCGCGGACAGCGACGTCATCTTGCGGATCGCCTCCTCGAGCGGCAGCAGCCCGGTGTCGCGCGCGTAATGCCCTAGCACGCGCGGAAACGCGCCCCACAGCCGCGGATGCGGCAGCGGATCGTTCGGCAGGCCGTCCGAGCCGACCATCGTCGCCGGATGCGACAGGATCCGGCGCACATCGTCCTCGGACATGTTGTGGTACACGGCGCCGGCCGGCCGGATGCGCTGCGCGGCTTCCTGCTCGGTCACGCCCCACGCGGCCGCGATCGCCTTCAGCAGCTTGCCCGCCACTTCCGGATGCGGCTCCGACCACGTGATCGTGATGTCGATGTCGCCCGTCACCTGCTTCAGGTCGAGCGTCGACGAGCTGCGGCTGTACGGATAGCAGTCGCAGCCGACCGGCTGGTAGCGGCGCGCGCCTTCCAGCGACGCGAGCACCTCGGTGCTGCGGCCCCAGTTCGACGGGCCCGCGCATTTCAGATGCGAGATCACGACCGGCACCCGCGCGTGGCGGCCGACGCGATACGCCTCGTCCATCGCGTCGAGGATCGCGTCGAACTCGGTGCGCATGTGCGTCGTGTACAGCGCGCCCGCGTTCGCGAGCGGCTCGGCGAGCGCCATCACCTCCTCGGCCGGCGCCGCGAACGCGGAGCCGTACGCGAGGCCCGACGACAGCCCGAGCGCGCCGTGCGCGAGCGCCTCCTCGAGCTGCGCGCGCATGCCGGCGATTTCCGCGTCGGTGGCCGCGCGGTCGAGACGGTCCATCTGGTTGTTGCGCAGCGCGGTGTGGCCGACGAGCGCGGCGACGTTGACGGCCGGCCGCGCGTCGTTCACCGCCGCGACGTAGTCGGCAAAGGTCGGGTACCGGAACGCGCCGCGCTCGCCGAGCAGGTTCATCGGGTCGGGCGGATCGCCCGCGAGCGTCACCGGCGACGCGCTGATCCCGCAGTTGCCGACGATCACGGTCGTCACGCCCTGCGTGATCTTCGGCAGCATCTGCGGCGAGCGGATCACGTGCGTGTCGTCGTGCGTGTGCACGTCGACGAAGCCCGGCGCAAGTGCGCGGCCGTTCGCTTCGACGACCTCCTCGGCCAGCCAGTTCGACAGATTGCCGATCGCGACGATCGCGCCGTTGCGGATCGCGACGTCGCGCTCGACGGGCGGCGCGCCGGTGCCGTCGTACAGCTGCGCGCCGACGATCAGCGTATCGGCGGCTTCGGGATGCGAATGCATGGTCAGTCTCCTAGCGGTTGGCGGTCTCCGCCGCCGCGGTGCGCATCGAGCGCATGCTTGACGCGGCGCAGCGATTCGCGGCACGCGTCGCCGAGCCGCAGCGCGACCTCGGTGACGAGCACGTCGATGGCCATCATCATCGCGTAGCGCGAGGTCGACGGCTTGTAGATGAAATCGGTTTCGAACGCGACGACCGGAATCAGGTGGTCGGCGAGCTGCGCGAGCGACGACGCCGGCGCGGTCACCGCGATCAGCGGCGCGCCGTAGCGCTTCGCGAGCGCACAGCTTTCCAGCAGTTCCGGCACGCGCCCGCTCACCGACAAGGCGACCACGACGGAATCGCGCGACGCCGTCGCCGCGACCATCCGCTGCAGCACGCTGTCCTGGTAGCTCGCGACCGGCCGGCCGAAGCGCACGAGACGAAAGCGCAGCTCGTCGGCGAGCGCGGTCGAGCCGCCGCCCTGCCCGTACACGTAGATCATCCTCGCGCCGGCGAGCAGGTCGGCGGCCGCGTCGAACGACGTCTGGCGCAGCAGCTGGTGGTTGTGCGCGAGCGCGACCTGGATCTCGTCGTAGACGACCGATGCCGGATTCGCGTCATCCTCGCCTGCGCCGTCGGACGGCGCGAGAAAGCGCTGGCCGACCGCCGCCGCCTGCGCGACGAGCAGCTTCAGCTCGCGCACGTCGCGGCAGCCGACCGCCTTCGCGAAACGCGTGACCGTCGCGACACTCACGTCCGCGTCGCGTGCGAGCGTGCCGATGCTCGCATGCGCGGCGCGCGCGAGATCGGCGAGGATGAACGCGGCCACCTTGCGCTCGGCGTCGCGCAGCTCGGGCGCGCATTCGGCGATCCGGGCGACGATGTCGACGCCAGGCTGGGCGGCAGGGCCGGCAGCCGGCGCGACGGAGGATGTAGTGGCGGACGAATTCATCTGCGGGAAAGGGTGCGGCGCACCATGTTACTAAATAACATTACCGCGCCGATGCTACTTTCTGTACCATCGGCATGTCAACTTCGGCGCAATGCATATCAATGATGGAGCGGGATGACATGAAAGTTACAAACTATCAGGATGCGACGATCGATCCGTTCGGCAAGGGGCTCGGCATCGTGCCGAGCGCAAGTGTGCCGCTCGGCGAAGCAGGCCGCCTCGAGTGGAACCTGCTCGCGGAGGACGTCAGCCTGCCGGCCGCGGTGCTGTACGAGGACCGCATCGAGCACAACCTGAAGTGGATGCAGGCGTTCGTCGAGGAATACGGCGTCAAGTTCGCGCCGCACGGCAAGACGACGATGGCGCCGCAGCTGTTCCGCCGCCAGCTCGACGCCGGCGCGTGGGGCATCACGCTCGCGACCGCGCACCAGACGCAGGCCGCATATCACGGCGGCGTGCGGCGCGTGCTGCTCGCGAACCAGCTGGTCGGCCGCCACAATATGACGATCATCGCGGGGCTGCTGTCGGATCCCGACTTCGAGTTCTTCTGCTGCGTCGATTCCGCCGACGGCGTCGACCAGCTCGGCCGCTTCTTCGGCGACGCGAAGAAGTCGCTCAACGTGCTGCTCGAGCTCGGCGTGCCGGGCGGCCGCACCGGCGTGCGCGACGCCGCGCAGCGCGACGCGGTGCTCGCGGCGCTCGCCCGCTATCCGGACACGCTGAAGCTGGCCGGGATCGAACTCTACGAAGGCGTGCTGAAGGAAGAAGGCGAGATCCGCACGTTCCTGCAGGGCGCGGTCGCGCTGACGCGCGAGCTCGCCGCCGCCGGCCGCTTCGCGCGCACGCCGGCGATCCTGTCCGGCGCGGGTTCGGCATGGTACGACGTGGTCGCGGAGGAATTCGCGAAGGCGTCCGGCGCGGGCTTCGCGGAAGTCGTGCTGCGCCCGGGCTGCTACCTGACGCACGACGTCGGCATCTACAAGAAGGCGCAGACCGACGTGTTCGCGCGCAACCCGACCGCGCGCAAGATGGGCGAAGGGCTGCTGCCCGCGCTGCAGCTGTGGGCGTACGTGCAGTCGGTGCCGGAGCCGACCCGCGCGATCGTCGCGCTCGGCAAGCGCGACTCGGCGTTCGACGCGGGCCTGCCCGAGCCGGCCCGGCATTTCCGCCCGGGCCGCGACAGCGCGCCGCGCGACGTCGCCGCAAGCGAAGGCTGGGCGATCACCGGCCTGATGGACCAGCACGCGTACCTGCAGATCCCGCCCGGCGCGGACGTGAAGGTCGGCGACATGATCGCGTTCGACATCTCGCACCCGTGCCTGACGTTCGACAAGTGGCGCCAGCTGCTCGTGCTTGATCCGCAGTTCCGCGTGACGGAAGTGGTCGAGACGTTCTTCTGACGGACGCTGCTCGCCATGGCCGGTCGCCCCGTTTTCGCAGCGGGGCGGCCGTCACGCCGGATTCAACGACGCGGGAGTACACTGCGCTTTCGTCCTGATCCCACCCTCAACTTTGCATGGGACCCGAGCAAGCGCTAAAGCGCCCGCTCCGGTCGATGCAGGAAGGAGAAAGCCGTGGCCGCGAAGAAGATCCTGCTCCTCACCGGCGATTTCGCCGAAGACTACGAAACGATGGTGCCGTTCCAGGCACTGCAGGCCGTCGGCCACCACGTCGACGCGGTCTGCCCGGGCAAGCGCGCGGGCGACAAGATCAAGACCGCGATCCACGACTTCGAGGGCGACCAGACCTACACCGAAAAGCCCGGCCACCAGTTCACGCTGAACGCGGCGTTCGACGACGTCGACGCCGCGCGCTACGACGCGCTCGCGATCGCCGGCGGCCGCGCGCCGGAATATCTGCGGCTCGATCCGAAGGTAATCGCGCTCGTGCGCGCGTTCGCAGCTGCGGCCAAGCCGATCGCGGCGATCTGCCATGCGGCGCAGTTGCTCGCCGCCGCGGACGTGATCCGCGGCAAGCGCATCTCGGCCTACCCGGCCTGCGCGCCCGAAGTGAAGCTCGCGGGCGGCGAATATGCGGACATCCCGGTCGATGCGGCGGTCACCGACGCACCGTTCGTCACCGCGCCCGCGTGGCCCGCGCATCCGGCCTGGCTCGCGCAATTCCTCGCGCTGCTCGGCACGCGCATCGAGCTGTAACACCGCACGCCGGCGAAGCCGCTGGCCGCGCGCCGCTAGCCGCTGGCCGCACGCCCCTGCCCGCTCAGCGCGCCGTCGGCGGCGTGCCGACGTCGGCGATCCGCTCCTCGAGCATCGCCAGCGCGCCGGACAGCGCCGTCAGCACGTCGTCCGGCAGCCGCGCGACCGTCTTGTCGATGAACACCCGGCGGCGCGGCAGGCTCGCCTCGAACGCCGCACGCCCGTCGGCGGTCAGCTTCACGTTCGTCACGCGATTGTCGCGCTCGTCGGATTCGCGCTCGATCCAGCCAAGCGCGTCGAGCGCCTTCAGCTGGCGCGTGAGCGCGCCCGGGTCGATCCGCAGAATCTCGACGAGCCGCTTCTGCGACGACGCCCCACCCAGCGAATGCAGTGCGACCATGATGCGCCAGCGCGGCATCGGCTGGCCGACGTGCGCCTCGAACGCGGTCAAGAACGCGCGATACGTCCGTCCGAATTGCTGCAAGATCGCGACGCGGTCCTGTTCTTCCATGCGTTCAGTTCTAGTCGTTCAATCGGTTGATCGGTCAATCGGCCGCGACATGCGGCTCGATCTTGCGCCGCAGCGTGATGGGCGGCACGCGGCGGCACTGCCACACCGCATACACGGCCACCACCGCCGCCACGGCGACGCCCAGGTGAATCGCGCTGACGAGCGATTCGCGGGCGGCTTCCAGCAGCAGCGCGCCATTATGCCCGCCGCGCGTCAGCTCGCCTATGAGACCAGCCTGCGCCGCGCGGTCGATCAGGATCTGCGGATCGGCGAGCTGCGCGTGCCATTGCAGCGCATGGTCGGCGCCGAGCGCGTCGCGCACGCCGCCCGCGTACATCTGGCTGACGAGCGTGCCCGTCAGCGCGGTGCCGACCATCCCGCCGACCATCCGCAGCGACTGCAGCAGCGCGGTGGCGATGCCGAGGTGCTCGCGTCCGGCGGTCTGCTGCGCGAACACCGTCAGGTTCGGCAGCACGAAGCCCAGGCCGACGCCGCCCGCGACCATCAGCGCCATCAGCAGCCAGCGGGGCGTCGTATGCGTCGACACGACGACGCCGACGCACGTGATCGCGAACAGCACGAAGCCGACGTGCAGCATCGCATTCGGATTGCGGATGCGGGTGACGACGCGGCCGTTCATGATGCTGCCGATCGTGATGAACACGACGAGCGGCGTGATGACGAGCCCCGCTTCCCGCGGCGACATGCCGAACCCGCCCTGGAACAGCAGCGGCGCGTAGAACAGCAGCGAGAACATCGAGAAGCCGGCGAGGATCGCGAGCACGAACAGCGTGGACAGCGCGCGATTGCCGAACATGTCGAACGGCAAAATCGGCTGCGCGCAGCGCTTCTCCCAGCGCCACAGCCCGACGCCGGCGGCGAGCGCGACGCCGAGCAGCAGCGTCGGCCAGCCGAAGACCCCATGCTTCGGCAGCCATTCGACGAACAGTTGCAGCGCGCCGAGCGACAGCGCGATCAGGACTGCGCCCGGCCAGTCGAGCCGCATCTTCCGGTCGTGCTCGACCTGCCGCAGGTGCGGCAGGTAGCGCCACACGAACAGCAGCGACAGCAGGCCGACCGGCAGGTTCACGTAGAACACCGAGCGCCAGCCGAGGGACTGGGTCAGCACGCCGCCGAGCGACGGTCCGATCGCATTCGCGATGCCGAATGCGGAACTCATCATCACCTGCCAGCGCAGCCGCACGACGGAATCGGGGAACAGGTCGGGAATGCACGCGAACGCGGTGCCGACCAGCATCCCGCCGCCGATCCCCTGCAGGCCGCGCGCGAGCACGAGGGATAGCATGTCGTTGGCCATCCCGCACAGCACCGACGCGCCCGTGAACAGCACGATCGACGCGATCACGAACGGCTTGCGCCCGTAGTAGTCGCCGAGCCGCCCGAAGATCGGCACGGTGATCACCGAGCTGAGCAGGTACGACGTCGCGACCCACGCATACAGGTCGAATCCCTTCAGTTCGGCAACGATGGTCGGCAGCGCGGTGCCGACGACGGTCTGGTCGAGCGCGACGAGCATCGTCACGAACGAGATGCCGATCATCGCGAGCAGCGATTCGCGGAACGGCAGCACTTGCCCGCTCGAATGGTGGGCGGAGGTGTGGACGGCCATTTTTTGATGAAACAACTTTTGACAAGTCAAAGGATTGGAAAATTTTAGCACGCGTGGAGTAACCTAAGCCCCGGCCGACGCCCGGCCCCAGTTGCAAGGGAGAAAAATGGAACCGATTTCAAGCGGCGTCGCGACGACGCTGTCGGCAGACGATCGGGACGCGCTGCGGCGCGCGAAGCAGGTACTGGAAAGCCCGTCGCTGACGATGAAGCTGACGAGCCTGCTCGGCACGCCGATCGAGAAGATGATCGGCAGGCTGCCGGATTTCGCGACCGGCAAGATCAACGACGCGACCCAGCTCGCGCTGCGCAAGTGCCTGAACCTCGCGCTGCGCACGCTCGGCAAGGCGCCGGCGCCCGACGCCGACGCGCCCGAAATGCACGACAAGCCGAGCAACCTGCTGCACAAGCTCGCGGTCGCGACGACGGGCGCCGCCGGCGGCGCGTTCGGCTTCTTCGCGCTGCCGGTCGAGCTGCCGGTCACGACGACGCTGATCTTCCGCTCGGTCTGCGACATCGCGCGCAGCGAAGGCGAGGACCTGTCGTCGGTGGACACGCAGCTGCAGTGCCTCGCCGTGCTCGGGATGGGCGGCAACCCGGCGCGCAACGAAGAGGACGCCGATCTCGGCTACTTCGTGCTGCGCGGCGCGCTCGCGCAGGCGATCTCGAAGGCGTCGTCGGACATCACGTCGAAGGGCATCGGCGCGCACGGCTCGGCCGCGCTGTTCAGGCTCGTGCAGACCGTCGCGTCGCGTTTCTCGGTGCAGGTGACCGAGCAGATGGCGGCGAAGTCGATCCCGGCGATCGGCGCGGTGCTCGGCGCAACCGTCAACACGCTGTTCATCGATCATTTCCAGCAGATGGCGCACGGCCACTTCACCGTGCGGCGGCTCGAGCGCAAGTACGGCGCCGCGGCCGTCGAGGCCGCCTATCAGGCGATCGACGCGTCGCCCACGCGCTGAACCGCCCGCTCGACCGCGACGCGGCGCAGGAACGCGGCCGCGCGGTCGAGCGCCTGCCGCGACTCCGGCACCATCGGCGCATACAGCTGCCACACGTGCGGCACGTCCGGGCGGATCTCGATCTCGACCGCGACGCCGGCTGCCTTCGCCTTGTCGGCGACGCGGCGCGAATCGTCGAGCAGCACCTCGTTGCTGGCGACCTGGATGAACAGCGGCGGCAGGCCCGTGAAATCCGCATAGAGGGGCGACGCGTACGGATGGGTCGGCGACGCGTCGCCGAGATACAGCTTCGCGGCCTTCGGGAACGCGGCGCTAGCGAACATCGGATCGATGCCGTCATTGGTGCGCAGCGTGTCGCCGGTCGCCGCGAGATCGGTCCACGGCGAGAACAGGATCGCGCCGGCCGGCAGCGGCTCGCCGCGATCGCGCAGCGCGACCAGCGTCGCGAGCGCGAGGCCGCCGCCCGCCGAATCGCCGCCGAGCACGATCGACTCCGGCGGCGTACCCGCGTCGAGCAGCCGGCGATACGCTGCGAGCGCGTCGTCCAGCGCAGCCGGGAAGCGGTGTTCCGGCGCGAGCCGGTAATCGAGCGAGAACGAACGCACGCCCGCGCGCTTCGTCAGCCCGAACACGAGCTGTCGATGCGTCCTCGACGAACAGAAGTAGTAGCCGCCACCGTGGAAATACAGCAGCGTGCGTCCGGACGCCTGCCCGGGCCCCACCTCCACCCGTTCGAGCCACTCGCCGCGCAGCGGCGCATCGTCCGGGCCGTAGCATTCGCGCAGGCGATAGCCGGCAGGCGCACGGCGCGGCACCCACATCCGCAAGTCCGTGAAGCGCCGGGCACGCGCGGGATCGAGCACGGGACGCGCCGTCTCGGGGCGGAACTGCCAGCGCAGCAGCCAGCAGGCGAACTTGCTTTGCCAACTCATCGGACGCACTCCATCACGTGTTACGCAAATGTCACGATGGTACGTGCGATTGTTCCCGTGCCGTTCGACGAATGGCTCTATATCAAACGCCCCCGCTCAGCCGGCCGGCAGCACCTGCCCGCGAATCTCGCCGGACGGATGCTCCTTCGTCTGGATGTTGAAGTACCACTTGCCAGCCATCAGGTCGGTCACCTGCGCATCGTTCAGCTCCTTCGCACCCCGGATCGGGCTCGCGAGGCCGCCCTTCGGCATCGGCACCTGCACGCCGGCGTTCTGCCCGACGGACGCCGGCCCGTGGAAATGCGCGGCGGCGGCCGGGCCGGTCAGGTCCTTGTAGGTGATCGTCCATTGCAACGTGTGCGTGGCCGTGTCGTAAGTCGCGTCGACCTTGCCCGAACCGTGGCTGGTGGTGGGCGGCACCTCGCTCGACGGCTGAAGGTCGGCAGCCAGGCGAACCGTTTCGGCGGCGGCGCTGCCGGCGGCCAGCACGCCCACGAGCAACGCCACCTGGAGGAAACGCAGCTTCGGCATGGAATCTCCTTGTACGACGGTGTGCGCCATCCGGACGGACGACGTCCCGCCCATGTTAGTCGATCGGCGCCGGTCAGTGAGTGCGTCGGCCAGACTGACGCATCCTGGAACAGACCTTTCCAGCAAGACGCCTGAATCCACGCGCGGCCTTTCGCTACACTTCGTTTCACAGTTGCTTGTTTCCTTCGTCCGAAGGAGTCTGCGAGTATTTACGCGGCCACCCGGCCGCGTTTTTTTTGCCTGCAGCACGGACGAACACGGCATTCCCGCGACGCGCGGCCGAATGTCAAGGATCTCGAATCATTGCCGCCATCGCCCGGCGCATCGGTCGAGATCGAGCCACGCGCTTCAACCGCGATAACCCGGATCGATGCGATCGACGATGCGCTGCAGCGCATCGAACGCGTCCTGCCCCGCGCCGTGCTTCGGGTCGAAGTTCAGCGAGTCGCGCACGCACGCCTCCAGCACCGGCGGCGCGATCGGCAGCGGGTCGCCGATCGCGTGCGTCGCGACCTGCACTTCGCACGCGCGATTGAGCAGCCACATCAGCGAGAACGTCTGCGCGAGCGTGCGCCCGATCGTGACCGGCCCGTGGTTCCTCAGCAGCAGCACGGGCCGTCCGCCGGCGCTCGCGACGATGCGCCGGCCTTCGTCGAGATGCACCGTGATCCCTTCGAAGTCGTGATACGCCACCTTGCCGTACAGCTGCGCCGCGTAGAAGTTCGAGAACGACAGGCCGCCGCGCGAACTGCACACGGCCATCGCGGGCGTCGTGTGCACGTGCATCACGCAATGCGCATCCGGCAGCGCGGCATGGATCGCACCGTGGAACGTGAAGCCCGCCGGATTGATCGGCCAGTCGGAATGGCCGATCACGTTGCCGTCGATGTCGACCTTGACGAGATTCGACGCGCACACCTCGCGGTAATGCAGGCCGAACGGATTGATCAGGAAATGCCCGTCGGCATCCGGCACGCGCAGCGAGATATGGTTGTAGATCAGCTCGGTCCAGCCGAGATGATCGAAGATGCGGTACGCGGCCGCGAGCTGCACGCGCGCCTGCCATTCGGCGTCGGAGAAGCGGGCGGGACGGGAAAACGGCTGGTTCGGTACGTGATGCATGCGAGTGCTCCGTTTGAGCAGGCGCGTGCCGGGCCGCACCGCGGCGGCGTCGCACGTCGTCTCCTGGCGCCGGGGCCGTGCGGGCCGGCGCATTACATGTCGCCGCCGGGGCGGGCCGCACGCGACGTGCGGCGGTTCCGGCAGCACCGTCACGATTCCATGATCGTTGCGCACACAACCATAGCACCTTTCCACGCGCACCGGAACGGCGACCGCCGACCGGTCCTTATAGCTGGTCGTCGACCGGCAGCAGCATGAACACGCCGGTCAGCAGGTTGCGCAGCAGCCCCGCATGCGGATCGACGTGATAGGTGCGCGGCACCCCGTCGTCGGTGCCGGTCCACGTCAGCTCGGACGCGCCGGGCTCCGACAGCGCCGCAAGCTGCACGCAATAGCTTTCGTCGGGCTGCGTCGCCCGCGCGAAGATCGTCGCGACCTGCTGCGCGAGCGCCGGGCTGTGGACCACGAGCGCCATCTCGGTATTGAGGTATACGGAGCGCGGATCGAGGTTCATCGAGCCGATCACGAGGATCTCCCGGTCGATCACGTAGGCCTTCGCGTGCAGGCTCGCGCGCGAGCGCGAGCCGAACAGCCGCGTCCGCGGCCGGCCCGGTCGCGCCTTGTATTCGTAGAGCTCGACGCCGTGCTGCAGCAGCGGCACGCGGTACGGGCCGTAGCCGGCCTGCACGGCCACCGCGTCGGTCGCGGCGAGCGAGTTCGTCAGGATCGCGACGCGCACGCCGCGCGCGGCGGTGTCGCCGAGGATCTTCACGCCCGCGTCATGCGGCACGAAATACGGCGAGAACGCGAGGAATTCGTGTTGCGCGCCGCGGGTCAGCTCGACGAGGCGCCGCATCGGCGGACTCACGTAGCCGTCGGTGGGCTGCGCGACCTTGTCCGGCGCGTCGGCCTCGAACTCGGCCGGCGCCCAGACGAGGCCGAGCTCGTCGCGCGCGATCTGCTGCGCAAGCGGCGTCGCGTTCAGCGGCTTCGCGTTGTACGGCTCCGCATTCTTGCGCCAGTGCGCGCGCAATTCGTCGCGCATCGCGTCGAGATCCTTCGGATCGAACGTCTGACGATTCAGCACCCGCAGCGGATAGCTGCTGCCGCTCGCCCAATACGCATCGAAGCTCGCGGAGATGTCCTGTGTCACGGGGCCGGCCGCGAGCACGTCGAGATCGCGGAACTGCAGCGTCGGGCTCGCGCTGAAATACTCGTCGCCGAGATTGCGGCCGCCGACGATCGCGATCCGGTTGTCGGCGATCATCGCCTTGTTGTGCATCCGGCGCGTGAAGCGGTCGATCCGTGTGAAGAAATTCGTCGTGCGCTGCATCATGCCCTGCTGCGACGCGCCGAACGGGTTGAACACGCGGATCTCGATGTTCGGGTGCGTGTCCAGCGCGGCCATCACGCGGTCGATGTCGCGGAAGTTCAGGTCGTCGACCAGCATCCGCACCCGCACGCCGCGATCGGCCGCGTGCAGCGCGGCGCCGAGCAGCAGCTTGCCGGTCGTGTCCTCGGTCGCGATGTAGTACTGCATGTCGAGCGTGCGGGTCGCCGCGCGGGCGAGCGCGATGCGCATCTGCAGTGCGGCGGCGCCGTCCGCGAGCAGGCGGAAGCCCGATTCGCCCGGATGCGCAGCCTCGGGCGCGGCGAGCGCGTCGCGCAGCGGCGTCGCGGCATCGGCGGGCAATGCGTGCGACACCGTGCGCTCGAGCGTGGTGGCGCTCGGATGCATCGCGCACGCGGCGACGAGCGACAGCAGCGCGCAGACGGCCAGCGCGCGGGTCGAGCGACAGGCGGCGCGCCACGCATGGGCGGCCGGTGCGCGCCGGAGGACGGACAGGAGCACGGGGCGTTCTCGACAGGCGGATCAACCATCCCGCACACGCTCTGGCGCGCGGCTGACGGGCGAATTCAGGTGAATTCGGGCGATTCTAAGTGGCGCCGGATGACACGGTCAATCGCGCACGCCCGGCGGGCGGACGGCTGAACGGGCGGTCCGCACGGGCCGCAGCCGGCGGCGCATGCGCGACGCCCTGCGATCTGGTCCAACCAATCTCAGCCCGCGTCGCCGCGCCGCTCGAAGTGACTGCGCACGTAGTCGATGTGCGTCTGCATCGCGGTGCGCGCCTCCTCGGGCCGCTGCGCGCAGATCGCGTCGCAGACGACCCGGTGCTGCCGCAGCAGCTGCTCCGCCGCGCCCGCGTCCTGCTCGCTCATTCCGGTCGCGTTGACCGTGATGTGCTCGCGCAGCATGCCGATCACGCTCGTATGCAGGTGCAGGAACATCGTGTTGTGCGATGCGAGCGCGATCGCCTCGTGCAGCTTCGAGTCGGTCGCCGCCTCGACCGCCCGGTCGTCGTTCGCGTGCGCGGCTTCCAACTCGCGCATCAGCGCGCGGATCCGGCGACGGTCGCCCGCGTCGGCGCGCAGCGCGGCGAAATAGGCGGTCGCGCCCTCCAGCACGCGGCGGAACTCGAGGATGTCGTCGCGCAGCGCCGGATGGTCGGCGACGAGCTGCCCCCACGGCGAAGCGATGCCCGCGCGCAGCTGGTCCGTCACGTACACGCCCGCGCCGCGCCGGCTCTGCAGCAGGCCGCGCGCGACGAGCCGCTGGGTCGCCTCGCGGATCGTGTTGCGCGCGACGCCGTACTGCTCCGCGAGCACCCGCTCCGCCGGCAGCCGGGCGCCGGCCGGCCACGTGCCGTCGAGCAGCGCCGTCTCGATCTTGCGCATCACCACTTCGGTCCGGCCACGGGCCGCCATGCCTGCCATCGTCGGGTCTCCAGAACACCGGGCGGCGCGATTGGCCCAACCAATTTGAGCCGACGCGCCGTCGCGGGAATTATGCAGCGAAAGCCGTCCCGCGTGCCGGGCCGCCGTCCCCTGGAGCGAGACATGAACGAAAGGCAGTACCCCCCGGCCGCACCCGCGGACGTCTATCTGTTCGCGACCTGCCTGGTCGACCTGTTCGTCCCCGACGCCGGGCTCGACGCGGTGCGGCTGCTGGAGCGCGAGGGCCTGACCGTCCACTACCCGCGGGGCCAGAGCTGCTGCGGGCAGCCCGCCTACAGCAGCGGCAATCCCGACGAGGCACGCCGCGTCGCCGCCGCGCAGCTCGACCTGTTCAGCGAACCGTGGCCCGTGATCGTCCCGTCCGGCTCGTGCGCGGGCATGATGCGGCACCATTGGCCGGCCCTGTTCGCCGACGATCCCGTGAACGGCGCGAAAGCCCACGCGATCGCCGAACGCGTGTACGAACTCGCCGAATTCCTCGTCCAAGTGCTCGGCGTGCGGCTCGACGCGCTCGCCGCGTCCGCTCAGCCGGACGAGCGCGTGGTCCTGCATACGTCGTGCGCGGCCCGGCGCGAAATGGGCACGCGCGCACATGGCGTCGCGCTCGTCGACGCGCTGCCCGGCGTGACCCGTATCGAACACGAACGCGAATCCGAATGCTGCGGCTTCGGCGGCACGTTCTCGCTGAAGCATCCCGACATCTCCGGCGCGATGGTGCGCGACAAGGTCGCGTCGGCGTGCGCAACCGGCTGCGACCGGCTCGTGTCCGCCGACTGCGGCTGCCTGCTGAACATCGGCCATGCGGCTGCGAAAGCCGGCGCGCCGCTGCCGGTCGAGCATCTCGCGAGCTTCCTGTGGCGCCGCACCGCCGGCGCGGCGTCGCTGCGCGGAGACGACCGATGAGCGCGCGCGACGCCATCCTCGCGCGGCTGCGCGCCGCCGCCCCGGCCGCCGCACCTGACACCGCCCCGCTCGACGCCTGCATCGACCGCCACTACGCGGCCCGGCGCGCCGCCGCCCCGGCCGATCCGCACGCGCTCGCGCAGGCGATGCAGGCCGCGCTCGCCGCGTCGCACGCCGACGTCTGGTGCGCGGACGCGGCAGCGTGGCCCGCGCAGCTCGCCGCACGCCTTGCCGCGGCCGGCGTGCGCCGGCTGCTGCTCGACCCGGCCCGCGCCGAGTCGGCGGCGCTGGTCCACGCGCTGCCCGACACCGTCGCGACCGTGCCGTTCGACCGGCCGATCGACGCGTGGAAAGCCGAGCTGTTCGACACGATCGACGCGGGCTTCACGGTCGCGCGCTCGGGCATCGCGGCGACCGGCACGGTCGTGCTCGCGCCCGACGCCGGCACGCCGCGCACCGTGTCGCTGGTGCCGCCGCTGCACGTCGCGCTCGTCCACGCGCGCACGCTGCACGCGGACCTGCATGCGGCCGTGCACGCCGAACGCTGGCAGGCGGGCATGCCGACCAATCTCGTGCTGGTGTCGGGGCCGTCGAAGACCTCCGACATCCAGCAGACGCTCGCGTACGGCGCGCACGGCCCGCGCCGCCTGTGGGTCGTGATCGTCACCGATCCGGCCGACGCCGCGGACCCGCGCGATCGCCAAGGAGCTTCGCGATGAGCGACCACCGGATGCAGTTCGTCGCCCCAGGCGACTTCAAGGCCCGCGCGCGCCATGCGCTCGACGATCCGAAGCTGCGCCGCAGCTTTCGCGGCGCGATGGATTTCCTGCAGGCCAAGCGCGCGACGCAGTTCCCCGACGACACCGAGCTGCAGCAGCTGTGCGATCTCGGCGAAGCGATCCGGCAGCATGCGCTCGCGCAGTTGCCGGCGCTGCTCGACCAGCTCGAGGCGAAGCTCACCGAGGCCGGCGTGCGCGTGCACTGGGCCGAGACGGCCGACGAAGCGAACGCGATCGTGCTCGGCATCGCGCAGGCGAAACAGGCGCGCCGCGTGATCAAGGGCAAGTCGATGGCGAGCGAGGAAATCGAGCTGAACCACTACCTCGCCGAGCGCGGCATCGACTGCGTCGAATCCGACATGGGCGAATACATCGTCCAGCTCGCGGGCGAGAAGCCGTCGCACATCGTGATGCCCGCGATCCACAAGACGCGCGGCGACATCGCCGAACTGTTCGAGGCGCACATTCCGGACGCGCATTACACGGAAGACGTCGACGAGCTGATCCAGACCGGCCGCCGCGCGCTGCGCCAGGCGTTCGTCGACGCGGACATCGGCCTGTCGGGCGTGAACTTCGCGGCGGCCGACACGGGCACGCTGTGGCTCGTCGAGAACGAGGGCAACGGCCGCCTGTCGACCACGGTGCCCGACACGCACATCGCGATCATGGGGATCGAGAAGGTCGTCGCGAAGCTCGAGCACATCGTGCCGCTGTCGAGCCTGCTCACGCGCTCGGCGACCGGCCAGGCGATCACGACCTACTTCAACCTGATCTCCGGCCCGCGCCGCGACGGCGAGCGCGACGGCCCGCGCGAGCTGCATCTCGTGCTGCTCGACAACGGCCGCACGCAGGCGTACGCGGACGAACAGCTGCGCGCGACGCTGCAATGCATCCGCTGCGGCGCGTGCATGAACCACTGCCCCGTCTATACGCGGATCGGCGGCCATGCGTACGGCACGACCTATCCGGGGCCGATCGGCAAGATCATCTCGCCGCACCTGCTCGGCCTCGACGCGACCGCCGACCTGCCGACCGCGTCGACGCTGTGCGGCGCGTGCGGCGAGGTATGCCCGGTGCGGATTCCGATCCCGCAGTTGCTGGTGCGGCTGCGCACCGAGGCGAACCGCCAGCCCGACGAGCCGGTCGCGCATCCGCTGCGCGGCCAGGGCGCGAACTACAACCGCGCGGAAGACCTTGTATGGCGCTTCTGGTCCGGCGCGTTCGCGCATCCGCGCGCGTACCGCGCGTTCCGCTGGGCGGCGACGCGCCTGCGCGCGCTCGCGCCCGCGAAGCAGATGGGCTGGACGCAGCACCGCACGCCGCTCGAACCCGCGCCGCGCAGCCTGTCCGACCTGCTGCGCGCGCGCGGCCAGCCCGAATAGCCCCCCGCTTTCCGACCCGTACCAATAGACATACAGAGACATTTGGAGGAGACAACCATGCAGGCCTGGCAACAGATCTACACCCCGCTCGGCAGCCTCGGGCTGTCGGCGTTCGTCGCCGCAATCCCGATCATCTTCTTTTTCGTCGCGCTCGCCGGCTTGCGGCTGAAGGGGCACATCGCCGCCGCGATCACGCTGCTGCTGTCGCTCGGCGTCGCGATCCTCGCGTACCGGATGCCGGCACCGCAGGCGCTCGCGGCAGCCGGCTTCGGCTTCGCGTACGGCCTCTGGCCGATCGCGTGGATCATCGTCGCCGCGGTGTTCCTGTACAAGATCGTCGTCAAGACCGGCCAGTTCGACGTCATCCGCGCATCGGTGCTGTCGATCACCGACGACCAGCGGCTGCAGATGCTGCTGATCGGCTTCTCGTTCGGCGCGTTCCTCGAAGGCACGGCCGGCTTCGGCGCGCCGGTCGCGATCACCGCCGCGCTGCTCGTCGGCCTCGGGTTCCGCCCGCTGCACGCGGCCGGACTGTGCCTGATCGCGAACACCGCGCCGGTCGCGTTCGGCGCGATGGGCATCCCGATCATCGTCGCGGGGCAGGTCACCGGCATCGACGCATTCCACATCGGCGCGATGGCCGGCCGCCAGCTGCCGCTGCTGTCGCTCGCGGTGCCGTTCTGGCTCGTGTTCATGATGGACGGGCTGCGCGGCGTGCGGCAGACGTGGCCGGCCGCGCTCGTCGCCGGCGGCAGCTTCGCGATCACGCAGTACTTCACGTCGAACCACATCGGGCCCGAGCTGCCGGACATCACGTCGTCGCTCGTCAGCCTCGTCGCGCTCGCCGCGTTCCTGAAGGTGTGGCAGCCGAGCAGCGCGAGACAGACGGCCGGCGGCGTGGCTGCATCGGGCGGCGGCGCAGCGGCGCTGGCCGGCTTCGGCGGCCTCGGCGCGTCGACGAGCCGCCAGGCGTCGCCGTACACGTTCGCGCAGACGGTGCGCGCGTGGTCGCCGTTCCTGATCCTGACGGGCGTCGTCACCGTGTGGAGCCTCGCGCCGTTCAAGGCGCTGTTCGGCCCGCACGGCGCGCTCGCCGCGACCGTGCTGAAGTTCAAGGTGCCGGCGCTCGACCAGCTCGTCGTGAAGACCGCGCCGATCGTCGCGACGCCGAAGGCGCTCGACGCGGTGCTGAAGATCGACCTCGTCTCGGCCGTCGGCAGCGCGATCCTCGTGACCGCGATGATCTCGATCGTGCTGCTGCGGATGAAGCCGCGCGACGCGCTCGTCACGTTCGGCGAGACGCTGAAGGAACTCACGCGCCCGATCCTGTCGATCGGCTTCGTGCTCGCGTTCGCGTTCGTCGCGAACTATTCGGGGATGTCGTCGACGCTCGCGCTGCTGCTGGCCGGCACCGGCGCCGCGTTCCCGTTCTTCTCGCCGTTCCTCGGCTGGCTCGGCGTGTTCCTGACCGGCTCGGACACGTCGTCGAACGCCCTCTTCTGCTCGCTGCAGCAGGCGACCGCACACCAGCTCGGCCTGCCGGACACGCTCGTCGTCGCAGCGAACACGACGGGCGGCGTGACCGCGAAGATGATCTCGCCGCAGTCGATCGCGGTCGCGTGCGCGGCGACGGGCCTCGTCGGCAAGGAAGCGGAGCTGTTCCGCTTCACGGTGCGGCACAGCGTCCTGTTCGCGGTGATCGTCGGGCTGATCACGCTCGTGCAGGCGTATGTGCTGCCGGGGATGGTGCCGTAGCCGCGCCTGAAAAAACAAAACCCCACGCTCCGGAGAACGTGGGGTTCGTCAGCAGACTGAAGCGCCGGCCTCGCCGGCGCTTTTCCTTTATCAGCTGCCCTTCGCGATGCGATCCTGGATGTGCTGCGCACGGCTCGCCGACGACGGGTGCGAATCCATCATCGAGCTCTTGCCGCCGTCCAGCTTCGCGAGCTTCTGGAACGAGGTGACGAGGCCCTTCTGGTTCATGCCCTTCTGCTTGAGCAGGTCGAACGAGTAGTCGTCGGCCGCGCTTTCCTGCGACTGCGAGAACTGCGCGTTGATGAACTTCTCGGTGATGTCGCCGAGCTGCGAGTTGGTCAGCGCCGCCACGCCCGGAGATGCCGCGCCGGCCGCGCTGCGCGCCGCGCTCACCGCGTAGGCGGTCTGCATCGCCTTCTTCGAGTGGCCGAGCGCGACGTGGCCCATTTCGTGGCCGATCACGCCGCGCAGCTCGTCGTCGTTCATCATGTCCATCAGGCCGCTATACACGCGCACGCAGCCGTTGCCCATCGCCCACGCGTTGACGTCCTTGGTCAGGTAGACCTTGTAGTTGATCTTCTGGCCGTTCAGCGTCATGTCGCCGAAGCCCGCCATCACCTTCGTCAGCCGCTTCGCGTACGCGCTGCCGGGCGCGGCGATCTTCGACTCGGCGTCGCTCGACTTGCACGAGTCGTTCGACAGCGCGGCGATGTCGGCGTCCGACAGCGTCGCGGCCTTGAGCATGTTCGAGCCCGCCGACGCGAGGCCGTTCGCATCGAGACCCTGCACGCCGCCGCACGCGCTCAGCAGGAACGCCACGCCACAAGCTGCAACCGCTTTCTTCAACTGCATGTGTGTACCCTCGGTGGTTGTATTTGGAAGCGGCGATTTTGCATAATCCGGCAGAAAATTACCAGTTATTTACATCGCATGAAAGGTCGATTACTCGCACGAAACGACGCAATCGGCTCATCGCGGCAGCCATTACGCTGCAGGAATGTTGAAAAGGTTGAACGGCGCACGTGCGGATGGGCTTAGTCCGCCGCCTGCAGGTCGGCGATCGCCGCCGCGAGAAAGCGCGCCGCCTCGCCGCCCGTGACGACGCGATGGTCGAACGTCAGGCTGAGCGGCAGGATCCGGTGCACGGCGGCCGCGCCGCCGACGGCCACCACGGCGTCGTGAATGCGGCCCGCGCCGAGGATCGCGACCGTCGGCGGCACCACGACGGGCGCCGCGTACTTGCCCGCGATCATCCCGAAGTTCGACAGCGTGATCGTGTTGCCGCGCAGCTCCTCCGGCGGAATCCTGCGCGCGCGGATGTCGTCGCGCATCCGGTCGAGCCCGGCCCGCAGGCCGGCGGCATCGCGCTGCGCGACGTCGCGCAGCACCGGCACGAACAGGCCATCGGGCAGGTCGACCGCGATGCCGACATCGATCTTCGCGAGCACGTGCCGGCGCCCGGTGTGCCCCTCGTACCACGCGTTGAGCCCCGGCTCGGCGCGGCAGCCCGCGACCAGCGCGCGGATCAGCCGGATCGTCACGTCGGTGCGCGGCGCCCACGCGTGGATGTCGGCGTCGTCGATCACCGTCGCCGCGGCCACCTCGCTCTGCGCGCGCGCCATGTTCTGCGCCATCGCGCGCCGCACGCCGCGCAGCACTTCCGCCGGCCCGACCTCGGCGAGCACCTTCGCGACCCGCTGCACGTCCGCCGCGGTGATCACGCCGTCCGCGCCCGACGGCGTGACCATCGCGAGATCGACGTCGAGCTTGCGCGCGAGCGCGCGCACCGCGGGCATCGCCTTGATCGCGCCCGCGCCGCCGATTGCACCGCCGATCCCGCCGCCGAGCGCCGCCGGCGCGTCGTGCACGACCTGCGCGCCCACTTCGACCTTGCCGACGACGGTGCCGGCATCCGCGTCGTCGCCCTCGCCTTCGAACGCGACGAGCGGCGCGCCGAGATGCACGAGGTCGCCCGCCTGCCCGAACAGCTTCGCGATGCGGCCCGCCTGCGGGGACGGAATGTCGACGATCGCCTTCGCGGTCTCGACCGACAAGAGCGGCTGGTCGGTCTCGACCGCGTCGCCCGCCTTCACGTGCCATTCGACGATTTCCGCTTCCTGCAGCCCTTCGCCGAGATCAGGCAGTTTGAAGATCTTCATGGTTATGACGCCTCCAGCGTCTTGCGGACCGCGTCGACGATCCGCTCGACGCTCGGCAGATATTGGCTTTCGAGCCGGAACAGCGGCACGACGACGTCGTAGCCCGTCACGCGCTGCACCGGCGCGAGCAGCGAATACAGCCCGCGCTCGGCGATGACCGCGGCGACCTCCGCGCCGAGCCCCGCGGTGCGCGGCGCCTCGTGGACGATCACGCAGCGGCCCGTCTTCGCGACCGACGCGAGGATCGTGTCGACGTCGAGCGGCTTGAGCGTCGCGACGTCGATCACCTCGGCCATCACGCCGTCCTGCGCGAGCCGGTCGGCGGCCGCCTGCACGTCCTGCAGCGCCGCGCCCCAGCTCACCAGCGTGACGTCGGTGCCGTCGCGCAGCGTGAAGCAGGTGTCGAGCGGCAGCGCCTCGCCGTCGTCCTCGACCGGCTGCCGGAACAGCCGGTACAGGCGCGTCGGCTCGAGGAAGATCACCGGGTCCGGATCGCGGATCGCGGCGAGCAGCAGCCCGTATGCGCGCGCCGGCGACGACGGCATCACGACGCGCAGCCCGGGGATATGCGCGAACAGCGCCTCGGGGCTTTCGGAATGATGCTCGGGCGCGTGGATCCCGCCGCCGCACGGCGAGCGGATCACGAGCGGGCACGACAGCCGGCCGCGCGTGCGGTGCCGCAGCCGCGCCGCGTGATTGAGGATGTGGTCGATGGCCGGGTAGATGAACCCGGTGAACTGGATCTCGGCAACCGGCCGCAGCCCCATCGCCGCCATGCCGATCGCGGCGCCCGCGATTCCCGATTCCGCGAGCGGCGTGTCGATCACGCGCTCGGCGCCGAAGCGCGACTGCAGGTCGACGGTCGCGCGGAACACGCCGCCGTTCACGCCGATGTCCTCGCCGAGCAGCACCACCGCCGGATCGTTCGCGAGTGCGTAGGCCAGCGCGCGATTGACCGCTTCCACCAGGTTCAGGTCAGCCATGATGGTTCCCCGCGGCCGGCGCGAACGCGAGCGCCGTGTCGAGCTGTTCGCGCAGCGCGCGCGGCAGCGTCGCGTACAGGTGGTCGAACATCGCGGACGTGTCGGGCGGCGCGACCGCCAGATATTCCTGCACGGCCGCTTCGACCTGCGCGTAGCAGGCCTTGCCGAGCTCGGTGTCCCGCGCCTTGTCCCATACGTTCATCCGCGTCAGGTACGTGCGCAGCCGGATCAGCGGCTCGCGCTCCCATTGCTTCGCGACGGTGTCGGCGTCGCGATAGCGCGTCGCGTCGTCGGCGGTCGTGTGATCGCCGAGCCGGTAGCTGAGCGCCTCGACGAGCGTGGGGCCGCCGCCGCGGCGCGCCTTGTCGAGCGCTTCCGACACGACCTGCCGCACCGCGATCACGTCGTTGCCGTCGGCCTGCCGGCCCTCGATGCCGGCCGCGATCGCCTTCTGCGCGAGCGTCTGCGCGGCGGTCTGCCGGGTGCGCGGCACCGAGATCGCCCACTGGTTGTCGTTGACGACGAGCACGAGCGGCGCCTGCCATGCGCCGGCCATGTTCATCGCTTCGTAGAAGTCGCCCTTCGACGTGCCGCCGTCGCCGAAGATCGTCACCGCGACGCGCGGCTCGCGGCGCAGCATGAACGCATAGGCCGCGCCCGCCGCATGGCACACCTGGGTGCCGATCGGCACGCAGTTCGGGAAGTCATGGCGCGCCGCCTTGAAATCGCTGCCGCGCTCGTCGCCGCCCCAGTACAGCAGGCTTTCCGCCATCGTGACGCCGCGCAGCAATTGCGCCGCATGGTCGCGATACGACGGGAACAGCACGTCGTCGGTCTGCATCGCGCTCGCGACGCCGACGCCGATCGCCTCCTGCCCGACCGACGACGCGAACGTGCCGAGCTTGCCGGTGCGCTGCAGCGCGACGGCCTTCGCATCGAACGCGCGCGTCAGCACCATCGCGCGATAGAGCGGCAGCAGCGCCTCGGGATCCTGCGCGAATTCGGGCAACGGCCGCACCGGCTCGCCGTCGGGCCCCAGATACTGCGTGTAGTCGACATGAAAGCGCGCGACCGTGCTCATGACTCGCCTCCGTGCGGGTGCGAAGCCTGGCGACGCGTGCGTCGATGCGGCGCGGCTCGGTGAAGTGATGCCGCCGAGGCGCGCGCATCCGGCTCGGCGACGGATCGCGTCGCCGGCGGAACTGCGCCGCCGTTGCGGGGGCACGCTCAATGCACGCATGCGGGCTGCGCGATGCGGGCGGCGCCCCTTCCGGCCCTTTGACCGTCCTTCAACCTTAGTCAGTTATCGGGTGAAAGCAAGTCGGAACTGTACGCACGCAACGCGTGACGCGGTGCGGCATCGAAGGCGTCACGTTGCGTGACGAAGAAAGCAAAAAGAAGGCGCGCACGACCTGAGGCCGACTGCCGCGTGCCCCGATCGGCGGAACCGGCATGCGCGCACGATGGCCGCGTTTGCGCTACATCTTCGCGATGATTTCACCGACCTCGGTGCTCGTGAATGCGCGCAGCGTCTGCGTGCGGACGTTGCCCGCCGAGCCGAGCGCGAAGCCGAATGCGGTGAGGCTCTGCTCGTCCGGCGCTTCGATGATCGTGACGATGTCGAATGCGCCGAGCGTCCAGTACACCTCCTTCATGGTGCAGCCGAACGTCCGGGCCATTTCCGCGACCTGCCCCGCGCGCTGCCGCGTGCTCTTGATCGTGCGGATGCCCTGATCCGTGAAGTTTGCGAGAACCACGTAAGTCGCCATGACTATTCCCCCTACGATTGAACCGTGTCGGAATTGCCTGCGCGCGAGCGGTTTCGCCCATGATTTTGCGACTGCGCCGGCGGCGCCGCGTCGCGCGTAACTGGATTCTAGGCAGCGGGATCGGGAGGGAAAGACGATCTGGATCAACCGCGGTGCGCGTGCGGACGCCGCGCGAGCCGGCGCGCGACCAGCAGCGGCAGCCGCAGCACGAAGCCCGCGATCAGCCGCAGGTGCATCCACGTGAGCAGCACGTTGTCGCGCCCGTAATGGAAGTGCGACACGCCGCCCTCGTTCTCGCGGAAATAGCGCACGGGCGCGTCGATGCGGATCGGGCGCACGCCGGCCCAGCACAGCCGCACCGCGGCTTCGGGATCGAAGTCGAAGCCGCGCATCCACATCTGCCGGTGCATGATCGCCGCGAGCGGCGCGACCGGATACACGCGAAAGCCGTACAGAGAATCGCCGATGCCGGCCCACAGCGTCTCGACGTCGGCCCACAGGTTCGACAGTCGCCGCCCCTGCACGCGCAACCGCGGCGCGTCGGCGTCGAACTTCGGCATCCCGAGCACCATCGCGTCGGGCGCGGCCTGCGACTCCGCCATGAACGCGGGAATCAGGTGGGCCGGATGCTGGCCGTCGGAGTCCATCGTCAGCACGTGCGTGAAGCCGCGCGCGGCGGCCGCGTCGAGCCCCGCGAGCACCGCCGCGCCCTTGCCGCGGTTCTCCGGCAGCACGATCACGTGCAGCCCCGGATCGCGCTCGGCCAGCGCCTGCAGGCGCTCGGCGCTGCCGTCGGTGCTGCCGTCCACGACCACCCACACCGGATTCCACTGCGCGCGGGCGCTGCGCACGGTCGCATCGACCCTGAGGCCCGGGTTGTAGCTCGGAATCAGCACGAGATGGGTGGACGAAGCGCGCGGCGAGGACATGGGCACGGCCAAGGTCGAAGACGGGGATCCTGACGGAATTTTATGACCTGCCGACGACCCGCGGCATCGGGTTTCCACGTCCGGCATCGTCATGCGAGGCCGCCGTTGACCGACAGCACCTGCCCCGTCACGTAGGCCGCCGCATCCGACACGAGATACGCGACCATGCCCGCGACTTCGTCGGGCCGGCCCGCGCGCTGCGCGGGCACGAGCTGCTTGATGCGTTCGGCGGGAAACGCGTGTTCGGCCATCGGCGACGCGATGATGCCGGGCGCGACCGCGTTCACGGTGATGCCGCGCGATGCGAGCTCGAGCGACAGCGACCGGGTCGCGCCGATCAGCCCGGCCTTCGCGGCCGCATAGTTGACCTGCCCGCGGTTGCCGGTCACGCCCGCGACCGACGCGATGTTGACGATCCGCCCCCAGCGCGTGCGGATCATCGGCAGCAGCAGCGGCTGCGTGACGTTGAAGAAGCCGTTCAGCGACACGTCGATCACGCTGCGCCATTGCTGCCGCGACATGCCGGCCATCGGCGCGTCGGCGTGGATGCCCGCGTTGTTGACGAGGATCTGCACCGGCGCGTCGTCGACGAGCCGCGCGAGCGCGGCGTCGACCGCGTCGGCGTCGGTCACGTCGAACGCGATCGCATGCGCGGCGCCGCCTGCCGCGACGATCCGCTGCGCGACCGCCTCCGCCTGCGCGAGATGGCGGTTCGCGTGCACCCAGACTTCATGGCCGGCCAGCGCCAGCGCTTCGCAGATCGCCTGCCCGAGCGCGCCGCTGCCGCCCGTCACGAGCGCGCGCATCGACCGTCTCCTTCCATGTGCGTTTCACTCCGATCGACGCGGCGGCGGCGAAGCGCCTGCTTCGCATCCGGCCGCGTGCCGTTGTCACCGATTTCGCGCCGAAGCGGCGCGCGACGTCATTTCGCGCGATGCGCGGCGACGTAGTCGGCGAGCGCGCCGAGCGTCGCGAAGATCCTTTCGTTATCCGGATTGTCCGAGCGCAGCTCGAAGCCGTACTTCTTCGAGATCAGCAGCGCGATTTCCAGGATGTCGATGGAGTCGAGCCCGAATCCTTCCCCATACAACGGAGTGTCGGCGGTCACTGCGTCGAGCGACACGTCTTCGAGATTCAGTTCGCCGATGATCAGCGCGGCGAGCTCTTGTTCCAGTGCGTTCATCATGCTTGCAAACAGGCAGCGCACGGCAGCGGGAGCGCACGGGAACGGCGGTCTCGCCATTCCTCCGGCGTCCGCCGGCCACCCCGCCCGTGTTTTTGGGGATCGTTTGGTAAAAGTTACGCGGATTCTAGTCGACGGGTATCGGGGCGTATACGGTGAAAGGGTTACAGACGTGCGGGCCCGCGCCGCCCGCATTTCGGGACGCGAACCCACGGGACGCTTGAGCCGCTTTGGATGGAAATGGATCGGCCGCGCGGCGGGCTGCGCGCGGCGCCATACAATCGGTTACAAAACCCCTTCCCGCCCACCCGAAAGTCCACCGTCAGGCACCCTAAAATGTGCGTGCCATGACAGTCGGCCGGCCCCTTGCCCCGGCCGCCATTCCTAAGACAATTGACGGCCCGACTCTCGCGTCGCGCCCCCGACCCGTATCGACGCACCCAGCCATGCCGTGCCCACCCGTTCGCCGCATTTTTGCGCCTGTTCCGATCCGCTGCCGCGCTGCCGCCGCACGCGCCGGCGGCGCGCGCCATGCGCCCGGAGCCGCGCAATGAGCACGCCGGAGCGCATCGCGCGCGGCACGCTCGCCGTCGGCGCGGTGGTCGCGTACCAGGCCGGCGCGCATTACGCTGCCGCGACGCCGGGCGCGCATGGCTTCGGCCTCGCGATGGCGCTCGTGCCGCCGCTCTTGCTCGCGCTCGGCGCGGCGCTGCGCTCGCCGCGCCGAGCGTGGCTCGTGCCGGCCTGGGCGCTCGCCGCCGCCGCGCTGTGGATGGCGCGCGAACCGCTCGCGCGGCATTTCGGCTGGGGTCTGTATCTCGAGCACGTGAGCTTCAACCTCGCGATGGCGCTGCTGTTCGGCCGCACGCTGGCGGCCGGGCAGACGCCGCTCTGCTCACGCTTCGCAGCGATGATCCACGGCGCGCTCACGCCGGCCGTCGCGCGCTACACGCGGCAGATCACCGTCGCGTGGACGCTGTTCTTCGTCGCGATCGCCGCCGTGTCGACGCTGCTGTTCGCGACCGCGCCGATCGTCGCGTGGTCGACGTTCGCGAACTACCTGTCGCTGCCGCTCGTCGCCGTGATGTTCGCCGCCGAGCATGCGTGCCGGCGCTTCGCGCTGCCGCACGAGCCGCGGCCGCGCATGCTCGACGCGGTGCGCGCGTACCGGCAGTCGACCGGGGCCCGCGCCAGCCATGCGCGCTGAATTCACGGCCGGCGCCGCGTGGCGGCCGCGCCGGCCCCGCTTTCATTGCCGCTGATTTATGCCGACTTATCCGCTGGTTTTCCATTCGTCCCCGGAGCAGACGATCGCATGGCGCGACGGCGCGCGCGTGACCGTGCGCGCCTTCCTCGCCGACGTCGCGCGCGTGGCCGCCGCGCTGCCCGCGGGCGGCCACGTGCTCAACGTGTGCCGCGATCGCTACCGCTTCGCCGTCGGCCTGTGCGCGGCGCTCGTCGCCGGCAAGGTCAGCCTGCTGCCGTCCACGCTGACGCCGGAAACGGTCCGCCAGCTCGCGTCGTTCGCGCCCGATGCGTTCTGCCTGCACGACGCGCCCGGCTGCACGATCGACCTGCCGCGCTTCGCGTATCCCGACGCCGCGCCGGCGAACGGCGTGGGCGATGCGGACGATGCGCCGTTCGCCGTCCCGCGGATCGATGCGTCGCGGTTGATGGCCTATGTGTTCACGTCCGGCTCGACCGGCGCACCGGTGCCGCACCGCAAGACCTGGGGCAGCCTGGTCGGCTGCCTGCGCGCATCGACCGAGCGCCTCGGGCTGCTCGACGGCCGCGCGTACACGCTGGTCGGCACGGTGCCCGCGCAGCACATGTACGGCTTCGAAGCGACGGTGCTACTCGCGCTGGTCGGCGGGTTCGCGTTCAGCAACCGCCTGCCGTTCTACCCGCTCGACATCCGCGCGGCGCTCGACGCGGTGCCGCAGCCGCGCGTGCTCGTCGCGTCGCCGATCCACCTGCGCGCGCTGCTGTCGTCCGCGCACGCGCTGCCGCGCGCCGCACTCGTGCTGTCGGCGACCGCGCCGCTCGCGGCCGCGCTCGCGCGCGAAGCCGAGGCCGCGCTCGACGCGCCGCTCGTCGAGATCTACGGCAGCACCGAGACCGGCCAGATCGCGACGCGCCGCACCGCGCGGGACGCGACCTGGCAACTGTTTCCGGGCATCCGCGTCGATGCGCGCGCAAGCGCCGACGATGACGGCGAGCCGACCGTGTGGATCTCCGGCGCGCACGTCGACGCGCCCGTGCCGATGGGCGACGCGCTCGAACTGCTCGGCGACGGCCGCTTCCTGCTGCACGGCCGCAAGGCGGACCTCGTCAACATCGCGGGCAAGCGCACGTCGCTCGCATACCTGAATCATCAGCTCAATGCGATCCCCGGTGTCGCCGACGGCGTGTTCTTCATGCCCGACGACGCGCCGCACGCCGGCCGCGCGGCGGGCGTCGAACCCGTCACGCGACTCGTCGCGCTCGTCGTCGCGCCGACGCTGACGGCCGCCGGCCTGCAACGCGCGCTGCGCGAGCGGATCGACCCCGCGTTCATGCCGCGCCCGCTCGTGTTCGTCGACGCGCTGCCGCGCAACGACACCGGCAAGCTGCCGCGCGACGTGCTCGCGGCGCTGGTCGCCCGGCATACGCACGCCGCGCCGTCGCCCGCGCCCGCGCCCGCGCCCGATCGCGACGCCGACGCGGCGAACGCGCTCGCGTTCACGATCCCCGCCGACCATCCGGCGCTGCCCGGCCACTTCCCCGGCCATCCGATCGTGCCCGGCGTCGTGCTGCTCGATCACGCGATCACCGCGATCGGCGCGGCGCTGAACCGCCCGCTGCACGCGTGGCGGCTCGGCTCCGCGAAATTCCTGAGCCCGGCCGCGCCCGGCGAGCCGCTCGACCTCGCGTTCGACGCGGCGGCCAGCGGCGCGATCCGCTTCACCGTGCGCGCCGGGCGCCGCGACATCGCGACCGGCGTGCTGTCCGCGCCGCCGGCCGCGCGGGAGGCGACGCCCGCATGAAGCGCACCGCATGGGCCCGGCGCCAGGAGCGCAGCAACACGCCGCTGCTGCGCGCGATGACGTGGATCTCGCTGCGGTTCGGGCGGCGCGCCGCGCGCGTCGTGCTGCATCTCGTCGCGACCTACTTCGTGCTGTTCTCGCCGTGCGCGTGCGCGGCGTCGCGCGGCTACCTGCGCCGCGCGCTCGGCCGGCCCGCGCGCTGGCGCGACGTGTACCGGCACGTGTTCACGTTCGCTTCGACGATCCACGACCGCGTGTACCTGATGAACGGGCGCTTCGACCTGTTCGACGTCCGCCTGCACGGCGAGGCGCACGTCGTCGCCGCGCTCGCGGGCGGACGCGGCGCGTTCCTGATCGGCGCGCACCTCGGCAGCTTCGAGGTCGTGCGCGCGCTTGGCCGCACGCAGCCGGACCTGCGCGTCGCCGTCACGATGTATGAGGAAAACGCGCGCAAGATCAACGCGACGCTGGCCGCCGTGAATCCCGCCGCGAAGCCGGACGTGATTCCGCTCGGGCAGGTCGATTCGATGCTGAAGGTGCGCGAGCGCCTCGACGCGAACTGCATGGTCGGCATGCTCGCCGACCGCACGCTGCGCGACGACGCCGCCGCGTCGACCCGGCGGCTCGACCTGCTCGGCGCGCCGGCCGCGTTCCCGCTCGGGCCGCTGTACATGGCCGCGATGCTCGGGCGCCCGGTGATCTTCATGACCGGCCTCTATCGCGACGGCAACCGCTACGACGTCCACTTCGAGCCGCTCGCCGATTTCTCCGGCGTGCGCCGCGACGCGCGCGCGGCCGCCGTCGACGCGGCGCTCGCGCGCTACGTCGCGCTGCTCGACCAGTACTGCCGCACCGCGCCGTACAACTGGTTCAACTTCTTCGACTTCTGGCAGGACGGCGACGCCCCCGCCGCGCATCGCGACGACGCGCCGGTGCGCGCCGCCGGCCTGTCCGCCACAAGGGATTCCTGACGCATGGCCGCATTCCGCCGCTTCCCGTTCACCGCCGCCGTTGCCAGCCTCGCTGCCGCCGTCGCGCTGGCCGCGCCCGCGCGCGCGGCGGACGCCGGCGCGCCGTGGAGCCTCGACCGGCTGATGTCGACGCTCGCGCAGCACAAGTCCGGCCGCGCGACGTTCACCGAGACGAAAAACCTGTCGATCGCCGCGCAGCCGGTCGAGTCGTCCGGCGAGCTCGTGTTCGTCGCGCCCGATCATCTCGAGAAGCACACGCTGAGCCCGAAGCCCGAACACCTCGTGGTCGACGGCGACATGCTGACCGTCGAGCGCAACAACCGCAAATACACGCTCGCGCTCGACCGCTATCCGGAGCTCGGCGCGTTCATCGACAGCATTCGCGCGACGCTCTCCGGCAACCGCTTCGCGCTCGAGCGGGTGTACAAGGTCGCGCTGTCGGGGCGCGGCGACGACTGGACGCTGACCCTCACGCCGCTCGACTCGCGGATGCTGAAGGTCGTCAGCACGATCACGCTCGACGGCACGCGCGACGTATTGCGCAGCGTCGCGATCCGGCAGGCCGACGGCGACCGCTCGCTGATGCGCCTGCAACCCGTTCCGGCGAACTGATGGACGATCGCGCCCGCCACGCTCCCGTCGCCCGAGGCCTGCGCGCGCTGCGGCAGCGCGCGGTGCTCGCGTGGCTGCTGGGCCTGCTCGCCTGCGCTTTCGCGATCGGCCACGCGAGCTTCACCGCCGACCTGTCCGCGTTCCTGCCGCGCTCGCCGAGCGCCGGGCAGCGCGTGCTCGTCGACCAGCTGCGCGACGGCCTCGTGTCGCGGCTGATCCTCGTCGCGATCGACGGCGACACCGCCGCCGCGCGCGCGGCGCTGTCGCGGCGCATGGCCGCGACGCTACGCGACGATCCGCAGTTCGCGGCGGTCAACAACGGCGAGCCGGTCAACGACGCGCGCGACCAGCAGTTCATCGTCGCGCATCGCTACCTGCTGAGCCCGGCCGTGACGCCGCGGCGCTTCACCGCCGACGGCCTGCACCAGGCGCTCGGCGACAGCCTCGACCTGCTGAGCTCGTCGGCCGGCCTCGTCGCGAAGGCGCTGCTGCCGCACGACCCGACCGGCGAAGTCGCCGCGCTCGTCGGCCAGCTCGACAGCGGCGCGCTGCCGGCGGTGCGCAACGGCGTGTGGGCGTCGCGCGACGGCGCGCGCGCGGTGCTCGTCGTGCAGACGGCCGCCGCCGGCTCCGACACCGATGCGCAGGCGCGCGCGATCGACGCCGTGCGCCGCGCGTTCGACGCGGCGCGGCAGGCGGCGCCGGGCGCGTCGTCCTGCACGCTCGCGATGACCGGCCCCGGCGTGTTCTCGGTCGACACGCGCGACACGATCAGGCGCGACGTCGAGCGCCTGTCGACGCTGAGCGTGCTGCTGATCGTCGCGCTGCTGCTGACGCTGTACCGCTCGCCGCGCACGCTCGCGCTCGGGCTGCTGCCGGTGCTGTCGGGCATCGTGGCCGGGCTCGCGGCGGTCAGCGTCGCGTTCGGCACGGTCCACGGGCTGACGCTCGGCTTCGGCACCACGCTGATCGGCGAGGCGGTCGACTACTCGATCTACCTGTTCGTGCAGTCGGCGCAGGCCGGCCCGCGCCCCGCGGCGCGCGCGGCCGACGCGACGCGCGCGTGGCTCGCCGCGTACTGGCCGACGATCCGGCTCGGCGTGCTGACCTCCGTCTGCGGCTTCGCGTCGATGCTGTTCTCGGGCTTCCCCGGCCTCGTGCAGCTCGGGCTGTATTCGATCGCGGGCCTGACGGCCGCCGCGCTCGTCACGCGCTTCGTGCTGCCGCCGCTGCGCGGCGAGCATGTCGCGATCCGCGACGTGTCGCGCGTCGGCGCGGCGCTCGCGCGCGCGGTCGCCGCCGCGCCACGCCTGCGCTGGCCGCTGGCCGCGCTGGTGCTCGCCGCGTGCGTGGCGCTCGCGCTGCATCGCGACGGCATGTGGAGCCGCGAGCTCGCCGCGCTGAGCCCGGTGCCCGAGCGCGCGCAGGCGCTCGACGCACGCCTGCGCGCCGACGTCGGCGCGCCCGACGTCCGCTATCTGGTCGTGATTCCCGCAGCCGGCGAACAGGCCGCGCTCGAAGGCGCGGAGCGCGTCGCCGCGCAACTGCAGCCGCTCGTCGAGCGCGGCGCGCTCGCCGGCTTCGAGAACCCCGCGCGCTACTTGCCGAGCGACGCCGCGCAACGCGCGCGGCAGGCAAGCCTGCCGGACGCCGGCACGCTCGCCGCGCGGCTGCGCGCAGCCGTCGCGCACCAGCCGATCACCGTCAGGCCGGACCTGTTCGCGCCGTTCGTCGCCGACATCGACGCCGCGCGCCACGCGCCGCTCCTGACGCGCGCGGACCTGCGCGGCACGTCGATGGCGCTCGCGGTCGATGCGCTGCTGACCGAGCGCGCGGGCCGCTGGAGCGCGATGCTGCCGCTGCGCGCGCCGGACGCCGCACGCGCGGCGCACGCGGCGCAAGCCGCGCCGAGCCTCGACTCGGCGCCGATCCGCGCGGCCGTCGCGCGCGCCGGCGTGCCCGGCGCGCTGTTCATCGACATGAAGGCCGAGGCCGACCGCCTCTACGTGGACTACGTGCGCGAGGACATCCGCCTGTCGCTCGCGGGCTTCGCGGCCATCGCGGTGCTGCTGCTGATCGCCCTGCGCTCGCCGCGGCGCGTCGTGCGCGCGCTCGCGCCGCTCGTCGCGGCCGTGCTGGTCGTGGCCGCGGGCTTCGCGGTCGCGGGCGTGCCGCTGACGATCCTGCACCTGATCGGCATGCTGCTGATCGTCGCGGTCGGCTCGAACTACGCGCTGTTCTTCTGCAAGCGCGGCGATGCGCAACCCGTCACGCCCCACACGCTCGTGTCGCTGCTGGTCGCCAATCTCGCGACGGTCGCCGGCTTCGGGCTGCTCGCGTTGTCGCACGTGCCGCTGCTCGAAACCTTCGGCCTGACCGTCGGCCCGGGCGCGATGCTCGCGCTCGCGTTCGCCGCGATCCTGGCGCCGCCGGCCGCCGCACCTCTGCAGGGAGGCCTCACATGAATGCGCCGTCATCCACACCGTCATCCGTGCCGCGCCCCGGCGACGCGCGCCGCTGGAAGCCGACGCCGCTCGTCGCGGGCGCGGCCGCGCTGCACGCGGGCGCGGCCGCGGCCGTCGTCGCGCAGCCGGCGAGCTGGCCGTGGGCGGCCGGCGGCGTGGTCGCGTCGCACCTCGTGCTGACGGCGGCGGGCCTGTGGCCGAAGAGCGCGCTGCTCGGCCCGAACTGGACGCGCCTGCCGGACAGCGCCGGCCAACGGATCGCGCTGACGATCGACGACGGCCCCGACCCGGACATCACGCCGCGCGTGCTCGACCTGCTCGACCGCTACGACGCGCAGGCGACGTTCTTCTGCATCGGCGAGCTCGCGCGCCGGCATCCGCGGTGGATCGAAGCGATCGTCGCGCGCGGCCATGCGGTCGAGAATCACAGCCAGCGGCACCGGCACACGTTCTCGCTGTCGGGCCCGCGCGCGCTGCGGCGCGAGATCGAGGCCGCGCAGCGCACGCTGACCGAGCTCAGCGGCACGCGCCCGCTGTTCTTCCGCGCGCCCGCAGGCCTGCGCAACCCGTTCCTCGAGCCGGTGCTGTGCGAGCTCGGCCTGCAGCTCGCGAGCTGGACGCGGCGCGGCTTCGACACACGCGAGCGCGATGCCGGCGTGGTCACGCGCCGCCTGCTGCACAGGCTCGCGCCGCGCGACATCCTGCTCGTGCACGACGGCCATGCGGCGCGCGACGCGCGCGGCGAACCGGTCGTGCTCGACGTGCTGCCGGCCGTGCTGCGCGCGGCCGCCGACGCGCAATTGCGCTGGACGACGCTGCGCGCCGCGCTCGAGCCGGAACCGCCCGCAGCGGCCGGCCAGACAGCACCTGTTTGATAAAATTCAATGGCTATCGGCGCGCCGCGCGGCCTCATCCCGCACCGCGGCGCCCGGTCCGGCAACCGGATTCGACCCTCGTGAACCCTCTCCTGCTTTCGCATTTCACGGCCACCAGCTGCATCGGGCGCGGACTCGACGCGACCGTCGCCGCGCTGCGCGGCGCGCGCGGCGGACTCGCGCGATGCGACTTCGAGCGCGCGCACCTCGACACGTGGATCGGCGCGGTGGACGGCGTCGACGCGCAGCCGGTGCGCGCCGACCTGAGCGACTTCGAATGCCGCAACAACCGTCTCGCGCAGCTCGGCCTCACCCAGGACGGCTTCGCCGAACGCGTCGCGGCCGCCGTGGCGCGCTACGGCGCGGAACGTGTCGGCGTGTTCGTCGGCACCAGCACGGCCGGCATCCTCGAGACCGAGCACGCGTACCGGCGCCGCGACCCGCAAAGCGGCGCGCTGCCGGCCGGCTTCCACTATGCGCAGACCCACAACCCGTATTCGCCCGCCGCGTTCGTGCGCGCGTACTTCGCGCTGCGCGGCCCGGCGCTGGCGGTGTCGTCCGCGTGCTCGTCGGGCGCGAAGGTGTTCGGCTCCGCGCGCCGCATGCTCGCCGCGGGCCTGATCGATGCGGCGGTCGTCGGCGGCGTCGATTCGCTGTGCCTCACGACGCTGTACGGCTTCAATTCGCTCGAACTGCTGTCGCGCCGGCCGTGCCGGCCGTTCGACGTCGCGCGCGACGGGATCTCGATCGGCGAGGCCGCCGCGTTCGCGCTCGTCGAGCGCGTGCCCGCGTCGCCCGATACGCTCGACGACGACGCGATCCTGCTGCTCGGCATCGGCGAGTCGAGCGACGCGCATCACATGTCGTCGCCGCATCCGGACGGGCTCGGCGCGCGCGCCGCGATCGAGCAGGCGCTGGCGTCGGCCGGCCTCGGCGCGGCCGACATCGACTACATCAACCTGCACGGCACCGCGACGCCGAGCAACGACGCCGCGGAAAGCCGCGCGGTCGGCGCGCTGTTCGCGCAGACGCCGTGCAGCTCGACCAAGGGCGCGACCGGCCACACGCTCGGCGCAGCCGGCGCGCTCGAAGCGGTCGTCGCCGCCGTCGCGCTGCGCGGCCAGTTCGTGCCGGCCGGCGTCAACACGACGCACCCCGACCCGGCGCTCGCCACCGACTACGTGCTCGCGAGCCGCGACGCGCGCGTGCGCGCCGTGCTCAGCAATGCGTTCGGCTTCGGCGGCACCAACTGCAGCCTGATCCTCGGCCGCGCCGACTACGCGCGCCGCCGGCAACCGACATGACACTCAGCGCCTACATCGAGAGCATCGGCCTCATCGGGCCGGGATTGAACGACTGGCCGCACGCCGCCGACGTGCTCGCCGGCCGCGCGGCCTATGCGAGCGCGCGCACCGCGCTGCCGCCGCCGGCCGGCCTGCCGAGCGCCGAGCGGCGGCGCACCGGCCCCGTCGTGCGGGTCGCGCTCGCGGTCGGCCGCGAAGCGGTTGCCGCCAGCGGACGCGACGCCGCGACGCTCGCGACCGTGTTCAGCGCGTCCGGCGGCGACGGCCAGAACTGCCACGTGATCTGCGAAACGCTCGCGGGCGACGACCGGCTGCTGTCGCCCACGCGCTTCCACAACTCCGTGCACAACGCGCCGGCCGGTTACTGGAGCATCGCGACGGGCTCGACGGCCGCGTCGAACGTGCTGTGCGCGCACGACGGCAGCTTCGCCGCCGGCCTGCTCGAAAGCGTCTGCCAGGTTGCGGTCGATCGCGTGCCGTGCCTGCTGATCGCGTACGACACCGACTATCCGGAGCCGCTGCGCGCGGTGCGCCCGATCGTCGATGCGTTCGGCGTCGCGCTCGTGCTCGCGCCCGAGGCCGGCGCGGCCACGCTCGCGCGCATCGACGTGCAGCTCACCGATGCGCCCGCGACGGCGCTCGCGTCGCCCGCGCTCGAAGCGTTGCGCGTCGGCAATCCCGCCGCGCGCGCGCTGCCGCTGCTCGATGCGCTCGCCGCGCGGCGCGCCGCGCGCGTCGTGCTCGACTATCTGGCGGATCGGCGCGTGCAGGTCGACGTCGCGATGCCGGATGGCTTCGCGGAGCCTGCGCGATGACGGCCGCCGGCACGACGCGCGATCGCGCGTGGATCGCCGCGCACATTCCGCACGACGGCGCGATGTGCCTGCTCGACACGGTCGACTTCTGGGACGACGCGCGAATCCGCTGCACGGCGACGAGCCACCGCGATCCGCGCAACCCGCTGCGCGCGCACGGTCGGCTCGCGTCGGTCTGCGGGATCGAATACGCGGCGCAGGCGATGGCCGTGCACGGCGCGCTCGTCGGCGCGCCGCGCGAGCGGCCGCGCGCCGGCTTTCTGGCAAGCGTGCGCGGCGTCGACGCGTTCGTCGAGCGCCTCGACACCTGCGACGCGCCGCTGACCGTCGAAGCCGAGCGCGTCGGCGGCGACGACGTCACGGTGCTGTACGGTTTCACGCTTCGCTGCGGCGAGCGCGTGCTGCTGAGCGGCCGCGCCGCGGTGATGCTCGATGCATCCGCGGCCGGCGCGCTTCGCCCGCCTGGCGGCGGCGCGCAATTTCGATGACAACGTCGGGAGGAATCAGGTTGTGAAAGGTCGTCAGTTCATTTTTGCCGCACTCGTGTTCGCGTCGGTTTGCCCGGCCGCGCACGCGGACCTGTCCGAGGTGAAGCAGGACATCAAGCGCGATTCGAAGGAAGCCGCGCACAAGACCGGCGAGGCCGCGCGCAGCTTCGGCCATGCGACCGCGAGCGCCGCGAAGGCGGTCGGCCACGGCGTCGCGCATGCATCGCGCGAGGGCTGGGACGCGACCAAGCACGCGTCGCGCGAAGGCTGGGACGCGACCAAGCGCACGACGAAGCGGGTGTTCCACAAGGACGGCAGCGACTGAACGCAGTCCGCGGCGGCGCAGCGCATGGCTGCGCCGCCACGCATCCGCTCAGCCTGCCCGGCGCTTCGCCCTGACGCCGCCGCGCATGGCCGCTTTGCCGTATGCCGCGCGCCAGCAGTCGCGGTGGTCGAATTCGCGCAGCAAGCGCGCGCGGCGCCGCTCGAGCCAGTAGTGAACGATCGTCGCCGTCAGCGCGACGGCGAGCGCCGCCCCGCCGATCGCGAGCCCCATCGAAGTGTCACCCATGCCTGCTCCGGAATGTGAAGCCGCGGCGACGCGTCGGGCGGACGACGGCGAGCGGCCCGCCGGACGCGTGGGAACGGGCCCGTGTCCGTCATCGTCATCGCACCCGCGTGCTGCCCCGGCGCGGGATACCGCTGGAGCACGGCCCGGGCGCGCGACCGCGCAGCCCGGGCCGCCGCGCGTCAATGCATGTGCTGCCCGCCGTTGATCGCGATGTTGGAGCCGGTCACGAAGCCCGCCTCCTCGGAGCACAGGTACGCGACGAGCCCCGCGACCTCGTCCGGCTTGCCGAGCCGGCCGGCCGGAATCTGCGGCAGGATCTTGCTGTCGAGGACGTCCTGCGGAATCGCCGTCACCATCTTCGTCGCGAGATAGCCGGGCGACACGGTGTTCACCGTCACGCCCTTGCGCGCGACTTCCAGCGCGAGCGATTTCGTGAAGCCGTGCATGCCGGCCTTCGCGGCCGCGTAGTTGGTCTGGCCGACCGAACCCTTCGAGCCGTTGACCGACGAGATGTTGACGATCCGCCCCCAGCCGCGCTCGACCATCCCTTCGCACACCGGCTTGGTCATGTTGAACACGGAATCGAGGTTGGTGCGGATCACCGCGTCCCAGTTGACCTTGTCGAGCTTGCGGAACGTCATGTCGCGCGTGATGCCCGCGTTGTTCACCAGCACGTCGATCGGCCCGACGTCCTGCACGATCTTCGCCACGCATTGCTGGCACGAGTCGTGATCGGCCACGTCCACCGGATACGCGTGGAATTCGCGGCCCGCGGCGTGCATTTCGGTCAACCAGCGGTCGACGCCATTGTTGTTCGGCGAATACGTGACGACAACCCGGTAGCCCGCGTCGTGCAACCGGATGCTGATTGCCTCGCCGAGACCGCCCATTCCACCTGTCACAACTGCAATTCGCTTAGTCATCCTATTAAGAGTACCGACAAGAAGAGTAATCGTTGATGTGGCGCGGCGACCTGGCACTGGTTGCCGCCCACACCGCTGCGATGCGCGATGCGCATCGTCGAATCGCGCGTCTCTTTGTGAACTGCCTGTCCGGCGCGCAAGCCGTCACGCGCCGCCGTGGTGCAGGCCTGCACCGCGACGGCGCCGTATCTTCACAAACCGCTCAACCGCGCTCGACCGCGAGCGCGACGCCCATCCCGCCGCCGATGCACAGCGACGCCAGCCCGCGCTTCGCGTCGCGCTTGACCATCTCGTGCAGCAGCGTCACCAGGATCCGGCAGCCCGACGCCCCGATCGGATGACCGATCGCGATCGCCCCGCCGTTCACGTTCACCTTCGACGTGTCCCAGCCCATCTGCTTGTGCACCGCCAGCGCCTGCGCCGCGAACGCCTCGTTGATCTCCATCAGGTCCAGGTCGCCCGGCGTCCAGCCCGCGCGCTCCAGGCACCGCCGCGACGCCGGCACCGGGCCCATCCCCATCACGCTCGGGTCCACGCCCGCGTTCGCGTACGCCTTGATCCGCGCCAGCGGCGTGAGACCCAGCGCCGCCGCCTTCTGCGCCGACATCACCAGCACCGCCGCCGCGCCGTCGTTGAGCCCCGACGCGTTCGCCGCCGTCACCGTGCCGTCCTTCGCGAACGCCGGCTTCAGCCCCGCCAGCGCGTCCGCCGTCACGCCGTGACGCACGAACTCGTCGGTCGCGAACTGCAGCGGCTCACCCTTCTTCTGCGGGATCGCCACCGGCACGATCTCGTCGTTAAAGCGGCCCGCCTTCTGCGCCGCTTCCGCCTTGTTCTGCGACAGCGCCGCAAATGCGTCCTGCTCCTCGCGCGTGATCCCGTATTCCTTCGCGACGTTCTCCGCCGTGATTCCCATGTGGTACTGGTTGTACACGTCCCACAGCCCGTCTACGATCATCGTGTCGACCAGCTTCGCGTCGCCCATCCGGAACCCGTCGCGCGAGCCCGGCAGCACGTGCGGCGCCGCGCTCATGTTCTCCTGCCCGCCCGCGATCACGATGTCCGCCTCGCCGGCAATGATCGCGTTCGCCGCCAGCATCACCGCCTTCAGGCCCGACCCGCACACCTTGTTGATCGTCATCCCCGGCACCGCGCTCGGCAGCCCGGCCTTGATCAGCGACTGGCGCGCCGGGTTCTGGCCCGAGCCGGCCGCCAGCACCTGGCCCAGGATCACTTCGCTCACCTGCTCCGGCTTCACGCCGGCGCGCTCCAGCACCGCGCGGATCACCGTCGCGCCCAGCTCCGGCGCCGCGATCTTCGCGAGCGTGCCGCCGAATTTGCCGACCGCGGTTCGCGCGGCCGATACGATCACCACATCCGTCATGTTCGATTCCTGCATCAGAGTCACATTGCTGTTGTGCCGCCGGCGTGCGCCGGACCGGCATCGGTTGCCGCAAGATCCGCACCGGGCGTCGGCGCGGCACCTTGCACGGGCCGGCGGCCGCTACGCGGCACGGCGGCCGGCGAACCTCGCCGTCAGGCTCCGCGTGGCACACGCGGCGTCCGGCAGCGGGTCGCGTCATCGATGCGTCGCGCGAGCGCGCGACGCGAACTCAGGCCGCCGTTTCGCGCGCGCCCGCGTCCTTGCGTGCGCCGCCCGCCGCCGGCTTGCCGTTGCGCGCGGATGCGCCGACGGCGTCGAGGCCGTTCTGCGCCGCCTCGATCACCTGGCCCGTCGCCGCGCGCACCGATTCCGCCGCCGCGCTGGCCGCCGACAGCGCCGAGCTGAAGGCGGCCACCACCGGCGCCGTACCGGCCGGCGCGTGCTTCGTCAGCTCGCTGATCGCGTCCTTCAGGCGCTTGTCGTTCTGCTCGTACTGCGCTTGCGCAACCTTCGCCCACTCGGCCTGGGTCGCCGTCGCGATGTCGAGCAGATGACGGCCATACGACGCCGCCTTGGTGACCGTCTGCTGCGACGCGCCCAGTTGATGCGTGATGAAGTCGGCCGGGCTGGTGCCGCTGAAGGCGCCCTTCAGGCTGTCTTCGTATTCCGTCAGCGCGGCCTTGGTCGCCTGCAGGTTGAGGTCGACCACGGCCTCGTAACCGCGCAGCGCCGGATGAGCGACGGCAAACCAGGCAGCGACGCCGGATTGATAATCGGCAATAAGCTTCTCGGGGGCAAAAAAGGACATCGGGCACGCTCCTGTTTACAATGCGAGAGTTTATGTAAGAAGGACAAATACCGAACATTTCGTTCGGTTTCTTATTTATCGCACATCATACATTGATTGCGCGAAGTTTAGAGTGTCCACTCTACGACGATTAATTGTCAATCGAATGGCATCAATACTACGGACAAACCCTGATTCGTAAACAGCCCCGCCAATCGGGTCGGGCGGCAATTTATTTCAGGGACATGTCGCAAACGCCCGCCTGAAAACGATTTTCACTTTTTTACACATTTTTCGCAAAACTATCGAGCAAGATTTACGCTCTAATTATTATGACGAATGTAAATTAGTGCGCGCTCATACACCGATCTTTTACAGATGAATCCCGCACGATGAAATCGTTTTTTCTGATTTCCATCAAAATCGTTTTCACGATTATTTTCCAAAAACCGGAATAAGGCGGGACGCCTTGCCCCTGCAACGAGAAATGGCGAGAGCGGGCGCCGCGCACGAGTGCGCGGACGCGGAATGACGGGGATCAGGGCAGCGCGGCGGCGGCGTCAGCCGGCCAGTTCCTGGTGCAGCGCGCGGAATTCCAGCGCGAGCTTGTGGCCCGGTTCGAGATGAATGACGGGGGTCGCACGCTGATGTGATTCGCGGATCTTCACCGACGACGACAGCCGCGACGCGAGCACGGGCAGCCCTTCGCCGACGAGTTCGTCGACGAGCTGCTGCGGCAGGCTCGCGCGCGGCTGGAACTGGTTGATCACGATCCCTTCGACTTCGAGCCCCGCGTTGTGGTCCTGCTGGATCTCCTTCACGTTCTCGAGCAGCGTGTACAGCGCGCGGCGCGAGAAGTCGTCGCAGTCGAACGGGATCAGGCAGCGCTCGACCGCGATCAGCGCGGACCGCGTGTAGAAATTGAGCGCGGGCGGTGTGTCGATGTAGACCGCGTCATACGCGTCGAGCTCGTTCAGCGCGTCGCGCAGCTTGTAGATCTTGTAGCGGGATTCGAGCTTGCCGTGCAGCGCATCGAGATCCGGATGCGCGGGCATCACGTCGAGGTTCTCGAACGGGGTCGGATGGATGTACGACGCTGCGTCGACCGGCCGGAAGTTGAACGTCAGCGCGGTTTCGAAGAAGTCGGCGACGGTCGGCGCGGTGTCCGCGGCGCGCTCGCCGAGCAGGTACTGGGTCGAGTTCGCCTGCGCGTCCAGATCGATCACCAGCGTGCGCAGCCCTTCGCTCGCGCTGATCGCGGCGAGATTGCAGACGATCGTCGATTTGCCTACGCCGCCCTTCTGGTTGAACACGACACGCCGCATGGTCCCCTCTCGATCGAAGCGCCAAAGGAGCCAGCATAGCCGAACATTCGTGGCGGCGTCGTGACGCGCCACAAATGCCCCGGCCGCGACGAAGCGCGGCCGGGGCGGGAAAAACGGTGCGCGATCAACGCGCCATCAGTACCTCGGCGTCGTCACGCGATGATCGGCTTGCGGCGCACTTCCGACAGGTAGATCAGGATCAGCGACACCCAGACGATCCCGTACAGGAACATGAAGCAGGTGGTCCGCACGCGCAGCAGGTCGAGCAGCATGCCGAACAGGATCGGCAGCAGGAACCCGCCGAGGCCGCCCGCGAGCCCGACGATGCCGGTCACGACGCCCATGTTGTCCGGGAAATCGTCGGCGACGTACTTGAAGGTCGACGCCATCCCGAGCGCGAACACCGCGCCGAGCACGAACGCGATCGCGACAAAGCCCGCGAGCGGCATCGCGAGATGCAGCGCGGCGGTGCCGTCGATCGTGTGGATCACGAAGTCGGTCGCCGGATACGACAGCACGAACAGGCAGATCCACGCGACCCACAAACCCCACCACGTGACCGCGTGCGCGCCGAAGCGGTCGGACAGCGCGCCGCCGAGCGCGCGCAGCACCGAGCCCGGCAGCGAGAAGCCGGCGGCGAACGCCGACGCCGCGACGAGCGTCATCCCGTATTCGGCCTTCAGGTACTGAGGAATCCACAGCGACAGCGCGGTGAAGCCGCCGAACGTGATCGAGTAGTACTGGCACAGCCGCCACACGCGCGGGTCGCGCAGCACCTTGAACGCATCGAGCCACGAGCCGCCCCGCTTGCCCGCGCCCGGATCCGGCGCCGACGCGAACCAGAAGATCACGGCCGTGACGAGCAGCGCGACCGCATAGACGCGCGGCACGAAGCGCCAGCCGTATGCGGAGAGCAGCAGCGGCGTGACGAACAGGTTGACCGCAGCTCCAGACGTGCCCGCGCCGAACACGCCCATCGCGAGGCCGCGCCGCTGCGGCGGGAAGAAGCGCGCGACGTACGGCGTGCCGACCGCGAACGACGCGCCGACGCAGCCGAGGAACAGGCCGATTACGAGGAACTGCCAGAGCTGCGTCGCATAGCTGACGATGTAGACCGGCACCGCGCAGACGACGAGCAGCACCGTCATCACGATGCGCCCGCCGAAGCGGTCGGTCCAGGTGCCGAGCGGCAGGCGCATCAGCGCGCCGGTGAGCACCGGCGTCGACGTCAGCAGCCCGAACTCCGTGCCGTTCAGGCCGAGATCGGTGCGCAGCTGCACGCCGAGCACGCCGAACATCATCCACACGACGAAGCACACCATGAACGCGAGCGTGCTCGCGGCGAGCACCGACCATGCGCGCAACGGCACCGCCTGCGTGTTCGCAAGCGCGCCGGTATCACTGTGAGTTGCCATTCATCACACTCCGTTTCATTGAACGAGCGGCCCGTTCGCACCGTCGAGCGCGATGCCTTCGACGCGCGCGCCGCCCGCGAGAATCGCCACGTACTGCCGCATCGCGTTGCGCCGCACGCGTTCCGCGAGGAACGCGGCGATGCGCGTGTCGACTTCGTCGAACGGCACGGCGTCGCCGGCCACGCGGCGCTCGATGCGCACGATGTGAAAGCCGTAGCGCGTGTTGACGAGGCGCGGCAGCACGCCGAGCGCGTCCGTTTCGAACAGCGCCGCTTCGAATTCGGGCACCGAGTCGCCGCGCAGCAGTTGCCCGAGGCTGCCGCCGAGCGTCGCCGACGGGCAGTTCGACGATGCGCGCGCGACCGCCTCGAATGTCTCCGGCGCCGCGAGCACGCCCGCCAGCGCCGCTTCCGCACGGCCGCGCAGCGGCGCGAGCGGCACGCGGTCCGTCACCGCGAACAGGATGTGGCTCGCATAGACGATGTCGTTGCGCCGGAACCGCGCCGGGTGCTGCGCGTAATAGCGTTCGCAGTCCGCACGATCGGGCTGGGGCAGGTGCGTCAGCTCGCGTTCGAGCAGCGCGTCGAGCGCGGCATCGTCGAGCGGCGCGCCGTCGGCGACCAGCGCGAGCGCGACCGCGCGCTGGCGCAGCAGCTCGCGTACGACGAGTGCGCGCCGCGCGGCGTCGAGCGGGTCCGGCGCGTCGCCGTGATGCGCGCGCTCGGCTTCGATCGCGTCGTCGCCGATCGCGATGCCATTGACGCTCAGCGGCGGCAGCACGGTTTCCATCAAGGCGTTCATGCGTCCCCCTCAGCGCTTGCGCACGAGCTGATACGGCCGGATCAGGTACGCGATCGACGCGATCCCGCTCCAGATGTGGACCATCCGCGTGAACGGCGACACGAGGAAGATCGTGAAGCCGAGCAGGATGTGCAGCCGGTAGGTCAGCGGCACGCCGACCAGCAGGCTCGCAATGTCCGGCCGGAACGTGACGACGCCCTTCACGTAGTCGGTGAGCTGCTCGAACATCGCGCCGTCCATGTGGCGCGTCGACAGCACGACGGTGCCGAGCCCGAGTGCGAGCTGCACCCACAGCATCAGCACGATCAGGATGTCCGACTTGCGGCTGTTGTGCCGGATGCGCGGGTCGCCGAGCCGCCGCGCGATCAGGATCGTCAGGCCGATGATCCCCGCGACGCCGGCCGCGCCGCCCGCGATCATCGCGACGAGCTGGTGCCCCGACGCCGACAGGAACGGCGACACGAGCCAGTGCGGCGCGAGAAAGCCGCCGAAGTGCCCGAGCACGACGACAAGCACGCCCCAGTGGAACAGGTTGCTGCCGAGCCGCAGCGCGCCGTGCCGCAGCAGCTGCGACGAATCGCTCTTCCATGTGTACTGCTCGCGGTCGAAGCGGATCAGGCTGCCGACCAGCAGCACGGCGAGACAGATGTACGGATAGAGTCCGAACAGGAATTGATGCAGGTAGTCGTTCATGGCTTTCCCCTGGTGGGCCGGATGCGCCGCGGCACGGCAGTTACGCGCGGCGGGCGGGCCGTTGGTCGTAGAAGCGCACCGGCTCCTCGGCGGGCGCAGGTGTTGTAGCGCCGACGAAGCGCACCGCCTCGTCCGCATACGCGGCGTCGAGCGCGCGGTAATCGGCGGCGCCGGGCCGTTCGGCCGCCGCGTCATCGCACGGCTCGTCCGGCGCATCGACCGGTGCAATGCCGGCGAGCGGCAGCAGCGCGCCGACGACGAACCCGTAGTGGCTGCCGCGCTTCGCGAGCTGCGCGGCGAGCGCGCGCAGGATCTCGCCCGTCTCGCCGAGCAGGCCGCGCGCGTCCGGCGCGGGCAGCCGCGACAGGTACTCGAGCAGCACCGGCAGGTGATCGGGCAGCTCGCCGGGCTGCAGGTACAGGCCTTGCCGCTCGTACATCTGCAGCAGGTCGACCATCGCCTGGCCGCGGTCGCGCGATTCGCCGTGCACGTGCTCGAACAGATGCAGCGACGTCGCGCGGCCGCGATCGAACAGCGCGACGTAGTTTTCCTGCAGCGTCAGCAGGTCGCGCTCGCGCAGGTACGCGAAGAACCGTTCGAGCCCGGCGCGCGCCGGCTTCGGCAACTGCGCGCGGTCGCGCAGATGCGCCTCGATCGAATCCAGCGCATCGAGCAGCGCGTCGTCGGGATAGTCGAGCAGCGCGGACAGCGCCGCATAGGTCGGATCGGTTGCCGCGCTCATCAGGATGCCCCCCGGATCGGAATCGTCTTCCTGCCCTTTCGCGGGCTGAACAGGCTCGCCTCGGAGCGGCCGTCCGAGCAGCCGTTGCCGAACGAGAAGCCGCACGACGCGCGCAGGTCGTAGGCGTTTTCCGCGTATTCGCGGTGCGTGGTCGGGACCACGAAACGGTCCTCGTAGTTCGCGATCGCGAGATAGCGGTACATCTCCTCGACCTGCGCGAGCGACAGGCCGACCTGGTCCAGCACGCCCCGCGCATCGACGCCGTCGACGTGGCGCGCGCGCATGAAGCCGCGCATCGCGAGCAGCCGTTCGAGCGCAAGCTTCACCGGCGCCTCGTCGCCCGCCGTCAGCAGGTTCGCGAGGTAGCGCAGCGGAATCCGCAGCGACTCGACGTCCGGCAGGTAGCCGTTCATCCCGAGCGCGCCGCTGTTCGCGGCCGCGTTGATCGGCGACAGCGGCGGCACGTACCAGACCATCGGCAGCGTCCGGTATTCGGGATGAAGCGGGAACGCGATCTTCCAGTCGATCGCCATCTTGTACGCCGGCGAGCGCCGCGCGGCGTCGAGCCATGCGGCCGGCACGCCGTCGCGTTCCGCCTGCGCGATCACGGCGGGATCGTTCGGGTCGAGGAACAGCGACAGTTGCGCTTCATACAGGTCGGTTTCGTTCTCCGCGCTCGCCGCTTCGCCGATCCGGTCCGCGTCGTACAGCAGCACGCCCAGATAGCGGATGCGCCCGACGCAGGTTTCCGAGCACACGGTCGGCTGGCCCGCCTCGATGCGCGGATAGCAGAAGATGCACTTCTCCGCCTTGCCGCTCTGCCAGTTGTAGTAGATCTTCTTGTACGGGCATCCGGACACGCACATGCGCCAGCCGCGGCACTTGTCCTGGTCGATCAGCACGATGCCGTCCTCCTCGCGCTTGTAGATCGAGCCGGACGGGCACGACGCGACGCACGCCGGGTTCAGGCAGTGCTCGCACAGGCGCGGCAGGTACATCATGAAGGTGTTCTCGAACTGCCCGTAGATCTCCTTCTGCACCGCCTCGAAGTTGGCGTCCTTCGCGCGCTTCTCGAATTCGCCGCCGAGGATTTCTTCCCAGTTCGGGCCCCACTCGATCTTCTCGAGCCGCTGGCCGCTCACCAGCGAGCGCGGCCGCGCAACCGGCATCGCGCGCGCGTCGCCCGCTTCCTGCAGGTGCGCGTAGTCGAACGTGAACGGCTCGTAGTAGTCGTCGATCTCCGGCAGGTGCGGGTTCGCGAAGATCTGCGCGAGCAGCCGCCACTTGCTGCCGAGCCGCGGCTCGATCTTGCCGTCCGCGCGCCGCTTCCAGCCGCCGCGCCAGCGCGCCTGGTTCTCCCAGTCCTTCGGATAGCCGATGCCCGGCTTCGTCTCGACGTTGTTGAACCACGCGTATTCCATCCCGTCGCGGCTCGTCCACACGTTCTTGCAGGTCACCGAGCAGGTATGGCAGCCGATGCACTTGTCGAGGTTCAGCACCATCGCGATCTGTGCGCGTACCTTCATGACGTTTCTCCCGCGCGAACGCTCGGTGTTGCGGCTCCGTCGGCTTCGCCGTCGAGCCAGTCGATCCTGTTCATCTTCCGCACGATCAGGAACTCGTCGCGATTCGAGCCGACCGTCCCGTAGTAATTGAAGCCGTACGACAGCTGCGCGTAGCCGCCGATCATGTGCGTCGGCTTGAGCGCGACGCGCGTCACCGAGTTGTGAATGCCGCCGCGCGTGCCGGTGATCTCCGAGCCCGGCGTGTTCACGATCTTCTCCTGCGCGTGATACATCATCACCATCCCGGCCGGAATCCGCTGGCTCACGACCGCCCGTGCGCACAGCGCGCCGTTCGAGTTAAAGCATTCGATCCAGTCGTTATCGGCGATGCCGATCGCCTTCGCGTCATCCTCCGACATCCACACGATCGGCCCGCCGCGCGACAGCGTCAGCATCAGCAGGTTGTCCGTGTACGTGCTGTGTATCCCCCACTTCTGGTGCGGCGTGAGGAAGTTGAGCACGCGCTCCGGGTTGCCGTTCGAGCGCTTGCCGAGCATGTGCGCGTAGCTGCCCGTATCGATCGGCGGCTTGTACACGCACAGCGATTCGCCGAACGCGCGCATCCACGGGTGGTCCTGGTAGAGCTGCTGGCGGCCCGACAGCGTGCGCCACGGCACCAGCTCATGCACGTTCACGTAGCCCGCGTTGTACGACACGTGCTCCGATTCGATCCCGCTCCAGGTCGGCGACGAGATGATCTTGCGCGGCTGCGCCTGGATGTCGCGGAAGCGGATCTTCTCGTCCGCGCGCGCGGCGGCCAGGTGCGTGTGGTCGATGCCCGTGATGCCCGACAGCGCGCGCCACGCCTTCACCGCGACTTCGCCGTTGGTCTCCGGCGCGAGCGACAGGATCACCTCGGCCGCGTCGAGCGCCGTGTCGATGCGCGGGCGGCCCTGCGTCGCCCCATCTTCGCTCACGCGATAGTTCAGCTCGCCGAGCAACTTCACCTCGTCCTTCGTATCCCAGCCGATCCCCTTGCCGCCGTTGCCGAGCTTGTCCATCAACGGCCCCAGCGACGTGAAGCGCCGGTAGGTGTTCGGATAGTCGCGCTCGACCACCGTCACCGCCGGCATCGTGCGGCCCGGCACCGGCTCGCACTCGCCGCGCTTCCAGTCGCGCACGTCGAACGGCTGCGCGAGCTCGGCCGGCGTGTCGTGCGCGATCGGCGCGAGCACGACGTCGCGCTCGACGCCGAGCTGCCCGTCGCACAGTTCCGAGAAGCGCTTCGCGATCCCCTTGAAGATCTCCCAGTCGCTCTTCGACTGCCATGCCGGATCGACCGCCGCCGATAGCGGATGGATGAACGGATGCATATCGGACGTGTTCATGTCGTCCTTCTCGTACCACGTCGCGGTCGGCAGCACGACGTCCGAGTACATGCAGGTCGTCGACATCCGGAAGTCGAGCGTGACGAGCAGGTCGAGCTTGCCGCGCGGCGCGTCGTCGCGCCACGTGACTTCTTCCGGACGCGCCCCGCCCGTCGCGCCGAGATCCTCGCCCTGCACGCCGTGCGTCGTGCCGAGCAGGTGCTTCAGGAAATATTCATGCCCCTTGCCGGACGAGCCGAGCAGGTTCGAGCGCCACACGAACAGGTTGCGCGGGAAGCTCTCGGGTGCGTCGGGGTCCTCGCACGCCATCTTCAGCGTGCCCGCCTTCAGCTGCTGCGCGACATCTGCGCCCGCGCGCGCCGGGTCGGCGAGCTGCGCGCCGACCTGCAGCGGGTTCGTGCCGAGCTGCGGCGCGGACGGCAGCCAGCCCATCCGCTCCGCGCGCACGTTGTAGTCGATCGGCGAACCGTGGAACTGCGTCTTGTCCGCGAGCGGCGACAGCAGCGCGGACGGGTCCATCGTGTCGTAGCGCCACTGGTCCGTGTGCGCGTAGAAGAACGACGTCGCGTTCATCTGGCGCGGCGGGCGGTTCCAGTCGAGCGCGAACGCGAGCGCCGTCCAGCCCGTCTGCGGGCGCAGCTTCTCCTGCCCGACGTAGTGCGACCAGCCGCCGCCCGGCTTACCGACGCAGCCGCACATGATCAGCATGTTGATGATCGCGCGGTACGACATGTCCATGTGGAACCAGTGGTTGATCCCCGCGCCGATGATCACCATCGACTTGCCCTGCGTCTTGTGCGCGTTCTCCGCGAACTGCCGCGCGACCGAGATCACGTCGGCGCGCTTCACGCCGGTGATCGCTTCCTGCCACGCGGGCGTGTACGGCAGGTCGTCGTCGTAGCTCGTCGCGACGTCGCGCCCGCCCAGGCCCTGGTCGAGCCCGTAGTTCGCGACGAACAGGTCGTAGACGGTCGCGACCAGCATCTCGCCGTCGCGCGTCGCGACGCGGCGCACGCCGATCCGGCGCGACAGTTCCGACTGGTGCGGCGTGTGGTTGAAGTGCGCGTGCGGCTGGTTGCCGAAATACGGGAACAGCACGTCGACGACTTCGTCGTGCGCGGCCGTGCACGACAGCCGCGGCGCGAGCGCCGCGCCCTTCGACGTCTCGGCGCGCAGGTTCCACTTGCCCTTGTCGGCTTCGTTTTGCTGCCCCCAGCGGAACCCGACCGAGCCGACCGGCACGACGAATTCGCCGGTCGCGTCGTCGATCATCACGCTCTTCCATTCCGGCAGCGCGGCCTCGCCGAGCGCATCGTCGAAGTCGGATGCGCGCACGAGCCGCTCGGGCACGTAGCCGTCGCCGTGCGGCACGAGCCGCACGAGGCACGGCATGTCCGTGTAGCGCTTGCAGTAATCGACGAAGTAGTCGCTTTTCCCGGCTAAATGAAACTCCTTGAGAATCACGTGCCCCATCGCGAGCGCGAGCGCCGCGTCGGTGCCCTGCTTCGGATGCAGCCACAAATCGCCGAACTTCGCGCCTTCCGAGTAATCGGGGAACACCGACACGACCTTCGTGCCGCGATAGCGCGCCTCGACGAGGAAGTGCGCGTCCGGGGTACGCGTCTGCGGGACGTTGGAGCCCCACATCATGATGAATGTCGAGTTGTACCAGTCGGCCGATTCGGGCACGTCGGTCTGCTCGCCCCAGGTCTGCGGCGACGCCGGCGGCAGGTCGCAATACCAGTCGTAGAAGCTGAGGCACACACCGCCGATCAGCGACAGGTAGCGCGAGCCGGCCGCGTACGACACCATCGACATCGCCGGAATCGGCGAGAAGCCGACCACGCGGTCGGGGCCGTGCCGCTTCACCGTGTAAACGTTTGCGGCGGCGACGATCTCGTTCACTTCGTCCCAGCTCGCGCGCACGAACCCGCCGAGCCCGCGCCGGCTCTGGTACGAACGCCGCGCGTCGTCGTCCTCGACGATCGCGCGCCATGCGTCGACGGGGCCGAGCGTCTTGCGGCGCTCGCGCCACAGCTTCACGAGCGCGCTGCGCACGAGCGGATACTTGAGACGGTTCGCGCTGTACAGGTACCACGAGTACGACGCGCCGCGCGAGCAGCCGCGCGGCTCATGGTTCGGCATGTCGGCGCGCGTGCGCGGATAGTCGGTCTGCTGGGTCTCCCACGTGACGATGCCGCCCTTCACGTAGACCTTCCACGAGCACGAGCCCGTGCAGTTCACGCCATGGGTCGACCGGACGATCTTGTCGTGCTGCCAGCGTTTTCGATAGCCGTCCTCCCATTTCCGGTCCTCGTCGGTGACGACGCCGTGTCCATCGGAGTACTGAGGTCTTGTGGTCGTGAAGTAGCGCAGCCGGTCAAGGAAATGGCTCATGGGGATCTCGTTTCCGGTCTTTTCGGCAGACCCTGGTCATTTGAAGAAGTCGAATCGCCGTTGCAAAGGCGGATTCGATCTGCATCTTTTACGTGCTGAATTTCGATGCGGTGTACTGACAGGTCGATTATTGCGGGCTCCGGAGAGACGGATGTTGATCCACGTCAGGCCGGACGGCGCGGCATTCGTCATGGCGTGAATCAACCTGCCCGGCGTTGCGCGCTTCTCGCCAGTATCGGTGCGCAACATGACGGAATCGTTGCGAATCGATCGCGATCGTCGCGGATCGCGAATGGGTCCGCGCCGGAACGGATCTCGCGTTTCTTGCTTCAGATCAAGAAACGGAGCGATGAATTGAGCATAAATCGGCAATCATGGCGCAGGCCGTGCACCGGTGCGCGCCGGCTCCGTGTGTCGCGTCGGCGTTTGCTCCTCGTGGTAATGCGGGCGCGTGGCCGGGGCCTGCATCAGCGCCGCATTGCCGAGGATCGTCTCGGTCAGCAACCTGTTCTCGCCGCCCTGGAACCGGCACGCCAACGCCGAATTGCGATTGCCGTGCAAATTGGCGACCGCCATCCACGCGTCATGCTTCGACGCGCCCGGAGCAAGCGGCTCGGGGAAACGTTGCGGCGGCAAGACCAGCGCATCGCCGGGTGCGAGCCACAAGTCCGCCAGACTGATCTCGTGCGCGTACGGCCGCCAGCGGGCAACGCTGATGACCAGCGGCAAGCTGCGATGACGCGAAAAGAACACATGCGGAAAGTCGTGGTATTCGAGGTCTGTCGGGTTGTAGGTCAGCAATTCGCGCCGGCGTCCGAGCTCGAGATACGGCGACTGATAGCTTGCCCATTGACCATAGGTGTATTGCCCACATACGAGCCCGTCGTATTGGAAACGGATGCACTCGCCGGCGCGCAGCAAGGTCATGCCGAAGGCCTGTGCCGTGGCCTGCGTGGCCCAGAGCGGCTGGTACTCGACGAGCTCGGCGTGGAAATCGAATTCCTTGATCATGTACCCGCCGTCACGCGTCGGAATCCGCTTCTCGCGCCAGCCGATGCCGGCGTACTTGGCGCCCATGTCCAACTGCGGGTCTTCAGGCGCAAGCGCGATCTCGCTGCCCCGAGGCTCCGCGTACTGCTCGCATCGGCCCTGATTGTTGTAGAGGTAAGGAAACCGCTTGCAGTCGAGGCCATAGGCCTCGCCATCATCGATGAACAGCACGGGGTCGAGATATGGCGCTGACATGGAAGACCTCGGGATTCAGAACCTCGATTACATCACGCAGGCCAAATAAAGTTTCACCGCCCGCTGCCGATATCTACGGACGGCGAGCATTCGAGCCGAATCGAAGCATACCGCCAATTAACAAGAACAACTCTGCAAAGCAAAAGACCAAATCGCATGAAAAAAATTGTTGCAAGCGTGCTTGTCGCCGCCGCGGCCGGCCTGGCATTGGGCGGATGCGCCACCGGCAGCACGTCGATTACCGACGAACAGAAAATCTCGTCCATTCGAGTAGGCAAGTCGACGACACAGGACGTCGAAAGGACACTCGGCAAGCCGGGCGAGGTCCAGCTTGAAGAAAATGGCTCACAGGTCTGGACGTACCAGACGGTCAAGACCAATGCCATCGCCTTCGTCCCGATCGCGAATATGCTCGGCAAGTCGTTTCAGGAAGACAACCTCACCGTGCGCTTCAACAAGAAGGGGGTCGTCACCGCCTTGGGCCGCGGGCAGCACAAGATGTAATGCCGGCACGATAGAGAATCGTAAAGCCAAACAAAAAGCCCGTAACCACGAGGGTTATGGGCTTTTTGTTTATGTGAAGCAGAAGCTGATCGTCAGAACGGAATATCGTCATCCATCTCGTCGAACCCGCCGCCGGCCGGCGCGCTCGGACGGCTCGGTGCGCCGCCACCGCTACCGCCGCGGGCCGCGCCGCCGGCACGACCACCGCCGCCACCGCCACGCTCCATCTGCTCGCCACGGCCGCCACCGCCGCCATAGCCACCACCGTAACCGCCTTCGTCACCACCACCGCCGCCGCCCGAACCGCCGCGGCCGCCGAGCATCTGCATCTGGTCAGCGACGATTTCTGTCGAGTAACGGTCCTGGCCGTCCTGGCCTTGCCACTTGCGGGTGCGGATGCGGCCTTCGATATACACCGACGAACCCTTCTTCAGGTATTCGTTGACGATTTCCGCGAGGCGGCCGAAGAACGCGACGCGATGCCACTCGGTCATTTCCTTGAACTCGCCGCTCGCCTTGTCCTTGTAACGGTCGGTCGTCGCGAGACGGATGTTCGCAACCGCGTCGCCGCTCGGCAGGTAACGGACTTCAGGATCGGCGCCGAGATTGCCGACGAGGATGACCTTGTTGACGGATGCCATGTGTTTCTCCAATAAATTCGATGCCGGGCCGCTCGCGAATCACGTCGAGCCGGCCCGCCGGGCAGCCCGGCAAGCCCCGCCGATGCGAGCCCGGATAAGGGGTCAGGCCTTGCGCGGCGGCGCTTTCATGCTGGCCGCGATTATAAGCCACGCGGCCACGAGGCCCGAGCACGCGTAGAACACCGTGTTCGCGCCGCCATGCTTGAGCAGCCACCCGCCCACGACGCCGCCGAGCGCGAGCCCGATCGATTGCGTCGTGTTGTACACGCCGGTGGCCGCGCCCTTGCGCGAGCCCGGCGCGAGCTTCGAGACCAGCGACGGCTGCGACGCTTCCAGGATGTTGAATCCGAGGAAATAGACGAACAGCACCGCAGCCACAATCAGGATGGTATGCGGCGTGCTGCCCAGCAGCAATTGGCCGATCAGGATAGCGAGGATGCCGCCGAGCAGCACGGGTTTCATCTTGCCCCGTTTTTCCGCGACGATGATCGCCGGCACCATCATCACGAACGCGAGCCCCATCACCGGCAGGTAGACCTTCCAGTGCGACGCGACCGGCAGCCCGCCGTCGACGAGCAGGCGCGGCACGACGAGGAACAGCGCGGTCTGCGTTGCATGCAGCACGAGCACGCCGAAATTGAGGCGCAGCAGCTCGCCGTTGTGCAGCACCTCGGCGAACGGCGCGGGCACGTGCACGGGCTTCGCCGCATTCGGCACGACCCACAGCACGACGCCGATCGCGAGGATCGACAGCACGCCGACGAGCGCGAACAGCCCGTTCATCCCGACCCAGTGGAACACGATCGGCGCGCCGACGATCGCGACCGCGAACGACACGCCGATCGAGCCGCCGACCATCGCCATCGCCTTCGTGCGGTTCTGCTCGGACGTCAGGTCCGCGATGAACGCGAGCACCGCGGACGACACCGCGCCCATCCCCTGGATCACGCGGCCGACGATGATCCACGTGATGTCGTGCGCGAACGCGGCGACGAAGCTGCCGATCGCGAAGACCAGCAGGCCGGTCGCGATCACCGGCTTGCGGCCGAACTTGTCGGACGCCCAGCCGTAGAAGATGTAGAGCAGCGACTGCGTGACGCCGTAGGCCCCGAGCGCGATGCCGACGAGCAGCACGTTGTCGCCGCCCGGAATGGTTTTCGCGTAGACCGAGAACACCGGCATGATCATGAACAGGCCGAGCATGCGCAGCGCGAAGATGGCGGCGAGCGACGTGGTCGCGCGCAATTCGGGCGCAGTCATGCGGGAAGACGTGGCGGACGGATTGGACATCGGGAGTGAATTTCGAATGATCGGAATGTCCGCCCGGCAGCGGGCGGCGGAAGATCACGGCCGTCGGCACCGGGCGGGCGGCCGGGTGCGACGCGAGCCATCGGCAGGCCGCCCCGGCGCGCGCAAGGCCGTGCGGCGGGCAGCCGTCCCGGCGCGGGCGGCGGCCTTGCTGACAGCTGCTGCAATAGTCGGGAGCCCCGAACGACGGTCTCGAAAAGCCGTTATAGTAGCAGGTTTGGTTCCCCTCCTTTTCGCCAGGTTCATGGAACAGATCCGCATCCGTGGGGCGCGCACCCACAACCTGAAAAACGTCAATCTCGACCTGCCGCGCCACAAGCTGATCGTGATTACCGGGCTGTCCGGGTCAGGCAAGTCGTCGCTCGCGTTCGATACCCTTTATGCGGAAGGGCAGCGCCGCTACGTCGAAAGCCTGTCCGCGTACGCGCGCCAGTTCCTGCAGCTGATGGAGAAACCGGACGTCGACCTGATCGAGGGTCTGTCGCCCGCGATCTCGATCGAGCAGAAGGCGACGTCGCACAACCCGCGTTCGACCGTCGGCACGGTCACCGAAATCCACGACTACCTGCGACTTTTGTACGCACGGGTCGGCACGCCGTATTGCCCGGACCACGACATCCCGCTGGAAGCGCAGAGCGTGTCGCAGATGGTCGACGCGGCGCTCGCGCTGCCCGAGGACACCAAGCTGATGATCCTCGCGCCCGTCGTCGCGAACCGCAAGGGCGAGCACGCGGACCTGTTCGAGGACATGCAGGCGCAGGGCTTCGTGCGCTTTCGCGTGCGCTCGGGCGGCGGCACCGCGAACGAAGGCGTCGCGAAGATCTACGAGGTCGACTCGCTGCCGAAGCTCAAGAAGAACGACAAGCACACGATCGACGTCGTCGTCGATCGCCTGAAGGTGCGCCCGGACATGAAGCAGCGCCTCGCCGAGTCGTTCGAGACGGCGCTGCGCCTCGCCGACGGCCGCGCGATCGCGCTCGAGATGGATACCGACAAGGAGTACCTGTTCAGCTCGAAGTTCGCGTGCCCGATCTGCTCGTACTCGCTGCAGGAGCTCGAGCCGCGCCTGTTCTCGTTCAACAACCCGATGGGCGCGTGCCCGGAATGCGACGGCCTCGGCCAGATCACGTTCTTCGATCCGAAGCGGGTCGTCGCGCACCCGTCGCTGTCGCTCGCCGCGGGCGCGGTGAAGGGCTGGGACCGGCGCAACCAGTTCTACTTCCAGATGCTGCAGAGCCTCGCGGCGTTCTACGAATTCGACATCGACGCCGCGTTCGAGGATCTCCCCGAGAAGATCAGGAAGGTGCTGCTGTACGGCTCGGGCAAGCAGACGATCCCGTTCTCGTACATCAACGAGCGCGGCCGCACGACGATCCGCGAGCACGTGTTCGAGGGGATCATCCCGAACCTGGAGCGCCGCTACCGCGAGACCGACTCGGTCGCGGTGCGCGAGGAGCTGTCGAAGTACCAGAACAACCAGCCGTGCCCAGCGTGCGACGGCACCCGCCTGCGCCGCGAGGCGCGCCACGTGCGGCTCGGCGCGGGCGACTACGCGCGCGCCATCTACGAAGTCAGCAGCTGGCCGCTGCGCGACGCGCTCGGCTACTTCGACGCGCTGACGCTCGACGGCGCGAAGCGCGAGATCGCCGACAAGGTGATCAAGGAAATCGTCGCGCGGCTGACCTTCCTGAACAACGTCGGCCTCGACTACCTGTCGCTCGAGCGCAGCGCGGAAACGCTGTCGGGCGGCGAGGCGCAGCGCATCCGGCTCGCGTCGCAGATCGGCTCGGGCCTCACCGGCGTGATGTACGTGCTCGACGAGCCGTCGATCGGCCTGCACCAGCGCGACAACGACCGCCTGATCGCGACGCTCAAGCACCTGCGCGACCTCGGCAACTCGGTGATCGTCGTCGAGCACGACGAGGACATGATCCGCACCGCCGACTACGTGGTCGACATGGGCCCCGGCGCGGGCGAGCACGGCGGCGTGGTGGTCGCCGAAGGCACGCCGAAGCAGGTGCAGGCGAACGCGCAGTCGCTGACCGGCCAGTACCTCGTCGGCAAGCGCACGATCGAGTATCCGGACGAGCGGATCTCGCCCGAGCCGGAGCGGATGCTGCGCATCCTCGACGCGCACGGCAACAACCTGAAGCACGTCGACCTCGAGCTGCCGGTCGGCCTCCTGACCTGCATCACCGGCGTGTCCGGCTCCGGCAAGTCGACGCTGATCAACGACACGCTGTATCACGCGGTCGCGCGCCACCTGTACGGCTCGTCGGCCGAGCCGGCGCCGCACGAGGCGATCGAGGGCCTCGAGCATTTCGACAAGGTGATCAACGTCGACCAGTCGCCGATCGGCCGCACGCCGCGCTCGAACCCGGCCACCTACACGGGCCTGTTCACGCCGATCCGCGAGCTGTTCTCCGGCGTGCCGACCTCGAAGGAGCGCGGCTACGATCCGGGCCGCTTCTCGTTCAACGTGAAGGGCGGCCGCTGCGAGTCGTGCCAGGGCGACGGCGTGCTGAAGGTCGAGATGCACTTCCTGCCGGACGTCTACGTGCCGTGCGACGTCTGCCACGGCAAACGCTACAACCGCGAGACGCTCGAAGTCCAGTACAAGGGCAAGAACATCAGCGAAGTGCTCGACATGACGGTCGAGCATGCGTACGAGTTCTTCAACGCGGTGCCCGTCGTCGCGCGCAAGCTGAAGACGCTGCTCGACGTCGGCCTCGGCTACATCCGCCTCGGCCAGTCGGCGACGACGCTGTCGGGCGGCGAGGCGCAGCGCGTGAAGCTGTCGCTCGAGCTGTCCAAGCGCGACACGGGCCGCACGCTGTACATCCTCGACGAGCCGACCACCGGCCTGCACTTCCACGACATCGCGCTGCTGCTCGAAGTGATCCACCGGTTGCGCGACCAGGGCAACACGGTCGTGATCATCGAGCACAACCTCGACGTGATCAAGACGGCCGACTGGGTGATCGACCTCGGCCCGGAAGGCGGTGCCGGCGGCGGCCAGATCATCGCGCAGGGCACGCCCGAGCAGGTCGCGAAGACGAAGGCGAGCTTCACCGGCAAGTACCTCGCGCCGCTGCTCCGGCGCACCAGCCGCAAAGTCGCGGCGGGCTGAGCCCGCCGCACCGCGCGCGGCTAGGCGGCCGCGCGCGCCCCCTCCCCGGCCGCCGTTCGGCGCCGCTTCCCTTTCTGCGTGACACCCTGCGCCAAACGCCCGGTTGCGGCCCATAATGGCGGCTATACTTTACGGTCGTAAGGTTTGCCATCCGCACCAATCCGGTGCAGCGAAAGGCAGACGCTGCCCGGCCGGACCCCGCACGGCACGGCGCACGACAAAGCGCTAAAGCGTCAACTCCGGCCGAGCCGACACAGGAAAACACGATGGAGAAGCAACACGAGTCGCCCAGCGACGCGCAGAACAAGGAACCGCACCTGCGCAGCGTCCGGCTGACGAGCGACTTCAGCCTGCCGAAACTGTCGGCGATCGAGGTCGGCAGCTACCTGCTGGCGCTCCTCTCGATGTGGCTCGTCCTCGAGCTGAGGCTGCTCGGCGGCATGCTGGCCGGCCTGCTCGTCTACCAGCTGATCCACACGATCGCGCCCGTGATCGAACGGCACACGACGAGCATGCGGGCGCGCTGGGTCGCGGTCGTGCTGCTGTCGGTCGCGATCGTCGGCGCGCTGACGGGCCTCACGATCGGCATCATCGAGCACTTCGAGCACGCGGTGCCGAACCTGCAGGGCCTGCTCGGCCAGCTGATGCAGATCGTCGAGCAGACCCGCGCGCGCACGCCGGCCTGGATCGCGAACCTGCTGCCCGTCGACGTCGAGCAGATGAAGACGAAGGCGGCCGTGCTGATGCACTCGCACATGGACCAGCTCCAGCAGAGCGGCAAGAGCGTCGCGCGCGGCTTCGGCCACGTGCTGTTCGGGATGATCATCGGCGCGATGATCGCGATCGGCGTCGAGCACGGCAAGGTGCGCCGGCCGCTGTCGACCGCGCTCGTCACGCGCGTGTCGCGCTTCGCCGACGCGTTCCGCCGGATCGTGTTCGCGCAGATCAAGATCTCGGCGATCAACGCGTTCTTCACGGGCATCTACCTGCTCGTCGCGCTGCCGATCTTCCACCAGCAGTTGCCGCTGTCGAAGACGCTCGTGCTCGTCACGTTCATCGTCGGCCTGCTGCCGGTGATCGGCAACCTGATCTCGAACACGCTGATCGTCGCGGTGTCGCTGTCGGTGAGCATGGGCACCGCGATCGCGTCGCTCGCGTTCCTCGTGGTGATCCACAAGCTCGAATACTTCCTGAATGCGAAGATCATCGGCGGCCAGATCGAGTCGCGCGCGTGGGAGCTGCTGCTCGCGATGCTCGTGATGGAAGCCGCGTTCGGGCTGCCGGGCGTGATCGCCGCGCCGATCTTCTATGCGTACGTGAAACGCGAGCTGCATACGCTGCGGCTGATCTGACGCGCAAGACCCGGCTCGGTCCGCCAGAAAAAACGCCGCGCCCCTTGCAGGGCGCGGCGTTTCGTTTTCTGCTCAGTAGAACGGCGGCTCAGCGGAACACGACCGTCTTCGTCCCGTTCAGCACGATCCGGTGCTCGACGTGCCACTTCACCGCGCGCGCGAGCGTCACGCACTCGACGTCGCGGCCGATCGCGGTCAGCTGGTCCGGCGTCATGCTGTGATCGACGCGCTCCACTTCCTGCTCGATGATCGGGCCTTCGTCCAGGTCGGTCGTCACGTAGTGCGCAGTCGCGCCGATCAGCTTCACGCCGCGGTCGAACGCCTGGTAGTACGGCTTCGCGCCCTTGAAGCTCGGCAGGAACGAATGGTGGATGTTGATCGCGCGCCCGGCGAGCTGTTCGCACAGGTTCGGCGACAAGATCTGCATGTAGCGCGCCAGCACGACGAGGTCGGCCTGGTGCTCGTCGATCACTTCCAGCACGCGCGCCTCCTGCGCGGCCTTCGCGGCGTCGGTCGAGCCGCCGACGAGCGGGAAGTGATGGAACGGGATGTCGTAGCTCGCGGCGAGCTGGTAGAAATCCTTGTGGTTCGACACGATCGCCGGAATCTCGATCGGCAACTGGCCCGTGCGATAGCGGAACAACAGGTCGTTCAGGCAATGGCCGATCTTCGACACCATGATCACGACGCGCGGCTTCACCGCCGCGTCATGCAGCTCCCAGCGCATCGCGAACTGCTCGGCGAGCGGCGCGAACTGCGCGCGCAGCGCGTCGAGCGTCGCCGCGACGTCCGCGCCGCTGCCGTTCTGGTCGAAGTGCACGCGCATGAAGAATTCGCCGGTGCGGCTGTCGCCGAACTGCGCCGAATCGATGATGTTGCTGCCGCGCTCGAACAGGAAGCCCGAGACCGCGTGGACGATGCCGTGCCGGTCGGGGCACGACAGTTTCAGGATAAAGCTGTGATCGACCGACATGACCGTACTCCCTTCGTTTCCGTATTCGTGAAAATGGTGGCGCGTGCAACAGGCGCGTGCAACAGGCGCGCGCAGCGGGCGCGCGGCCGGCGCCGCGCATCGCGTCAGGCCGCCGGCGCGAACAGCGCGTCGATGCCCGCCGCGTCATCCGCCGCGAGCCAGCGGTGGCGCAGCAGCGTGTCGAGCATCGCGAGGCTCGCGTCGAGCGTCGCGTCGCCGTCCCGCAGCCAGCCGATCACCTCGGGCACGCCGGCCAGCAGGTGCTCGGCGACTTCGCCATCCTGGTTGTGCGGCGCGAAGTCGCGCGGCAGCGGCAGGTCGTAGACGAACAGCAGTTCGGACTGCGTGCCTTCCGGCAGCGAGCAGAGCACCTGCACCGCGCGGCCCGCGATCGCGCGCGCCGCCAGTTCGGGCGGAATGCCGGCTTCCTCCCAGCACTCCTTGGCCAGCGTCTCGTGAACGCCGAGCCCCCAGCCGATGCCGCCCGCGACGACGTTGTCGAGCATGCCGGGGTCGGTCGCCTTGGTCGCGCTGCGGCGGCCGAGCCACATCTGCGGCGCAACCGGCGCCCCCGGCCGAGCCGCATATTCTACGATGCCATTCAGATGCACCGCATAAGTCTGCGTGCCGAAGAACCGCGACGCGGCCCGCTCGATGTACGCGAGCGGCGGATCGTCGAAGCGGTTGCGGATCGCGTAGATCTCGTCGCGCCAGCCGGGGATCGCGCCTTCGGCCGCGAGCGCGCCGATCGCGCTCGCGAGCGCCATGCTGCGCGCGTCGACCGTGTCGTAGCGCTCGGACAGCACGACGCGGTCGTCCGTCAGGTCGAACACGTCGGGCCAGCGGGTCAGCCGCGCTGCGTCCGAACGCCGCACCCAGCCTACGGCCAAGCCAGCGATCACGAAACGCAGGTGCGCGGCCGGATCGAAGCGGCGCGCGGCGGCGATGCACGGAAACGTCATGCGGCCCCCTTCAGTCCTTCAGCGCGACACGGATGCCGATCGCGATGAACGTCGCGCCGGCGAGCCGGTCGAGCCACACGCCCGCCTTCGGCCGGCGTTTCAGCCACGTGCCGATCGCGCCGGCGCACACGCCGAACAGCGAGAAGACCGCGGCCGTCTGCAGCATGAACAGCACGCCCAGCTCGAACATCTGCAGCGTCACGCTCTGCGCGCCGTGGGCGTCGACGAACTGCGGCAGGAACACGACGAAGAACAGCGTCACCTTCGGGTTCATCAGGTTGCCGAGCACGCTCTGGCGGAAGATCGACCGCAGCGGCTGCGGCGCGCGCGTGTGCGCGGTCGCGAGGCCCTGGCTGCGCAGCGCCTTGATGCCGATCCAGATCAGGTACGCGGCGCCCGCGAGCTTCAGGATCTGGAACGCGACCGGCGACGAGCGCAGCACCGCCGCGACGCCGAGCGCGGCGAGCGTCGTGTGGAACGTCACGCCGGCGGCGAAGCCGAGCGCCGCGACGAGGCCGGCCGCGCGGCCCTGCGAGATGCCGCGCGCGAGCACCTGAAGGTTGTCCGGGCCGGGCGCGAACGTGATCGCGATCGACGTGGCGAGAAACAGCATGAAGTTCGGCATCTTGACCTCGCTGCGTAAGCCGGCGCTCAGTGGCCGGCGAATTCGGTGACGTTGTAGACGGGCAGCCCCGCGTTGCGCAGCAGCGCCGAGCCGCCGAGATCCGGCAGGTCGATGATCGCCGCGCCCTCGACGACGACCGCGCCGAGCCGCTGCAGCAGGTTGCGCCCCGCCATCATCGTGCCGCCGGTCGCGATCAGGTCGTCCATGATGATCACGCGGTCGCCGGGCCGGCACGCATCCTCGTGGATCTCGACGGTCGCGCTGCCGTATTCGAGGTCGTACGACTCGCGCTGCGTCTTGTACGGCAGTTTGCCGACCTTGCGGATCGGCACGAAGCCGACGCTCAGCTCATACGCGACGATCGGCGCGATGATGAAGCCGCGCGCGTCGAGGCCCGCGACGTAGTCGAGCTTCGCGTCGACATAGCGCTCGACGAACAGGTCGACCAGCACGCGCAGCGCCTTCGGGCTTTGCAGCAGCGTCGTGATGTCGCGGAACTGCACGCCCGGCTGCGGCCAGTCGGGCACCGTGCGGATCTGGCTGTGAATGAAGGCGGCCGGATCGACCGGCGCCCCCGACGACGAATGCGGCATGAAACTCTCCGAAAAAAACGGTGCGCGACGTTTCGGGCACCGTTCAGAAAATACGGGTCAGGTTATGGATCGCCGCTCACACGGCGGTGGCCGGCGGCTCGCGCCGATGGCGCGACAGGCGCTCCTCCGCGAGCGCCAGCGCTTCGGGCAGCCCGCGCAGCACGACGATGTCGCTCGCGCGCAGCTTGGTCTGCGGATCCGGCTCGACGCCGCGAATCCCGTGCCGGCGGATCGCCGTGACCTCGAGCCCGAGCGCGAACAGCCCGAGCTCATCCAGCGAGCGCCCGACCGCGTCCGCGCGCGCGTCGACCGGCACCGATTGTAGCCGCACCTGCTCGTGGTCGTCGTCGTCCGCGTCGTCGGCGCCGCGGAAGTAGCCGCGCAGCAGGCTGTAGCGCTCGTCGCGCATCTCCTCGACGCGCCGCACGACCTTGCGCATCGGCACGCCGACCAGCACCAGCGTATGCGACGCGAGCATCAGGCTGCCCTCGACGATTTCCGGAATCACCTCGGTCGCGCCGGCGGCGAGCAGCTTCTCCAGGTCGGCGTCGTCGACGGTGCGCACGATCGCCGGCAGCGTCGGCTCGAGCTCGTGCACGTGATGCAGCACGCGCAGCGCCGACGGCGTGTTCGCATAGGTGATCGCGACCGCCGCCGCGCGGTGGATACCGGCCGCGAGAAGCGACTCGCGGCGCGCCGCGTCGCCGAACACGACCGATTCGCCCGCGGCCGCGGCCGCGCTCACGCGATCGGGGTCGAGGTCGAGCGCGACGTACGGAATCCCTTCCTGCTCCAACATCCGCGCCAGGTTCTGGCCCGCGCGGCCGTAGCCGCAGATGATCACGTGGCCGCGCTGCTTGAGGCTTTGCGTCGCGATCCGGGTCATCTGCAGCGACTGCTGCATCCATTCGGTCGACGACAGCCGCATCACGATCCGGTCCGCGTTCTGGATCAGGAACGGCGCGGCGAGCATCGACAGCAGCATCGACGCGAGGATCGCCTGCAGCAGCGTCGAATCGACGAGGTGCCGGTCGAGGATCAGGTTCAGCAGCACGAAGCCGAATTCGCCGGCCTGCGCGAGGCCGATGCCGGTGCGCATCGCGACGCCCGGCGTCGCGCCGAACAGCCGTGCGAGCCCCGTGATCATCGTGCCCTTGAACAGGATCTGCCCGACGAAGAAGCCGAACACGAGCAACGGATGCTCCCAGATCACGCGCGGATCGAGCAGCATCCCGGTCGTCACGAAGAACAGGCCGAGCAGCACGTCGCGGAACGGCTTGATGTCTTCCTCGACCTGATGGCGGAACGGCGTCTCGGCAATCAGCATCCCCGCGATGAACGCGCCGAGCGCGAGCGACAGGCCGAACTTGTCGGTGAAGAACGCGGCGCCGAGCGTGACGAGCAGCAGGTTCAGCACGAACAGCTCCTGCGAGCGGCGCCGCGCGACGACGTTGAGCCAGCGGGTCATGAAGCGCTGCCCGACGATCAGCAGCAGCGCGAGCGCGATCACGATCTTCACGGCCGCGAACCCGAGCGTGAGCATCAGGTCCTTCGACGACTCGGCGCCGAACGCGGCGATCACGATCAGCAGCGGCACGACCGCGAGATCCTGGAACAGCAGCACGCCGAAGATGTTGCGGCCGTGCTCGGTCTCGATCTCGAGGCGCTCGGCGAGCATCTTCGACACGATCGCGGTCGACGACATCGCGAGCGCGCCGCCGAGCGCGATGCAGCCCTGCCACGTGATATGCATCCAGCGCTCGAACAGCGCGCCGAGCACGAGCGCGAGCACGAGCGTCGCGACCACCTGCAGCAACCCGAGGCCGAACACGAGCCTCTGCATCGCCCGCAGCTTCGCGAGCGAGAACTCGAGGCCGATCGAGAACATCAGGAACACCACGCCGAATTCCGCGAGATGCTCGGCCCGCTCGAGGTCCGCCGCGACGCCGAACGCGTGCGGGCCGACCAGGATGCCGACGGTCAGGTAGCCGAGCATCGGCGGCAGGTTCAGCGAACGGAATACGACGACGCCCACCACCGAAGCCAGCAGCAGCAGGAGCGTCATTTCGAGCGGGGAAATCACGGGCGAAGCGTCCTCGGTCGTCGGGGCCACGGCAAAGCAGGCGCGGCATGGTGGCGGGAGACAGGCGACATCGGACGAGTCCGAACGGCCGGCGCGGCGAACAAACGCCTTTGCTATACTCCGCGCATGATAGCGAAAATCAATGATGATCGGGCGCTCGCGCTCGCCCGCGACGTGCTCGACATCGAGGCGGACGCCGTGCGCGCGCTGAGCGACCAGCTCGACGGCGACTTCGTCAAGGCCGTCGCGCTGCTGCTCGGCTGCGGCGGCCGCGTGGTGGTCTCCGGAATCGGCAAATCGGGGCACATCGCCCGCAAGATCGCGGCCACGCTGGCCAGCACCGGCACGCCCGCGTTCTTCGTCCATCCGGCCGAGGCCAGCCACGGCGACCTCGGGATGGTCACGGCCGACGACGTGTTCATCGGCATCTCGTACTCCGGCGAGTCGGAAGAACTCGTCGCAATCCTGCCGCTCGTGAAGCGGATCGGCGCGAAGCTGATCGCGATCACGGGCCGCGCCGAATCCAGCCTCGGCCAGCTCGCCGACGTCAACCTGAACGCCGCGGTCGCGAAGGAAGCGTGCCCGCTCAACCTCGCGCCCACGGCGAGCACCACCGCCGCGCTCGCGCTCGGCGACGCGCTCGCGGTCGCGGTGCTCGACGCGCGCGGCTTCGGCTCCGAGGATTTCGCGCGCTCGCACCCGGGCGGCGCGCTCGGCCGGCGCCTGCTCACCTACGTGCGCGACGTGATGCGCACCGGCGACGAGATTCCGTCCGTCGGGCTCGACGCGACGCTGTCCGACGCGCTGTTCCAGATCACCGCGAAGCGGCTGGGGATGACGGCCGTGGTCGACGCCGACGGCAAGGTCGCCGGGATCTTCACGGACGGCGACCTGCGCCGCGTGCTCGAACGCGACGGCGACTTCCGCCGGCTGCCGATCGTCGACGTGATGACGCGCCAGCCGCGCACGATCGGGCCGGATCACCTGGCGGTCGAGGCGGTGGAACTGATGGAGCGCCACCGGATCAACCAGATGCTGGTGGTCGATGCCGGCGGCGCGCTGCTCGGCGCGCTGAACATGCACGACCTGTTCTCGAAGAAGGTGATCTGATGACCGCTGCGCTGACCGCAGCCGAGCGCGCGAGCCGTGTGAAGCTGATGATTTTCGACGTCGACGGCGTGCTGACCGACGGCGGCCTGCTGTTCACGGCCGCCGGCGACGCGATGAAGTCATTCAATTCGCTCGACGGGCACGGCGTGAAGCTGCTCGGCGAGGCCGGCATCGCGACCGCGATCATCACGGGCCGCAAGTCCGACATCGTCGCCGCGCGCGCGAAGGAAATGAAGATCGCGCACCTGTTCCAGGGCGTCGAGAACAAGCTCGCCGTGTTCGGCGAGCTGACCGCGTCGCTCGGCATCGCGCCGGACGCATGCGGCTACATGGGCGACGACTGGCCCGACCTGCCGGTGATGCTGCGCAGCGGCTTCGCGGCCGCGCCGGCGAACGCGCACCCCGAGGTGATCGCCCGCGCGCACTGGGTCGCCGAGGCCCGCGGCGGCCAGGGCGCGGTGCGCGAGGTCTGCGACGCGATCCTGCGTGCGCAGCGCCGCTACGACGCGCTGCTCGCGCAAGCCTGCGGGGCCTGACGGATGAATCCTCACTTCCGCTGGACCCAGCTGCTGCCGCTCGCCGCGGTCGCGGCGCTCGCGGGCATCACCTGGTGGCTGCTGCAGGCGACGCTGCCGCCGCCCGGCGTCGGCGCCGCGCAGCAGAAGCAGCACACGCCCGATTATTTCGCGGACAACTTCTCGGTGACCGAGCTCGACCAGTCCGGCGCGACCCAGTACCGGCTGACCGCGGCGAAGCTGATCCACTACGAGGACACCGAGTCGAGCGACCTGACCACCCCGGCGATGCGCGCGTTCCAGCCCGGCAAGCCGATCGTGACGACCACCGCGAAGCGCGGCACCGTCAACGGCGACGTGTCGATCGTCGACCTGTACGACGACGCGCGCATCCTGCGCGCGGCGGGCGGCGGCGATCCGCAGATGCAGGCGGATTCCCAGCATTTCCGGATCTTCGTCAATGACGATGTGATCCAGACCGAAAAGCCGGTTAAACTTCAGCGCGGCCTGTCGCTCGTCAACGCGACCGACGGCATGAAGTACAACAACGTCACCCGGGTCATCGAGCTTTACGGCAACGTGCGCGGCACGATCGCCGCGTCGGACGCGTCCGGCGGCTCGAAAGGTCAACCCAAGTAACTCATCCCACGCGTGACTGCATGAACGAATCGTTCCCGTGTCAGATTTACGGCGGCGCCCGGCGCGCCGCCCGCGTCGCGCTCGCCGCGACGCTCGTGGCGCTCCCGCTGGCCGGGCTGGCGCCGCTCGCCCATGCCGAAAAGGCCGATCAGGGCAAGCCGATCAACGTCGAAGCGGACAACCTGACCTACGACGACCTTAAGCAGGTCACCATCGCGACCGGCAACGTCGTGATCACGAAGGGCACGATCATCATCAAGGGTGATCGCGTCGAGGTGCGCCAGGATCCGGAAGGCTATCAGTACGCGACCTCGTACGGCAGCGGCAAGAAGCACGCGTCGTTCCGCCAGAAGCGCGAAGGGCTCGACGAATACATCGACGGCGACTCGGAACGCATCGACTACGACGGCAAGCAGGACCTGACGACCCTCACGACCACCGCGACCGTGCGCCGCCTGCAGGGCACGTCGACGATCGCCGACACCGTGCACGGCAGCGTGATCACCTACGACGGCCAGCGCGACTTCTACACCGCGCGCGGCGGCAAGGACGTCGCGGCGCCGGGCAACCCGAACGGCCGCGTGCGCGCGATGCTGTCGCCGCGCAACGGCGGCCCCGCCCCGCTGAACGGGGCGCCGGCCAAGCTGGCGCCGTCGACCACGATCCAGGGGGCGCCGGGCCAATGAACGCGCTACCGAACCGCCAGCCGGCCGGCACCAGCAGCTCGCTCGTCGTCCGCAACCTGAAGAAGCGCTACGGCTCGCGCACGGTGGTCAAGGACGTGTCGCTCGACGTGAAGAGCGGCGAAGTCGTCGGCCTGCTCGGCCCGAACGGCGCCGGCAAGACCACGTCGTTCTACATGATCGTCGGGCTCGTGCCGCTCGACGCGGGCGAAATCTCGCTGAACGGCAGCTCGATCAGCCTGCTGCCGATCCACAAGCGCGCGTCGCTGGGGCTGTCGTACCTGCCGCAGGAAGCGTCGGTGTTCCGCAAGCTGACCGTCGAGGAAAACATCCGCGCGGTGCTCGAGTTGCAGCACGACGACGGCGGCAAGCGCCTGTCGAAGGACGCGATCGCGTCACGCACCGAGGCGCTGCTCGACGAGCTGCAGATCAGCCACCTGCGCGAGAATCCGGCGCTGTCGCTGTCCGGCGGCGAACGTCGCCGCGTCGAGATCGCGCGCGCGCTCGCGACCAACCCGAGCTTCATCCTGCTCGACGAGCCGTTCGCGGGCGTCGACCCGATCGCGGTGCTCGAGATTCAGAAGATCGTCAAGTTCCTGAAGCAGCGCAACATCGGCGTGCTGATCACGGACCACAACGTCCGCGAAACGCTCGGCATCTGCGACCACGCGTACATCATCAGCGACGGCTCCGTGCTCGCCGCCGGCGCGCCGAGCGAAATCATCGAGAACGAAAGCGTGCGCCGCGTCTATCTCGGCGAACACTTCCGCATGTAACCCGTCGTCGAGGACGCGCCCCGCCCGGTCACGCCGCGCGGGGCCGCGCCCCGTTTCACTGTCCCGTTTGCGGCCCGCTCGCGGCCGGACGGGCGCCGCGCGTAATCGCGGATGGCTCAAGGCGCCTGGGTCGTGGCAAACTGCCGGTATGACTCCCTCCCTGCCATGAAAGCCAGCCTTCAACTCCGCCTGTCGCAACACTTGGCGCTGACGCCGCAACTGCAGCAGTCGATCCGGCTCCTGCAGTTGTCGACGCTCGAACTGCAACAGGAAGTGGCGATGGCGGTCGCCCAGAATCCGCTGCTCGAGAGCGACGACGAATGGATCGCGAGCCCGCTGCGCGTTGCAGCGGACGGTTCGCTGATCGCGCAGACGCCGCCCGCGTCGAACCCCGAGCCGATGGCGGCCACGAACGGCGCTGGCCAGACCGGCGAGCGCACCGAACGCGACGAGCCGGCCGCCACGGACGACTACGACGGCTACGCCGCCGGCGACAGCGACGGCCCGCAGTGGAACCTCGACGAATTCGGCCGCGCGAGCGGCGCGTCGGACGACGACGACCTGCCGCCGCTGCAGGTCCAGGAGGCGGCGACGTCGCTGCGCGACCACCTGTCCGCGCAGTTGCGGGTCACGCAGGCCGGGCCGCGCGACCGCGCGCTCGTGATGTTCCTGATCGAATCGCTCGACGACGACGGCTACCTGACCGCAACGCTCGACGAGGTGCTCGCCGACCTGCCGCCCGAACTCGAAGTCGACTGCGACGAACTGAACGCCGCGCTCGCGCTGCTGCACAGCTTCGACCCGGCCGGGGTCGGGGCCCGCTCGGCGTCCGAGTGCCTGAAGCTGCAACTGCTGCGGCTCGATCCGTCCCCGACGCGCACGCTCGCGCTCGAGATCGTGTCGCAGTATCTCGAACTGCTCGCCGCGCGCGACTTCACGCGCTTGCGCAAGCACCTGAAGGCGAGCGACGACGCGCTGCGCGACGCGCACGCGCTGATCCGCTCGCTGGAGCCGTTCCCCGGCGCCGCGTACGGCAAGGCCGAAGCGGACTACGTCGTGCCCGACATCATCGTGAAGAAGGTCGGCCAGGGCTGGCAGGCTGAGCTGAATCCCGAGGTCATGCCGCGCCTGCGGATCAACAACCTCTACGCGAACATCCTGCGCAACAGCCGCGGCGATCCGTCCGCGGGTTCGCTCAAGCAGCAACTGCAGGAAGCGCGCTGGCTGATCAAAAATATCCAGCAGCGGTTCGACACGATCCTGCGTGTTGCACAGGCTATTGTCGAACGTCAGAAGAATTTCTTTGCGCACGGCGAAATCGCCATGCGCCCCTTGGTTTTGCGGGAAATAGCTGATACGCTGGGCCTACACGAGTCGACTGTCAGCCGTGTGACAACCGGGAAGTACATGCTGACCCCGTTCGGGACGCTTGAATTTAAGTACTTCTTCGGATCTCACGTCTCGACCGACACCGGTGGCGCCGCATCGTCGACCGCCATCCGTGCCCTGATCAAGCAACTGATAGGAGCCGAAGACCCAAAATCGCCTCTTTCGGACAGCCGAATTGCCGAACTGCTGGCAGAACAAGGCTTCGTGGTCGCGCGCCGCACGGTTGCGAAATATCGCGAAGCCCTCAAGATCCCGGCAGTGAATCTGCGCAAGTCTCTTTAAGCCTGCTGCCTGCCCGGCGGCAGGCGTGTTCCGGCCACCGCGCATACGGGGAACAGGCCGGGCGACCTGTCCGCCAACTGCCGCACCGTGCGGCACGGGCATGTCGACCGGAGCGCCGCCTCGATGCGGCCGCGTGGTCACTCGCTTGGAGAAGCACTATGAACCTGAAGATCAGTGGACATCATCTCGAAGTCACGCCTGCAATTCGCGAATACGTGATCACCAAGCTGGACCGGGTGCTACGGCATAGCGATCAGGTGATCGATGGCACTGTGATCCTCTCGGTCGACAATCACAAGGAAAAGGACAAGCAGCAACGCGCGGAAATCAATCTGCATCTGAAGGGCAAGGACATCTTCGTCGAAAGCGCAAACGGCAACCTGTACGCAGCAATCGACCTGCTGATCGACAAGCTGGACCGCCAGGTCGTGAAGCACATGGAGCGCCTGCAAACGCATGCGCATGATCCGATCAAGCTTCAGCCGGCGGTCGAGCAATTCGAACAGATCGAACTGCCGCCGCAGTAACCTGCCATAGCCGCATCGCCACGCCGCCCGGTTCGCCGGGCGGTTTTTTTTGTGTCACGGCGCAGCGCCGCCCGCATCCGCGCCACGCTCCCGCCCGTGTTCTATAATGCTTCGGTTATTGCCGGGGGGCGTTGGGTACGGTCGCCGTGCCTTGCAGGTCTCCATCGCCTAACGCCTTGATATTGCCAAACATGGAAAATCAGTCTGCCGCCGCGAGGAGACCCCAGGCCGCCCTATCGCCTGCCAACATGAATCGCCTAGCCAAAATCCTGCCCCTAGAGAACGTCGTCATCGACCTCTCCGTCACCAGCAAGAAACGCGTCTTCGAACAAGCCGGGCTGATCTTCGAGAATCAGAACGGCATCGCCCGCAGCACCGTCACGGACAACCTGTTCGCACGCGAGCGCCTCGGTTCGACCGGGCTCGGCGAAGGCGTCGCGATTCCGCACGGGCGCATCAAGGGCCTCAAGCATCCGCTCGCCGCGTTCGTGCGGCTTGCCGAGCCGATTCCGTTCGAAGCGCCCGACGGCCAGCCCGTTGCGCTCCTGATCTTCCTGCTCGTTCCCGAGCAAGCCACCCAGCAGCACCTCGAGATCCTGTCGGAAATCGCGCAGCTGCTGTCCGACCGCGATGCGCGCGAGCGTCTGCACAATGAAACGGATCGCGCCGAGTTGCATAGCCTGCTCACTCAGTGGCAACCTTGAGTTGATCCGGGCGGTATATTTTCCCGAACGAGGCGGCACGCGCCGCCATCCCGGGCCGCCCGGCGCCGGCCCGGCGTGGCGACGAGCGTCGCCGCCACGCGCGCGCACCGGCTCATTGGAGTGACGGACTCATGGATACGTCCAGCATCAACGCCCAGAGCATCTTCGACGACAACGCCGCCACGCTGAAGCTGAGCTGGCTGACGGGGCATGAAGGCTGGGAACGCGGCTTTTCCGCGGATACCGTCGCCAATGCGACGTCGAGCGCCGACCTCGTCGGCCACCTGAACCTGATCCACCCGAACCGGATCCAGGTGCTCGGCGAAGCCGAGATCGACTACTACCAGCGGCAGACCGACGAAGACCGCTCGCGCCACATGGCCGAGCTGATCGCCCTCGAGCCGCCGTTCCTCGTCGTCGCCGGCGGCGCCGCGGCCCCGCCCGAACTGGTGCTGCGCTGCACGCGCTCGTCGACGCCGCTGTTCACGACGCCGATGTCCGCCGCCGCGGTGATCGACAGCCTGCGCCTCTACATGTCGCGCATCCTCGCGCCGCGCGCCACGCTGCACGGCGTGTTCCTCGACATCCTCGGGATGGGCGTGCTGCTGACGGGCGACTCGGGCCTCGGCAAGAGCGAACTCGGCCTCGAGCTGATCAGCCGCGGCCACGGCCTCGTCGCCGACGACGCGGTCGATTTCGTGCGTCTCGGCCCCGATTTCGTCGAAGGGCGCTGCCCGCCGCTGCTGCAGAACTTGCTCGAAGTGCGCGGCCTCGGCCTGCTCGACATCAAGACGATCTTCGGCGAGACCGCCGTGCGGCGGAAAATGAAGCTGAAGCTGATCGTGCAGCTGGTGCGGCGCCCCGACGGCGAGTTCCAGCGCCTGCCGCTCGAAAGCCAGACGGTCGACGTGCTCGGCCTGCCGATCAGCAAGGTCACGATCCAGGTCGCGGCCGGCCGCAACCTTGCGGTGCTGGTCGAGGCGGCGGTCCGCAACACGATCCTGCAGTTGCGCGGCATCGACACGCTGCGCGATTTCATGGATCGGCAACGACTTGCGATGCAAGATCCCGATAGCCAGTTCCCCGGCAAGCTCGTGTAACCTGCACCGGTGCAGGCGCGCGGCGCGGGCGCGTCGTGCCGGTGCTATGATGAAACGTCAGGATTTTCTGCTTCCCATGCGCATAGTTCTCATCACCGGCATTTCCGGCTCCGGCAAGTCCGTCGCGCTGAACGCGCTGGAGGACGCGGGCTACTACTGCGTCGACAACCTGCCGCCGCACGTGCTGCCCGAGCTGGCCCGCTACCTGGCCGAGGAAGGCCAGCTGCGGCTCGCGGTCGCGATCGACGCGCGTTCAAGCGCGTCGCTCGACGAAATGCCCGGCCTGATCCGCGCGCTGTCGCGCGAGCACGATGTGCGCGTGCTGTTCCTGAACGCGAGCACCCAGGCGCTGATCCAGCGCTTCTCCGAGACGCGCCGCCGCCATCCGCTGTCCGGCTCGCCGTCGCACGACGCCGACGTCGGCCTGCTGTCGTCACTCGAAGAGGCGATCGAGCGCGAGCGCGACCTGGTCGCGCCGCTCGCCGAATTCGGCCATCAGATCGACACCAGCAACCTGCGCGCGAACGTGCTGCGCAGTTGGGTCAAGCGGTTCATCGAGCAGAAGAACGACGACCTGATGCTGATGTTCGAATCGTTCGGCTTCAAGCGCGGCGTGCCGCTCGACGCGGACCTGATGTTCGACGTGCGCGCACTGCCGAATCCGTACTACGACCACGAGTTGCGCCCGCTCACCGGGCTCGACCAGCCGGTCATCGCGTTTCTCGACGCACTGCCGATCGTCCACCAGATGATCGACGACATCCATGCGTTTCTCATCAAATGGCTGCCGCACTTCCGCGAAGACAATCGCAGCTACCTGACCGTCGCCATCGGCTGCACGGGCGGGCAGCATCGCTCGGTCTTCATCGCGGAAACGCTCGCCACGCGCCTCGCGGCCGAGGCGAACGTGATCGTGCGGCATCGTGACGCACCGGTGGATGTCGGCGCGTCGTCGCGGCTCGTGACCGAGGTCGCAAGACCCTAGCGACGCCGCCTCCTCATCAGCGCGCCATGTCCTCTCTCTCCACCACCCTGCTCGACCTGCCGCTGTTTCCGCTGCATACGGTGCTGTTTCCCGGAGGGCTGCTGCCGCTCAAGGTGTTCGAGGCGCGCTATCTCGACATGTCGCGAGCGTGTCTGCGCGACAACGCGCCGTTCGGCGTCTGCTTGCTGAAGAGCGGGCCGGAAGTCGCGCAGGAAGGTGCGGTGTCGGTACCGGAGACGATCGGCTGCATGGCCCGCATCGTCGAATGCGACACCGGCGAATTCGGGATGCTGTTTCTGCAGGCGATCGGCACGCAGCGCTTCGAGCTGCTGTCGCACCGCGTCGAGGCAAACGGGCTGCTCGTCGGCATCGCCGAGCCGCTGCCCGACGACATTCCGCTCGAAGGCGAGCAGGCGCTCGCGCAGTTCGGCGCGTGCTCGGAGGTGCTGGAGCGCATCATCGATGCGCTGAAGCAGAAGAACGAGCCCGACAAGCTGCCGTTCTGCGAACCGTTCCGGCTCGACGATCCGAGCTGGGTATCGAACCGTCTCGCCGAACTGCTGCCGCTCGATCTGCGCGCGCGGCAAAAGCTGATGGAGTTTCCCGACGTCGGCGCGCGCATCGACGCCGTCCATCATGTGCTGAACCGGCACGGCTGGCTCTGACCGCCCGCCGCGCGTTCCACGCGAGTTACAGCAGCGGCCCGCTCAACGCATCGAGCAGCTTGCGCACCGGCGCGGGCACGCCGTACGCGTCGAGTCGGCTCAGCGGCACCCATGCGGTTTGCGCATCCTGCGCGACGACGACGCTGTCGCCACCGTCGCCCATTTCGCTCAGCCGCGGCTCGATCTCGAGCTTGAAATGCGTGAACGTGTGCGTCAGCGGCGCGAGCGGCACCGGCCCGCCGCCGCCCAGACCACGCGCGCGGTCGGCGAGCGCCGCGTCGCCGTCGGCCTCCGGCAGGCTCCACAACCCGCCCCAGATGCCCGCCGGCGGCCGCCGCTCGAGCAGCACCGCGTCGCCGTCGCGCAGCACGAGCATCCAGGTCTTGCGCGTCGGCACCTTCTTCTTCGGACGCGCCGCCGGCAATTCGCGCTGCCGGCCGGTGGACTGCGCCACGCAATCGCCAGCGAACGGGCAGCGCGCGCAATCCGGCTTGCCGCGCACGCACAGCGTCGCGCCGAGATCCATCAGGCCTTGCGTGTATGCGCTCACGTCGGCTGCATTCGCGGCATCGGGCAGCAGCGATTCGGCCAGCGCCCACATGTCGTTCTCGACACGCTTCTCGCCGGGGAAGCCTTCGACGCCGAACACCCGCGCGAGCACGCGCTTCACGTTGCCGTCGAGAATCGTCGCATGCGCGCCGAACGCGAACGACGCGATCGCCGCGGCGGTCGAGCGGCCGATGCCGGGAAGCTCGGCGAGCGCATCCGGCGTCGCCGGGAACGCACCGCCGTGCTCGGCGACCACCACCTGCGCGCAGCGGTGCAGGTTGCGCGCACGCGAGTAGTAGCCGAGGCCAGCCCACAGCGCCATCACGTCGTCGGCCGGCGCGGCGGCGAGCGCGGCGACGTCCGGAAAGCGGTCGAGAAAGCGCAGGTAGTACGGCACGACGGTCGACACCTGGGTCTGCTGCAGCATGATTTCCGACAGCCAGATGCGATACGGATCACGCGTGTTCTGCCACGGCAGGTCATGGCGTCCGTGCGCGCGCTGCCACGCGATCAGGCGCGTGGCGAACGTGCGGTGCAGCGGCGTGACGGGAAACGGAGCGGGGGCAATACGGGGCGGCTTCAAGATGACAAGAAAGGGGCAAAAGGTTTCAACGCTGGCACGTCGGACAGAAATAGGTCGACCGCTGGCCCTGCACGATCTGCCGGATCGGCGTGCCGCACACGCGGCAAGGGTGGCCCGCGCGATCATAGACGAAGCAATCGAGCTGGAAGTAGCCGCTCTCGCCGTTGCTGCCGACGAAATCGCGCAACGTGCTGCCGCCGCGCTCGATCGCGTCGGCGAGCGTCGCGCGCACGGCGTCGGCCAGCCGCTCGTAGCGCGGCAGCGACACCTTCCCGGCGGCGGTGGTCGGCCGGATGCCGGCGCGGAACAGGCTCTCCGATGCATAGATGTTGCCGACGCCGACGACGATGTCGCCCGCGAGCAGCGCCTGCTTCACCGACACCGAGCGCCCGCGCGTGCGCGCATGGAGCAGCGCGCCGGTGAAGGCCGGCGAGAACGGTTCGACGCCGAGGCTCGCGAGCAGCGGGTGCGCGTGCACGTCGCCCGCCTCGCGCGGATGCCACAGCACGGCGCCGAAGCGGCGCGGATCGCGGTAGCGCAGCACGAATTCGTCGAAGATCCAGTCGATGTGGTCGTGCTTCGCGGCGGCGGGCGGCGCGCCGGCGGTCGGCAGCACGCGCAGCGTGCCCGTCATGCCGAGATGCACGATGAACCAGCCGGCGTCGACCTCGAACAGCAGGTACTTGCCGCGCCGCTCGACGCCGAGCACCTCGCGCGCGCGCAACTGCTCCGCGAGCCCGGCCGGCACCGGCCAGCGCAGCATCGCGGTACGGACGTCGACGCGCTCGACGCGCCGACCCGCGACAAAGGGTTCGATACCCCGGCGGGTCACTTCGACTTCTGGCAACTCTGGCATGTTCTGGGGATCTCAAGCTGGTAGTCGTGATTGTGCGTGTATTGTAGCGAGCGCGTTACAATCGACCGAAACATCGAACGGATTTCCATGACCCTGCCCTTGAAGCTGCTTCAGAAGCGCCCCGCCGCCGACGCGCGCGGCTTGCGCGCCTTCCCGGTCCGCCGCGTGCTTGGCGCCGCGCTGATCGCCGCATGGACTTTCGCGGCCATTCCGGCCCACGCGCAGATGCCCGCGCCGGATGACGACGAGTCGCAGGGCGCGTTCGACCATGTCTTGCCGGACGAGAAAAAGAATCTCCCGAGCGTGCCGCTGACGAGCCAGATCGTCTACCAGGTGCTCGCCGCGGAAGTCGCGCTCCAGCGCAACCAGCCCGCGCCGGCCTTCCAGACCTATCTCGCACTCGCGCGCGACACGCGCGATCCGCGCATGGCGCAGCGCGCGACCGAAATCGCGCTCGCCGCGCAGAGCCCGGCCGATGCGCTGTCCGCCGCGAACCTGTGGCGCCAGTACGCGCCGGATTCGAACCGCGCGTCGCAGGTCGACGCCGCGCTGCTGGTGCTCGCCGGCAAGCCGGCCGACGCGCAGCCGATGCTCGCGCGCGAACTTGCCCGCGCGACCGGCGACACGCGCGGCCCCGCGATCCTCGCGCTGCAGGCGCTGCTCGCGCGCGGCGCCGATCGTGTCGGCGGCCTCGCGGTGCTGCGGGACATGCTGAAGAACGACATGAATCGCCCGGAGGCGCAACTCGCGCTCGCCCGGCAGCAGCTCGCGACCGACGACAAGGACGGCGCCGCGCAATCGCTCAAGCAGGCGCTGCAGATCCGGCCGGACTACCTGCCCGCGGCGCTGATGCTGTCGCAGATGGGTCCCGCGGAGCGCGCGGCCGGCATCGCGTCGTTCGAGAAGTATGTTCAGCAGAATCCGAAGTCGCGCGACGCGCGGCTCGCGCTGTCGCAGCTGTATCTCGCGGACGAACGCCTCGACGACGCACAGAAGCAGTTCGAGACGATGCGCAAGCTCGACTCGAAGGATCCGACGCCGCTGATGGCGCTCGCGCTGATCAAGATTCAGCAGAAGAAGCTCGACGACGCGACGTCCTACCTGAAGCAGTACGTGCAGCTCGGCGAGAAGCAGCCGAACGCCGACGTCGGCCAGGGCTACATCTACCTCGCCCAGATCGCGATCGACCAGGGCAACGACACGGCCGCGTCGCAATGGCTCGACAAGGTCGACCAGACGAGCCAGCACTACCTGCCCGCGCAGATCACGCGCGCGCAGCTGCTGCAGAAACAGGGCAAGACCGACGAAGCGCGCAAGGTGCTCGACAACCTGCCGGTCAACGATCCGCGCGACGCCGCCGTGATCGCGCGCACCGACGCTTCGATCCTGTTCACCGCGAAGCGCTACGGCGAAGCGGAGACGCGCCTGTCGCGAGCCGTCGACGATTTCCCGGACGATCCGGACCTGCGCTACGACTACGCGATGGCGGCCGAGAAGACCGGCCACTACACGACGATGGAAAAGCAGCTGCGCGAACTGATCCGCACGCAGCCCGACAACCCGCAGGCGTACAACGCGCTCGGCTATTCGCTCGCCGACCGCAACCAGCGCCTGCCGGAAGCCAGCAAGCTGATCGAGAAGGCCGTCGCGCTCGCGCCGAACGACGCGTACATCATGGACAGCCTCGGCTGGGTGAAATTCCGGATGGGCGACTCCGCCGGCGCGACGACGGTCCTGCGGCGCGCGTACGACCTGCAGCCGAACGCCGAAATCGGCGCGCATCTCGGCGAGGTGCTGTGGAAGAGCGGCGCGCAGGAAGAAGCGCGCACCGCGTGGCGCGCGGCGCAGAAGCTCGAACCGGACAACGACACGCTCGTGCAGACGCTCAAGCGCCTCCAGATCAACGGCCTCTGATGCGGATGGCCCGGATGTTTTCCCTGTCCTCACGTGCAGCGCGCGGCATCGCCGCGGCGGGCGCTGCGATTGCGCTCGCCGGTTGCGCGAGCACGCCGCCATCGGCGAGCGCGCCCGGCGGCGTGCTGCAGACCGCCGCGACGCACGCGTATCACGGCCGCTTCGCGGTGCAGTACAACGACCGCCTCGGCAGGCCGCAGAACGTGTACGGCAACTTCGACTGGCAGGAGCACGGCGACGACGTGTCGCTCGAGCTGCGCAGCCCGCTCGGCCAGACGCTCGCGATCGTGAAGTCGTCGCCGCGCACGGCGTCGCTCGAGTTGCCGAACCGCCAGCCGCAGTTCGCAACGGATGTCGACCTGCTGATGCAGAACACGCTCGGCTTCTCGCTGCCGCTCGCGGGGCTGCGCTACTGGCTGCAGCCGACGCCCGCGCCCGCCTCGCCGGCCGCGACCGTGCGCGACGCCGAAGAAGACGGCGCCCGCATCAAGCAGATCCGCCAGGACGGCTGGACGATCGATTACCTCTCGTACGCGGATGCGCCGGCCACCGGCGTCAAGCGCGTGAACCTCGTGCGCGCGACGCCGCCGCTCGACATCAAGCTCGTGCTCGACCAGTGAGCACGCGCGCCTAGCCTGACACGACACCAGCATGACCGACTCGACCCGCTCGCTGCGCAATTGCCTTGCGCCCGCGAAACTCAACCTGTTCCTGCACATCACCGGCCGCCGCCCGAACGGCTATCACGACCTGCAGAGCGTGTTCCAGCTGCTGAACTGGGGCGACACGCTGCACTTCACGCTGCGCGACGACGGCAAGGTCGCACGCGCAACCGACGTGCCGGGTGTGCCCGAGGAAAGCGATCTCGTCGTGCGCGCCGCCAACCTGCTGAAGGCGCACACCGGCGCGGCGGCCGGCGTCGACATCGAGATCGACAAGCGCCTGCCGATGGGCGCGGGCCTCGGCGGCGGCAGCTCCGACGCGGCGACGACGCTGCTCGCGCTGAATCGTCTGTGGCAGCTGAATCTGCCGCGCGCGGAACTGCAATCGCTCGCAGTGAAACTCGGCGCGGACGTGCCGTTTTTTATTTTTGGAAAAAATGCGTTCGCAGAGGGTATCGGAGAAGAATTAGCTGAGGTAGAATTGCCGACTCGCTGGTTCCTGGTTGTGACGCCAAGCGTTCATGTCCCGACCGCTGAAATATTTTCAGATGAGTTGTTGACAAGAGATTCAAAGCCAGTCACAATTACGGACTTTCTTGCACTGCAAAGCAGTGATGCAGGATGGCCAGACAGTTTCGGCCGGAATGACATGCAGCAAGTTGTGACAAGTAAGTACGCGGAAGTTGCGCAGGTGGCTAAATGGTTGTATAATGAGGCCCCCGCGAGAATGACCGGCTCCGGAGCAAGCGTGTTTGCAGTGTTTCATAGCAAGCGCGAGGCAGAAGCGGTGAAAGCCAAGCTGCCCGCCGGTTGGAACGGCGCAGTTGCCGAGAGCTTGAACGAGCATCCGCTCTTCGCTTTCGCGTCATGAAGTTTTGCTTTATCGGATGACCTACAAGTCCGGTGAAGTTTCAGTTGAGTGTAGGGGAGTCGCCAAGTTGGTCAAGGCACCGGATTTTGATTCCGGCATGCGAGGGTTCGAGTCCTTCCTCCCCTGCCAAAAATTTTCCCGCATTTTCCCGCCCAAGCCCGAAGCAGGTGCATGATGAGCAGCCATGACGGCCTGATGGTTTTTACTGGCAACGCGAATCCCGCGCTTGCTCAGGAAGTCGTCAATATCCTTGGTATTCCCCTCGGCAAGGCAATGGTCAGCCGTTTCTCCGACGGCGAAATCCAGGTCGAGATCCAGGAAAACGTGCGCGGCAAGGACGTCTTTGTCCTGCAATCCACGTGCGCACCGACCAACGACAACCTGATGGAACTGATGATCATGGTCGATGCGCTCAAGCGCGCATCCGCCGGCCGGATCACCGCAGCCATCCCCTACTTCGGCTACGCCCGCCAGGATCGCCGCCCGCGTTCGGCGCGCGTCGCAATCTCGGCGAAGATCGTCGCGAACATGCTGGAAATCGCCGGCGTCGAGCGGATCATCACGATGGATCTGCACGCCGACCAGATTCAGGGCTTCTTCGACATTCCGGTCGACAACATCTACGCAACGCCGATCCTGCTGGGTGACCTGCGCAAGCAGAACTACTCGGATCTGCTCGTCGTGTCGCCGGACGTCGGCGGCGTGGTCCGCGCCCGTGCGCTCGCGAAGCAGCTCAACTGCGACCTCGCGATCATCGACAAGCGTCGCCCGAAGGCGAACGTCGCCGAAGTGATGAACATCATCGGTGAAGTCGAAGGCCGCACCTGCGTGATCATGGACGACATGGTCGACACCGCCGGCACGCTCTGCAAGGCCGCGCAAGTGCTGAAGGATCGCGGCGCGAAGCAGGTGTTCGCGTATGCGACGCACCCGGTGCTGTCGGGTGGCGCCGCCGAGCGCATCGCCGCATCGGCGCTCGACGAGCTGGTCGTTACCGACACGATCCCGCTGTCCGCAGAATCGCTGGCCTGCTCGAAGATCCGCTCGCTGACGAGCGCGAGCCTCCTGGCCGAGACGTTCTCGCGGATCCGCCGCGGCGATTCGGTGATGTCGCTGTTCGCGGAATCCTGATCGGGATACCGACAAGCAAAGCATGCGCAGAAAGCGAAGCGGCAACGCTTCGCTTTTTGCACAATCGGCCGGGACGTACGAAACCCCGGCCGTTTCATCAGGGGCCGCCGTTTTGACGGCCCGTCTTACTGCCTGGTCGCGGGCAGCACATGGAGAATCACATGAAAGTCGTCGCTTTCGAGCGCCAACAGCAAGGTACGGGTGCGAGCCGCCGCCTGCGCAACGCTGGTAAGACCACGGGTATCGTCTACGGTGGCGAAGCAGCCCCGCAAATGATCGAACTCGATCACAACGCCCTGTGGCACGCGCTGAAGAAGGAAGCCTTCCACTCGTCGATCCTCGACCTCGAAGTGGCCGGCGCATCGCAGCAAGTCCTGCTGCGTGACGTTCAGTACCACCCGTTCAAGCAACTCGTGCTGCACGTGGACTTCCAGCGCGTCGACGCGAAGAAGAAGCTGCACACGAAGGTGCCGCTGCACTTCCTGAACGCTGAAGTCAGCCCGGCCGTGAAGCTGTCGAGCGCGATCATCTCGCACGTCGCGACGGAAATCGAAGTTGAATGCCTGCCGGCCGACCTGCCGGAATTCCTCGAACTCGACCTGTCGAAGATCGAAGCGGGCCAATCGCTGCACGCGAAGGACATCACGCTGCCGAAGGGCGTCGCGCTGGTCGCCCACGTCGACGCTGAAAACCCGGTCATCGCATCGGCAGCTCTGCCGGCCGGCGCCGTGTCGGACGCGGCTGAAGGCGAAACGCCGGCTGCCTAAGCGCCTTTTCGATCCGTTTTTCGAAACGGTCGACGCAACCCGCCGCGGCTTGCCCGGCGGGTTTTTCTTTTTTGCGCCCAGGCGGCTTGCCGCCGCTATCGAAACGTCATGATCAAACTGATCGTCGGCCTCGGCAATCCCGGGGCGGAATACACCGCGACGCGCCACAACGCCGGCTTCTGGCTGATCGACCAGCTGGCCCGCGAAGCGGGCGCCACGCTGCGCGACGAGCGCCGCTTCCACGGCTTCTACGCGAAGGCCCGCCTGCACGGCGAGGAAGTCCATCTGCTCGAACCGCAGACGTACATGAACCGCTCCGGCCAGTCGGTCGTCGCGCTCGCGCAATTCTTCAAGATCCTGCCCGACCAGATCCTCGTCGCGCACGACGAGCTCGACCTGCCGCCCGGCACCGTCAAGCTGAAGCGCGGCGGCGGCAGCGGCGGCCACAACGGCCTCAAGGACATTTCCGCGCACCTGTCGTCGCAGCAGTACTGGCGGCTGCGGATCGGCATCGGCCATCCGCGCGACCTGATCCCCGAAAGCGCGCGCGCCGGCGCGAAGCCGGACGTCGCGAATTTCGTGCTGAAGCCGCCGCGCCGCGAAGAGCAGGACGTGATCGACGCGTCGATCGAACGTGCGCTCGCGGTGATGCCGATGGTCGTCAAGGGCGAGCTCGACCGCGCGACGATGCTGCTGCATCGCAACGGCTGAGCGCACCGCTGGCCGCGCATGAGGTAATCTCGTCGTTTTACCCGTCAGGAGCCAAGCGGTGAGCCGTTACTGGAGCGACGTCGTTCAGCAACTCGTGCCCTACGTGCCGGGCGAACAGCCCGCGCTCGCGCATCCGGTCAAGCTGAACACCAACGAGAATCCCTATCCGCCGTCGCCGCGCGTCGTCGCGGCGATCGCGCACGAACTCGGCGAAACCGGCGAGACGCTGCGCCGCTATCCGGATCCGCTCGCGCGCCAGCTGCGCGAGACGGTCGCCGCCCATCACCGCATCGCGCCGGATCAGGTATTCGTCGGCAACGGCTCCGATGAAGTCCTCGCGCACACGTTCCAGGCGCTGCTCAAGCACGACCGGCCGCTGCGCTTCCCCGACATCTCGTACAGCTTCTATCCAACCTATGCGCGGCTGTACGACGTGCCCTACACGGCGCTGCCGCTCGCTGACGATTTCTCGATCCGCGTCGACGACTACCTCGACGACGCGGGCGGCGTGCTGTTCCCGAACCCGAACGCGCCGACGGGCCGCGCGCTGCCGCTCGCGGACATCGAGCGGATCGCCGCCGCGAATCCGTCGTCGGCGGTCGTCATCGACGAGGCATATGTGGATTTCGGCGCGCAGTCGGCGATCTCGCTGATCGACCGCTACCCGAACCTGCTGGTCGTCCATACGACGTCGAAGGCCCGCTCGCTCGCGGGGATGCGGGTCGGCTTCGCGTTCGGCGATGCCGGCCTGATCGACGCGCTCAACCGCGTGAAGGACAGCTTCAACTCGTACCCGCTCGACCGTCTCGCGCAGGTCGCGGCGCGCGCCGCCTACGAGGACGACGCGTACTTCGACGCGACGTGCCGGCGCGTGATCGACAGCCGCACGCGGCTCACGCAAGCGCTGGAAGCCATGGGATTCGACGTCGTGCCGTCGGCGGCGAATTTCGTGTTCGCGCGCCATCCGGCGCACGACGCGGCCACGCTGGCGACACGGCTCAAGGAGCGGGAGATTTTCGTGCGGCACTTCAAGCTGCCGCGGATCGACCAGCATCTGCGCATCACCGTCGGCACCGATGCCGAGTGCGACTCGCTCGCCGCGGCGCTGCGCGACCTGCTGGGCTGAAATCGGCGCGGGCGGCACGCGCCGCCCGGCCCTTCATTGCGTCACTGCGGCGCGTCGTCGTCCTTCGCGGCAATCAACGCGTGGTACTTCTCCATCAACTGCGCTTGCGTTTCCGCGTGCTGCGGATCGCGCGGGATGCATTCGACCGGACACACCTGCTGGCACTGCGGCTCGTCGAAATGGCCGACGCACTCGGTGCATTTGTTGGGGTCGATCACGTAGATTTCCGGGCCCATCGAAATCGCGCCGTTCGGGCACTCAGGCTCGCACACGTCGCAATTGATGCACTCGTCGGTAATCATCAAAGACATACTGATCTCACTTGCTCAGGCCAGCGGCCGGCTTCGGGGAGAAGCCGGCCGGCGCCGCATCACGCGGCCGGGCCCTGGCCCATTGCGGCCACTTTTTCCGTCAGCCACTTCTCGACCGACGGGAACACGAACTTGCTGACATCTCCACCCAACTGGGCGATTTCGCGCACGATCGTCCCGGAAATGAACTGGTACTGATCGGACGGCGTCATGAACATCGTCTCGACGTCCGGCAGCAGATAGCGGTTCATCCCCGCCATCTGGAACTCGTATTCGAAATCGGACACCGCGCGCAGGCCGCGCACGATCACCCGCGCGTTGTTGGTGCGGACGAAATCCTTCAGCAGGCCGGTGAAGCCCATCACCTTCACGTTCGGGTAATGGCCAAGCACCTCGTTCGCAATCTCCAGACGTTCCTCCAGCGAGAAGAACGGCTTTTTCGCGCGGCTGTCGGCGACGCCGACGACCAGCGTATCAAAAATGCTCGATGCGCGCCGCACGAGATCTTCGTGGCCACGCGTCAGCGGATCGAACGTACCCGGATACACGGCGACTACCATGTCGCTCCTCCTGTCTTCACGCAAATGGGGGTGCAGCCGTGCGACGCGCACGCCACTGCCGAGATGGGCAAACGCCGCCGTTCAGGCTCGCCGCCTGTTGCACGTCGCCCGTTGCACGCGCCTCGTTTGGAACGCGCATTATTCATCATTTTCGCGTCGCAGCAAATGATAGTGCACCGCCCCCGCCTTGCCGTGCTTCGCAATCTCCCAGCCGGCGAGCGCATCGTGCGCGGCCGGGTCGAGTTCCTCCCCGGTCTCGACGTACAGCGCGCCGCCCGGCGCCACCAGCGGCGCGGTGAGCGCGATCGCGCGCGCGAGCACGGCCGCGTCGCCGAACGGCGGGTCGAGGAACACGACGTCGAACGCGCCCGGCGCGAGGCCTGCCGCGAGCCGCAGCGCATCGGCCTCGGCGACCTCGACCGTGCGCGCGCCGAGCTTGTCCCGGATCGCGCGCAGCTGCTGCGCCGCGCGCGGATGGCGCTCGACCATCACGACGCTCGCCGCGCCGCGCGAGGCGGCCTCGAAGCCGAGCGCGCCGGTGCCGGCGAACAGATCAAGGCAGCGCTGCCCGTCGAGGTCCTGGCCGAGCCAGTTGAACAGCGTCTCGCGGACGCGGTCGGGCGTCGGGCGCAGGCCGTCGAGATCCAGCACCGCGAGCGGCGTGCGTTTCCAGTCGCCGCCGATGATGCGGATCGCGTGCGGCTTGCCGCGGCTGGTGGGGGCCGCGGGGCGGCCGGAGGGTGAACGGGATGAACGGGACATGCGGGAGGAATATCGAACGGAGGACCGGGCGCGCACGGGGCGCGCCGCCAAACAGGCGCACGTTACCACAGCGGCGGCGCGCGCTGGCGCGAGCGCCGCGCTGCGCCTGATAAAATGCGAGGTTTCGGCTGTCGCGCGCGACAGCCCGCACGCAATCCGCGCCTTCAGCGACGCCGGATCGCCCTCTTTCCGACACCAGACCATGTTCAGTTTCTTCAAACGATTCAAGAAAACGCAGGAGCCGACGCCCGCGGAAGCGCCGTCGGCCGCCGAGCCGCAGGCGGACGCGCAGTCCGCCGATGCGCCCGCGCCGCAGCCGGCGCCGGCCCCGCGCGAATCCGCGCCCTCGTCCGGCGGCGCGGCGCCGCAGCTGGACACGCCCGCCGTCGTGATGACGGTCACCCCGGCCGACGGCGGCCGCGGCGAGGTCGTCGAGACGGTCGAGATCGTCCCGCCGCCCACAACGGACCCCAATGCGAAGAAGTCGTGGCTCGCGCGCCTGAAGTCCGGGCTCGCGAAGACCAGTTCGAGCATCACCGGCGTGTTCGTCAGCACGAAGATCGACGAGGACCTGTACGAGGAGCTCGAGACCGCGCTGCTGATGTCCGACGCGGGCATCGACGCGACCGAATACCTGCTCGACGCGCTGCGCGAGAAAGTGCGCACGAACCGGCTCACCGATCCGCAGCAGGTCAAGGGTGCGCTGCACGACCTGCTCGTCGACCTGCTGAAGCCGCTCGAGAAATCGCTGATGCTCGGCCGCGCGCAGCCGCTCGTGATGATGATCGCGGGCGTCAACGGCGCCGGCAAGACGACCAGCATCGGCAAGCTCGCCAAGCACCTGCAGAGCTTCGACCAGTCGGTGCTGCTGGCCGCGGGCGACACGTTCCGCGCGGCCGCCCGCGAACAGCTGACGATCTGGGGCGAGCGCAATAACGTGACGGTGGTGCAGCAGGAAAGCGGCGATCCAGCCGCGGTGATCTTCGACGCGGTCAGCGCCGCGCGCGCGCGCGGCATCGACGTGATGATGGCCGACACCGCCGGCCGCCTGCCGACGCAGCTGCACCTGATGGAAGAGCTGAAGAAGGTGAAGCGCGTGATCTCGAAGGCGCACGACGGCGCGCCGCACGAAGTGCTGCTCGTGATCGACGCGAACACGGGCCAGAACGCGCTCACGCAGGTGAAGGCGTTCGACGACGCGCTCGGCCTGACCGGCCTCATCGTCACGAAGCTCGACGGCACCGCGAAGGGCGGCATCCTCGCCGCGATCGCGCGGCAGCGCCCGGTGCCCGTCTACTTCATCGGCGTCGGCGAGAAGGTCGAGGACCTGCAGCCGTTCAGCGCAGAGGAATTCGTCGACGCGCTGCTCGGCTGAACGCCGCGCACCGTCCCGCACGAAGGGCGCCCATGGGCGCCCTTTTTCATGCGGCCGGCACCGACCTCACTCGGCGTCGGGCTGCGCGCCGGGCGCGGCCGCCTTGAACGCGTCGAGCGTCATCGCGTAATCGTAAATCCGCTGGATCGTCGGGAAGCGCGACGTGTCGATCGCGAAGCGGTTCGCATTGAACACCTGCGGCACGACGCAGATGTCCGCAAGCGTCGGCGTATCGCCGAAGCACAGCTTGCCGGTGCGCGGATCGTTCGCAAGGCGCGCTTCCAGCGTCGTGAACCCCGCCTCGATCCAGTGGCGATACCAGTCGTTCTTCGCCTCTTCCGGCACCTGGAGCATGTGCTTCAGGTACTTCAGCACGCGCAGGTTGTTGAGCGGGTGGATCTCGCACGCGATCTGCAGCGCGATCGACCGCACGTACGCACGGTCGAGCGGCGCTTTCGGCAGCAGCGGCGGCTCGGGATGAGCCTCGTCCAGGTACTCGACGATCGCGAGCGACTGCTGCAGCGCCGCGTCGCCGTCGACGAGCGTCGGCACCAGCGAATCCGGGCTCAGCGCGCGATATTCGTCCTTCAGTTGCTGGCCGCCGTCGCGCAGCAGATGCACCGGCACGTAGTCGAACGGCAGCTGCTTCAGGTGCAGCGCGATCCGCACGCGATACGAGGCGGAACTGCGGAAATAGCTGTAAAGCTTCATCGGATGTCTCTCGTTGTCGTGATCGGCCGGTGAACGCGCAGGGCGGAGACCGGCATGCGCGGCATGGGCAGCGCGCAGGGAACCGGGGGCCGACGCGGGCGTCGCCGGATGCATCAGTGTAGCGCGCGGCGCCGCGCCCCCGCGCGCTTGCCGGATCCGCGCACATGCGATACTGAGAGGGTTCCTCACATCAGATGCGCGGCCCCGACGCCGGCCGCCCCACCCCGCTTCGATGACCGCTTCCCACGATCCCGCCGCCCGCCCGGCCGAGCCGTTCCACAGTGCCCGCTTCATCAAGGAAATCGGGCGCGGACCGCATGGCGCGCGCGCGCTGTCCGCCGAAGACACCTTCGAGCTGTATCGGGCGATGCTCGACGCGCGCGTGTCGGACCTCGAACTCGGCGCGATCCTGATCGCGTATCGCCTGAAGGGTGAGACCGCCGACGAGCTGGCCGCGATGCTGGCCGCCGCACACGCGTCGTTCGAGCCCGTGCACGTGCGCGACGGCGCGTTCCGCGCGGTGTCGATCCCGAGCTACAACGGCGCGCGCAAGCAGCCGAACCTCGTGCCGCTGCTCGCGCTCTTGCTCGCGCGCGAAGGCGTGCCGGTGCTCGTGCACGGCGTCACGCACGATCCGGGCCGCGTGACGAGCGCCGAGATCTTCGCCGCGCTGTCGATCGCGCCGTCGGCATCGCACGCCGGGATCGAGGACATGCTCGCCGAACGCCGCGTCGCGTTCGCGCCGATCGACACGCTCGCGCCGCAGCTCGCGCGCCTGCTGGCGATGCGCGGCGTGCTCGGCGTGCGCAACTCGACGCATACGCTCGTGAAGATCCTGCAGCCGTTCGCGCCCGCGGGCCTGCGGCTCGTCAACTACACGCATCCGCCGTACCGCGACAGTCTCGCGCAGCTGTTCCGCGGCCATCCTGACGCGGCGCAGGGCGGCGCGTTGCTCGCGCGCGGCACCGAAGGCGAGGCCGTTGCCGACACGCGGCGCCAGGTGCAGGTCGACTGGCTGCACGACGGCGTCTGCGACACGCTGATCGAAGCGGAGCGCTCGTCGGCCGACGCGCCGCCCGTCGCGCTGCCGGAATCGCGCGATGCGGCCACGACCGCGGCCTGGACGGACGCCGTGCTGCGCGGCGAGATGCCGGTGCCCGAGACGGTCGCGCGACAGGTCGAGACGATCGTGCGCGTCGTCCGCCGCGGCGCCTGAGCGCGCAGCGGCGCGCCGATCCGGCGCCGCGCGCTGTCGCTCGCGGCCCACGCCGGCCAAACCGCCCCATTTGACACGCGCGGGCATCCTGGCATAGAGTTGTCGCCATGCGTTCCTTTCCGAACACCCTCCGAATTACCTCCGGCCGCCTAGCGCGGCCGCTATCGCTACGACTAGCCTAAGGCTGTCGTAGCGCCGTGTGCTGTCCGCACGGTCCCTCCCAGCAGTTCCTCGCAGTACCCCTCTCGTAGTTTTTACAACCCGAAGTCGTCAGCTTTCGTCCGTCTATCCGTCGGCCGATTCGCGAAGATCATCCGTATCCGGCGCGCGTTCGTGCGCACCGGTGCGAGGCAGCGTCAACCGTCGCTCATGCCGCCCGTCTTCGCTCGCGACTTGAGACCCGAGGTCCCGAAGATGAAGCGCAACCCGCAAGAAAAGTACCGACCGTTCGAGCCCGTCCGCATCAATGGCCGCAAATGGCCGACCCGCACGATCGAGCGCGCGCCGGTCTGGATGAGCACCGATTTGCGCGACGGCAACCAGTCCCTGATCGAGCCGATGAGCATCGAGCAGAAGCTCGAGTTCTTCGAGATGCTCGTCGCGATCGGCTTCAAGGAGATCGAAGTCGGTTTTCCGTCGGCGTCGCAAACCGACTTCGATTTCGTGCGCAGGCTGATCGACGAGCAGCGCATTCCCGACGACGTGACGATCGAAGTGCTCGTGCAGTCGCGCGAAGACCTGATCGCCCGCACGTTCGACGCGCTCGAAGGCGTGCCGCGCGCGATCGTGCACCTGTACAACGCGATCTGCCCGTCGTTCCGCCGCATCGTGTTCGGGATGTCGAAGGACGACGTGAAGGCGCTCGCGGTCGACGGCACGCGGCTCATCAAGGAATATGCGGCGGCGCGCCCGGACACGCACTGGACCTACCAGTACTCGCCCGAGACCTTCAGCATGACCGAGCTGTCGTTCGCTCGCGAAGTGTGCGACGCAGTCGCGCAGACCTGGCGGCCGACCCGCGACCACAAGATGATCGTCAACCTGCCGGCGACCGTCGAAGCCGCGACGCCGAACGTGTTCGCAGACCAGATCGAATGGATGGACCGCAACCTCGGCTATCGCGACAGCATCGTGCTGTCCGTGCATCCGCACAACGACCGCGGCACCGCCGTCGCCGCCGCCGAGCTCGCGCTGCTCGCGGGCGCCGACCGCATCGAAGGCTGCCTGTTCGGCAACGGCGAGCGCACCGGCAACGTCGATCTCGTCACGCTCGCGCTGAACCTCTACACGCAGGGCATCGATCCGGGGCTCGATTTCTCCGACATCGACGCGGTGCGCCGCGTCGTCGAGCGCTGCAACCAGATTCCCGTGCACCCGCGCCACCCGTATGCGGGCGACCTCGTGTTCACCGCGTTCTCCGGCTCGCACCAGGACGCGATCCGCAAGGGCTTCGCGCAGCAGCGGCCCGACGCGATCTGGGAAGTGCCGTACCTGCCGATCGATCCGGCCGATCTCGGCCGCAGCTACGACGCGGTGATCCGCGTGAACAGCCAGTCCGGCAAGGGCGGCGCGACGTTCCTGCTCGAACGCGGGATGGGCTTCACGCCGCCGCGCCGCGTGCAGATCGAGTTCAGCCACGCGGTGCAGACGCTGGCCGATGCATCCGGCGAGGAAGTGACGGGCGACGCGATCTGCGCGCTGTTCGCACGTGAATTCTACGAGACCGAGGGCCCGGCCGCGCGCAACGGCGGCAGCGCACACTGGCAGAACCGCGACGTCGCAGGCGCCAGTGCAACCGGCGCGGCGCCCGAAGAGGCGGCGCGGCGCGCGGCGGCGGCCTTCGCGGCCGCGGCGGGCGTCGCGATCGACGTCGCGTCGTGCGAACACGCGCGCACGGTCGACGGACACATCGCGGTATCGGTCGGCTGCCGGGTCGGCGACGCGCCGCTGCGGCACGGCATCGGCGTGCACGCCGATGCGGCGAGCGCCGCGCTCGACGCGGTCGTCAGCGCGATCAACCGCTCGGCGTGGCACTGCGCCGACCGCCGTGCGGCGGCGTGACGATTCGATTCAGGGTTTGAAGAAGGTCAGCGAGCGGTGCGAGACCGCCTGCGCAGCGTGCGATCCGCGCTGCGCAGGCCAGCAAGAAGCGGCCCAGGAGGCCGCTTCGGACGGGACACGAAAAGGAACGCCACGCGCGTTCATGTCTCGGTCGCGCACCGCGTCGCCTGCCACGCGAGCAGGCGCCAGCGCCCCTGCTCCTGCGTCTGCACCGCGGTGTACGCAATCGGAAATACGAGGCCGCCGTTGTTCGTTTCCATCTCGATCAGCGCGCGTCCCGTGACGAGGCAGGTATCGTCGCCCACGGGCAGCACGTCCTGCGACTGGATTTCGATCTGACGATAGCGGCGGCGACCGGCGGCGATGGCGTCGATGAACTGCTGCTTGGTTTCCCGTTTGCCGTTGGTGTGCACGTAGAACACCTTGTCCGACAGCAGCGCGTCGAGCACTTCGCCGTCTGCATCCACCATCGCCCGGAACCGATCGCGCTCGAGCGCGCGAATCGCATCGACCACCTTCGCCATCGCCTGACTCCTCGGCAACGCGCACGCCGTGCGCGGGCGTGCGGATCAGAAGTTGTACTGCAGATAGAACTGGTGGAAATTTATACCAGGATTCGGCTCTTTGATACCCGCGTTAGACACATGTTGAAAGCGGTAGCCGACCTGGTACTGTTGCCGCTGGCCGAACTGCAGGCCGACGCCGGCCACGTCGGCGAACTGGAACGCGGTCGACATCGACAGATCGTTCGAAATCGTCGGATGAGACAGCAGCCGGATGCCGGCGCCGGCTTCGACATACGGGCGGACCGCGCCCGCGCTCTTGATGAAGCGGACCATCGGCGTCGCGCCGAACTCCCAGATGCTCGAGTGGATGTTGCCGTTCGTATGCCAGTAACTGACGTTACCCTCCATCACGAACGCGAAGTGCCAGCCGCCGATTTCCCACCAGGTCCAGTCCGGATCCCAGACCACACCGAGATTGCCCTTGTCGATGCCATGGCGATCGGAAAACCCGCCGCCCGCCTGAATCCCCCAGCGATCCGCCAGCGCTGCCCCTGAACCACCCAGCAGCGACGCCGCCAGGACCGCGTGCAACGCAAGCCGGCTCCGCCGCCGACCGTTCTTGTTGTTCATCTGACACTCCAACTTTGTGGGTTGAACGGAGCCAGCCGCCAGACGGCCGGACTCGAGCGAACAGAATGGTATGGTAAAGGACATTTCGGATCGGCATCGCGAAACGAAATGGTTTGCTGCCGAAACTACAAAAATCGGAATCGCCTGCTAATTCTCAGAAAAAACAACAGGTTATGGAACTTGCATGCATTCGAGCGGTCATGTCTAATACTATCGACATCACCAGATCGATAGAAAACCGGGAACTCCAAAGCCCGCACCCTCTCTAAGGAATTAGCACTCAGTTGGTGGGAGTGCTAAGATTGACCGCGGAATCATCCGAGACCGGGGTTCATCCCTGATTCCAAAGGAGTTTTTTTAAGTGAGCAACGCACTGACCCTTCCGAACACCCTGAGCCCGGCGTCTGCTAAGGCCGAATCGGCAGGCTCGCTGGCGCTCGCAACCCATTCGATGTTGCCGGGCCAGCTGGGCAACATCGACGCCTATATCCAGGCAGTCAATCGTATCCCGTTGCTGACCGCCGAGGAAGAACGTCAGTACGCCACCGAGTTCCGCGAGCAGAACAACCTCGACTCGGCCCGCCGCCTCGTGCTGTCGCACCTGCGGCTCGTCGTGTCGATCGCGCGCAACTATCTCGGCTACGGCCTGCCGCACGGCGACCTGATCCAGGAAGGCAACATCGGCCTGATGAAGGCCGTGAAGCGCTTCGATCCGGCGCAGAACGTGCGCCTCGTGTCCTATGCGATCCACTGGATCAAGGCCGAGATCCACGAATACATCCTGCGCAACTGGCGCATGGTGAAGGTCGCGACGACGAAGGCGCAGCGCAAGCTGTTCTTCAACCTGCGCAGCCACAAGAAGGGCATGCAGGCGATGACGCCCGAGGAAATCGACGGCCTTGCGCAAGAGCTCAACGTCAAGCGCGAAGAAGTCACCGAGATGGAAACGCGCCTGTCGGGCGGCGACATCGCGCTCGAAGGGCAGGTCGAGGACGGCGAGGAAAGCTATGCGCCGATCGCGTATCTCGCCGATTCGCACAACGAGCCGACCGCCGTGCTCGCCGCGCGTCAGCGCGACACGCTGCAGACGGACGGCATCGCGCAGGCGCTCGACGCGCTCGATGCGCGCAGCCGCCGCATCATCGAGGCGCGCTGGCTGCACGTCGACGACGACGGCTCGGGCGGCTCGACGCTGCACGATCTCGCCGCCGAGTTCGGCGTGTCGGCGGAGCGCATCCGCCAGATCGAAGCGAGCGCGATGAAAAAAATGCGCACGGCCCTCGCCGCTTACGCATAACGCCCGCCGATTTAAAACGCTTCATCAAAAACCGCTGCCCACCCGGCAGCGGTTTTTTTTCGCCCATAAATTGACCAATTCAATCGGGTATTCACCAAAACGACGCCTGTTCCGGAGAAGCTTGATTCAGATCAAGTTTCGACGAACCCTTCGCGACGGTCCGCCGCAGCGCAGCACTCGGCACGTCGCGGGCGTCCTCTTAAAATTGATGCGTCAGGCGCAATAGGATTAAAAACTGCTTAACAAGCCGTCATCAATCCGACGTAGAGTCGCCCCAAACCTGCTTTAATCCGATTCAGGATAATGGCCTTGATCTCGATCGATAAAAAGCCCGCGCCCACGGCCGGCGCGACCGGCTGGCGCGGTCGCCTCGCCGCATGGGCCCGTGGCCCGACACTCGCCCGCGACATCACCATCGTGCTGCTTGTCAAGCTGGCCCTGCTGATGGCGCTCAAATACGCATTCTTCAATCACCCGCAGGCCGAGCACATGTCGTTGCCGCCTGCCGCCGTCGCCGAGAAGCTGCTCTCGGTGCCGGCCCCCGCATCTACCGAGAGAGACCATCATGATAAGTAGCGAAGTCGTCGATCTGTCGCGTCTGCAGTTCGGCATCACAGCGCTCTACCACTTCCTGTTCGTCCCGCTGACCCTCGGCCTGTCCTGGCTGCTCGTCGTCATGGAAGCCGTCTACGTGATGACCGGCAAGCAGGTCTACAAGGACATGACCCAGTTCTGGGGCAAGCTGTTCGGCATCAACTTCGCGATGGGCGTGACGACCGGCATCACGCTCGAATTCCAGTTCGGCACGAACTGGTCGTACTACTCGCACTACGTCGGCGACATCTTCGGCGTGCCGCTCGCGGTTGAAGGCCTGATGGCGTTCTTCCTCGAATCGACGTTCGTCGGCCTGTTCTTCTTCGGCTGGAACCGCCTGTCGAAGGTCAAGCACCTGATGGTCACGTTCCTCGTCGCGCTCGGCTCGAACCTGTCCGCGTTGTGGATCCTCGTCGCGAACGGCTGGATGAACAACCCGGTCGGCGCCGAGTTCAACTACCAGACGATGCGCATGGAAATGACGAACCTGTTCGACGTCGTGTTCAACCCGGTCGCGCAAGTGAAGTTCGTGCACACGGTGTCGGCCGGCTACGTGTCGGCGGCGATGTTCGTGCTCGGCGTGTCGTCGTGGTACCTGCTGAAGAAGCGCGACACCGATTTCGCGCTGCGCTCGTTCGCGGTCGCGGCCGGCTTCGGCCTCGCGTCGACGCTCTGCGTGATCGTGCTCGGCGACGAATCGGGCTATACGACCGGCGAAGTTCAGAAAATGAAGCTCGCCGCGATCGAATCCGAATGGGAGACCGCGCCGGCGCCGGCGGCGTTCACGCTGATCGGGCTGCCGAACCAGCAGGAAGAACGCACCGACTACGCGATCAAGATCCCTTATGCGCTCGGCCTGATCGCGACGCGCTCGATCAGCGAGCCGGTGATCGGCCTGCGGGACCTTGCCAAGCGCAGCGAAGAGCACATCCAGAGCGGGATGATCGCTTACGGCGCACTGCAGAAGCTCAAGGAAGGCGACACGAGCGCCGCGACCCGCGAGCTGTTCGACAAGCACAAGGAATATCTCGGCTACGGGCTGATGCTCAAGCAGTTCACGGCGAAGGTCACCGACGCGACGCCGGAGCAGATCAAGGCCGCCGCGAAGAAGACCATCCCGCCTGTTGCGCCGGTGTTCTTCTCGTTCCGGATCATGGTGTTCCTCGGCTTCCTGTTCCTTGCGACGTTCGTCGCCGCGTTCTGGTTCTGCGCGCGCCGCGAGCTGCTGCAGGACAACCGCCGCTGGTTCCTGCGCTATGCGGTGTGGGCAATCCCGCTGCCGTGGATCGCGATCGAATTCGGCTGGGTCGTCGCCGAACTGGGCCGCCAGCCGTGGACGATCGCGGGCATCCTGCCGACGCACCTGTCCGCGTCGAGCCTGACGCCGACCGACCTGTACCTGAGCCTGGCCGGCTTCATCCTGTTCTACACGGTGCTGTTCATCATCGAGATCACGCTGATGTTCAAGTACGCGCGCCTCGGCCCGTCGTCGCTGCATACCGGCCGCTACCACCACGAGCTGGCGGCAGCCAGCGAGCGCGCCCCGGCCTGAGCCCGGCCCAGACACCGAACAAGGAATCGCTATGGACTACGCAACTCTCAAGCTTATCTGGTGGCTGCTCGTCGGCGTGCTGCTGATCGGCTTCGCCGTCACCGACGGCTTCGACATGGGCGCGACCGCGCTGCTGCCGTTCCTCGGCAAGACCGACGAGGAGCGCCGCATCATCGTCAACACGGTCGGCGCGACCTGGGAAGGCAACCAGGTGTGGCTGATCACCGCCGGCGGCGCGATGTTCGCCGCTTGGCCGCTCGTCTATGCGGCATCGTTCTCCGGCTTCTACTTCGCGATGCTGCTCGTGCTGTTCGCGCTGTTCTTCCGGCCGGTCGGCTTCGACTACCGCAGCAAGCGGCCGGACCCGCGCTGGCGCGCGGGCTGGGACTGGGGCCTCTTCATCGGCGGCTTCGTGCCGGCGCTCGTGTTCGGCGTCGCATTCGGCAACCTGCTGCAGGGCGTGCCGTTCCAGTTCGACACCGACCTGCGCGTGAGCTACCACGGCAGCTTCTGGGCGCTCCTGAACCCGTTCGCGCTGCTCTGCGGCCTCGTCAGCCTGACGATGCTGGTCGCGCACGGCGCCGCGTTCATCAAGATGAAGACGGACGGCGTGATCGCGCGCCGCGCGTCGGTCGCGCTGCGCGTGTCGGCGTTCCTCGCCGTCGTGCTGTTCGTGCTCGCGGGCGTGCTGATCGCATCGTATGTCGGCGGCTATCACATCACCCGCGCAGCGCCCACCGACACGGTCGCGAACCCGCTGCTGAAGGACGTCGCCGCCGGCTCGGGCCTGTGGCTCGCGAACTACGGCCAGTATCCGTGGATGGTCGCGGCGCCGGTCGTCGGCATCGCCGGCGGCGTGCTCGCGCTGCTGCTCGCGGGCTCGCGCCTCGAGAAGACCGCGTTCTTCTGCACGGGCCTGATGATCGTCGGCGTGATCCTGACCGCGGGCTTCTCGATGTTCCCGTTCATCATGCCGTCGTCGCTCGACCCGAGGAGCAGCCTGACCGTGTGGGACTCGACGTCGAGCCACATGACGCTGCAGGTGATGCTGTTCGCCGTGATCGTGTTCCTGCCGCTGATCCTGCTCTACACGAGCTGGGTCTACCGCGTGATGCGCGGCAAGGTCACGCGCGAGGCGCTCGAGGAAAACAAGCACTCGATGTATTGAACCCGGCGGGGCGCGCACGCGCCCCCCGCCCCACGTTTCGCAAGGAGTCGGATCATGTGGTACTTCAGCTGGATTCTCGGTATCGGCGTCGCGCTCGCGTTCGGCATCGTCAACGCGATGTGGCTCGAAGCGCAGCCGAAGCGCGTCGCGCCGGCCGGCGCGAAAGCCGACCGGGCCTGATGCCGCGGCGGTGGCCGCCGCGCCCGCCCGGACGACATGCGCCGGGCGCGCCGGACAGATCGCCGTCACGCAGCAATCAACCTCGCCTCGTGCGAGGTTTTTTTTCGCCCGCGGCACGCCGCCTCGCGGCGCCTCGTCTCAAAAGCTAATGCCATTCTGGAACCAAATTAATACCACTTGAATACCATTCAAAGGTTTCATATGATCTTTCACGCGGCCGTCCACAGGCCGCGTCCACTTGGGTGGAGGAGACATGAAAGATCCCCGCTTGGCCCGGTCCGGCCGCGCCCGTCGAGGCACGCCGCTCATGAACGCACACGGCCGGCGCGCGTGCCGCGAACCCGATCCGTAGCGCACGGCCCCGCGCGCTGCATGCACGCCTCGTGCACGCCCTATGCGCACTTCGTGCCCCCTCGCCCGCGCGCGGCCCCCAGCCTTCCCCGCAGCCTCCTTGAAAGACCCGATCGCAGCGACGTAATCCCACGGCGTCGTATCGCCGAACTTTTTTTGAGGAATCCCCATGAATCGCATCCTGCATTCCCTGTGCGCCGGCGCGCTGATCACGGCGGCGCTGTCGCCGGCCGCGTCGCCTGCGCAGACGCCCGCGCGCGCGGCGCCCGGCGCGACCGTGAACGCCCCCGCGCCGACACCCGCCGGGCTCGCGACGCTGCTATCGAACGGCCTCGCGTTGCGCGTCGCCATCGACAACAATCACGCGGCATCGGCCGGCGTGCCGTGCGCCGATCTCGGCGCGGACTGGGCGAGCTGCGCGACAGGCCGCCTGATCCTGCAGAACCGCGGCCACCAGCCGATCGCCGACGGCGGCTGGCGGCTCTACCTGCACAGCATCCGCCGCCTGCTGCGGATCGACCGGCCGGGCTTCGCGCTGCGCCGCCTGACCGGCGACCTGTACGAACTGACGCCGCAGCTGGGTTCGATCCGGCTCGCGCCGGGCGAGCGCATCGAGCTGCCGGTCGTCGCCGAATACTGGTTTCGCCGCTACAGCGACGTGATTCCGCGGCCCTACGTGGTCGTCGACGGCGCGCCGCCCGCCGTGCTGCGCTACAACGACACCGACGACGAGTTGCGCTACGTCGAATCGCTGCCCGCCGACGCGCAGAACAATTCACCCGGCAACGCGCCGCCCGTCGCCGCGCGGCCGGACGCCAGCCGCGCGCTGCCGAGCGTGAAGCGGCAGCGTGCGCTAGCCGGCGCGCTCGAGCTGCGCGGCGTCGACCTGACGCTGCCGGACCTGCCGTCCGCGCAAGTGGCGGCGCTGCGCGAGCGCGCGGGCACGCTCGGGCTCGACGGCGCGCGCGTGCCGGTGTGGGGCGTCGTCGCGCCGCGCCGGCTGCCGGCCGATATCGCGACGCCCGGCGGCTACCGGCTGGCGATCGGGCCGCGCGGCGCGTTCATCGAGGCCTACGATCGCGCCGGGCTCTACTACGGCGTGCAGACCCTGTTCTCGCTCGCGCCGGCCGGCGGCGGCACGCTTCCCGCGATGCTTGTCGAAGACGCGCCGCGCTTCGACCATCGCGGCATGCACGTCGACCTCGCGCGCAACTTCAAGCACCCGGCGACGCTGCGCCGCCTGATCGACCAGATGAGCGCGTACAAGCTCAACCGGCTGCACCTGCACCTGTCCGACGACGAAGGCTGGCGCATCGAGATTCCCGGCCTGCCGGAGCTGACCGACGTCGGCGCGCGCCGCTGCCACGATCCGTCCGAAACGCGTTGCCTGCTGCCGCAGCTCGGCTCGGGGCCCGACAACCAGTCGGGCGGCGGCTACCTGACGCGCGCCGATTACGTAGCGCTGCTGCGCTACGCGGCTGACCGCTTCGTCGACGTGATTCCCGAGATCGACATGCCCGCGCACTCGCGCGCGGCCGTCGTGTCGATGGAGGCGCGCTATCGCCGCCTGCACGCGGCGAGCCGCGAGCAGGAAGCCAACGCGTACCGCCTGCTCGATCCGCAGGACACGTCGAACCTGCTGACGGTGCAGTTCTACGACCGGCGCAGCGACCTGAACCCGTGCGTGCCGGGCGCGCTCAACTTCGCGACGAAGGTGATCCGCGAAATCGCGGCGATGCACGCGGACGCGCAAGTGCCGCTGCGCACCTGGCACTACGGCGGCGACGAGGCGAAGAACATCCTGCTCGGCGCGGGCTTCCAGCCGCTCACCGGCGCCGATCCCGGCAAGGGCCGCGTCGATCTCGCGGCGCAGGACAAGCCGTGGGCGCGCTCGCCGGCGTGCACCGCGCTGCTGCAGCGGGGCGAGGTCAAGTCGATCGACGAGCTGCCGACCCGCTTCGCGAAGCAGGTCAGCGCGGTCGTGAACGCGAACGGGATCGGCACGATGGCCGCGTGGCAGGACGGCATCAAGCACGCGAACGGTCCGCAGGACTTCAGCACGCGCAACGTGATGGTGTCGCTGTGGGACACGATCTTCTGGGGTGCATCCGACAGCGCGCGCGACCTGAGCGCGAAGGGATACCGAACGGTGCTCGCGCTGCCCGACTACCTGTACTTCGATTTCCCGTACACGCGCAATCCGCGTGAGCGCGGCTATTACTGGGGCTCGCAGGCGACCGACGAGTACAAGGTGTTCTCTCTCGCGCCGGAGAACCTGCCGCAGAACGCAGAGGTGATCGGCGACCGCGACGGCAATCCGTTCGAGGTGACGAGCGCCGGCGCCGCGCCGCGCATCGAAGGGATCCAGGGGCAGGCGTGGGGCGAAGTGATGCGCAACGACCGGCTGCTCGAATACATGGTGTATCCGCGGCTGCTCGCGCTCGCCGAGCGCGCATGGCACAAGGCCGACTGGGAGCTGCCGTACGCGGCGGGAGTGCGCTACAAGCTCGGCGACACGCATCACGTCGACACGGCCGCGCTGCAGCGCGACTGGGCGGGCTTCGCGACGCTGCTCCAGCAGCGTGAACTGCCGAAGCTCGAGCGCGCGGGGATCGGCTATCGGAAGCCGACGTTCACGCTGACGAACGAGTGAACGGCGGCCGGGGGCGCGCTTCGGGTGCGCCTCCGGTCGTTCACCCCAAACAAAAACGGCTTGCGATCATCGCAAGCCGTTTTCTTTTTTCCTTTTCCCGGGCGGCGCGAACCCGTCACGCGGGCTGGGCCGCCGCGCTACCGCCAGCCGAAGGCAGACGCGCCGTGAGCAATTGCGCATAACGCGAAGCCGACGAACCGCAGACGATGTGGAACGTATCGGCCCCGACCCACGCGACGTCGAGCGACGCGAGCCGCTCGCGATCGACCGCCGACGGATCGACCACCGCGACGCGCAACCGCGTCGTCGCCACCGCGTCGAGCGACGCGACGTTGGTCGCGCCGCCGAACACCGCGAGCCAGCGCGCCGGATCGGGATCGAGCGGACCGGCCGCGCCGTCCGCCGTCGCGGCCGGCGCCGCCGCTGCGACAGCCGACGCCGCGGCCGTCGCGCCACCGCCGATCGCCGCGCGCATTTCGTCGGCGATGATGTCCGCCTCCGGCCCGATGATCACCTGCACGCTGTTGCCGCCGCGCTTGAGCACGCCGCGCGCGCCGATCGCCTTCAGGTCCGGTTCCGACACCTTGTCCGGATCGGCGACGGTCAACCGCAGGCGCGTCGTGCACGCGTCGACGACCGTCAGGTTGCCCGCGCCGCCGAGCGCGGCGATGTAGCGCTGCGCGCGCGGCGCCGCGGCGCTCGCGGCCGGCGCGACGTAGCCGCCCGACTGGTACGACTCGGCCGCACCTTCAGCCGTCGCCGGCTCGCGGCCCGGCGTCGCCATGTTGAACTTGCGGATGAAGAAGCGGAACAGCCCGTAGTACGCGAAGCCGTATGCGAGGCCGAGCGGAATCGCGATCCAGCCCTTCGTCGACAGCCCGTAGTTCAGCCCGTAGTCGATCGCGCCCGCCGAGAACGTGAAGCCGAGCTTCACGCCGAGAATCTGGCAGATCGCGAGCGACAGCCCCGTCAGCACCGCGTGGATCACGTACAGCACCGGCGCGAGGAACATGAAGCTGAATTCGATCGGCTCGGTCACGCCGGTCAGGAACGACGTGAGCGCCATCGAGAACAGCAGGCCGCCGACCACCGCGCGGCGCTCCTTCGGCGCCTCGTGCAGCATCGCGAGACACGCGGCCGGCAGGCCGAACATCATGATCGGGAAGAAGCCGGCCATGAAGGTGCCCGCGCTCGGGTCGCCCGCGAAGAAGCGGTGCAGGTCGCCGTGCACGAGCTCGCCGCCGGCCGGCGGCGTGAAGTTGCCGAACACGAACCACGCGAGCGAGTTGATGATGTGGTGCAGGCCCGTGACGAGCAGCAGCCGGTTCAGGAAGCCGAACACGAACGCGCCGATCGCGCCCGCGGTCGTCAGCCACTGGCCAGCCGCGTCGATCGCATGCTGGACCGGCTGCCACACGTAGCCGAACACGATGCCGAGCAGCACGCACGCGAGGCCGGTGGCGATCGGCACAAAGCGCTTGCCGCCGAAGAACGCGAGGTAGTCGGGCAGCTTGATGTCCTTGTAGCGGTTGTACAGCAAGCCCGCGACCACGCCCGCGATGATCCCGGACAGCACGCCCATGTTCAGCTTGGGATCGATGTCCTTCATGATCGCGGTTTCGATCAGGTAGCCGATCGCGCCCGCGAGCGCCGCGACGCCGTTGTTGTCCTTCGCGAAGCCGACCGCCACGCCGATCGCGAACAGCAGCGGCAGGTTGTCGAAGATCGCGCCGCCCGCGTCGGCGATCATCTTGATGTTGAACACGTCCGGCTGGCCGAGCCGCAGCAGGATGCCGGCGACCGGCAGCACCGCGATCGGCAACATCAGCGCCCTTCCCAGGCTCTGTATCTTCAGAAACGGATTCCCGTCCATTCAGTCCTCCAATCCTTGTCTCTTCGTTGACCTGATTGCTTTCGTAGTGAATTTGCGTTGCCGCTGAAACCGCACGCGAGTCCCCGCCGACGCTCAGTCGAGCGGCCAGATCTCGCGGCTTGCTGCCCTGACCGCCTGTGCCGAATCGAGCGTGAGCAGATCCTGCGCGCGCTGGCGGCACAACGGGTAATCGAGTCGGCGCACGCGCGCCTTGATGCCCGGCACCGACACCGGATCGACCGACAGCTCGGTCACGCCGAGGCCGACGAGGATCGGCACCGCGAGCGGATCGCCGCCGAGCGCGCCGCACACGCCGACCCACTTGCCGTGCTTGTCCGCGCCGCGCACCGCGATGTCGATCAGGCGCAGCACGGCCGGATGCAGGCCGTCTGCCTGCGCGGCCAGATCGGCCTGGCAGCGGTCCATCGCGAGCGTGTACTGGGTGAGGTCGTTGGTGCCGATCGACAGGAAGTCCGCATGCTGCGCGAGCTGGTCGGCCAGCAGCGCCGCGGACGGCACCTCGATCATCACGCCGACCTCGATCGGCTCGATGCGGCCCATCGCGCGCGCGAACTCGTCGATGCGCTTTCGCAGCCGCACGAGCTCGCCCGCGTCGGTGACCATCGGCAGCAGGATGCGCACCGCGCCGAACGGCTTCACCGCGAGCAGGCCCTGCAGCTGGTCGTCGAGCAGATCGGGGCGCACCTGCGCGAGACGGATGCCGCGCAGGCCGAGCGCCGGGTTCGGCTCGGGCGGCAGCGTCAGGTAGTCGACTTCCTTGTCCGCGCCGACGTCGAGCGTGCGGATGATCGCGGTGCGGCCCTGCAGCGCGTCGACGATCGACTGGTAGCTCTGCTGGTGCTCGACGATCGTCGGCGCCGACTGGCGATGGATGAACATCAGCTCGGTGCGCAGCAGGCCGACCGCGTCCGCGCCGTTGTCGACGGCCGTGTTCGCGTCGTCGAGCGTCGCGATGTTCGCGGCGACCTCGATCGCGCGGCCGTCGGCGGTCGCGGCGGCTTCGCCCGCGGTCTGGCGGTTCGCTTCGCGCACGCCGGCGAGACGCTCGCGCTCGTGCCGCGCGCGCTCGACGTCGAGCGCGGTCGGCGCGTGTTCGAGACGGCCCGCGCTCGCATCGACGACGACCTGCGTGCCGTCCGGAATCGCGTACAGCGCGTCGCCGACCGCGACCAGCGCCGGAATGCCGAGCTGGCGCGCGATGATCGCCGCGTGCGACGTCGCGCCGCCGCGCGCCATCACGAGCGCGGTCACGCGTGCGCGATCGAGCGACGACAGGTCCGACGGCGTGAATTCCTCGGCCGCGAGCACGGCCTCGTCGGGCAGCGCGCGCGCCGCGCCGTTCGTGTGGCCGAGCGCGCGCAGCACGCGCTTCTCGATGTCGCGCAGGTCGGCCGCGCGCTCGGCAAGCAGCGCGTCGTCGAGCTTCGACAGCGTGTCGATCTGCGCGCGGATCGTCGCGCGCCACGCGAAGCCCGCGCTCTTGCCGAGACTGATCAGGTCGCGCGCCGCGTCGATCAGCGTCGGATCCTCGAGCAGCACGCGATGCACCGCGAAGATCCCTGCCTCGCCGACCGCGCCGCGCGCCGATGCGTTGCGCACGGTGACGTCGAGTTCCGCATCGACGGCCTTCAGCGCCTGGTCGAGCTGGCGGCTTTCCGATGCGGGCGTGCCGCTCGCCTGCTCGGGCGGCGTGAGGTCCGCGTCGTCGAGGCGCACCAGCGTGCCGACCGCGATGCCGGGCGCCGCGCACACGCCCGCGAGCGTGTTCGGCTCAAGCGGCGCGCCGGCGTTGCGCACGACTGCCTGCGGCGCGGGCGACAGCGTGCGCGCCGGCTTCTCCTCGACTTCGCCGTGCGCCTCGCGCAGCAACTCCTGCGCGACCGCGTCGACCGCCTGCTGCGCCTGCGCGCCGCGGCCGACCAGCTCGATCGTCGCCTGTTCGCCGGCGCCGAGGCCGAGCAGCCCGACCACGCTTTCGATCGGCGCCTTGCGGCCGTCGAAATGCACGTCGACGTGCGCGTCGAGCCCGCGCGCCGCCTCGCGCGCCCGCGCGGCCGGCCGCGCGTGCAGGCCGCCCGGCTGCGTCAACTGAACCGCGCGGCGCACTTCGTTCATCGCCGCGGCGCCGGCCGCGGCCGCCTGCACGGCGGCGTCGCCCTTGCCGCGCAGCGTGAGGAGCGGCGTCTCGCCCGCCGTCGCGAACCCTTGCGCGCGGTCGATCACGTCGAATGCATCGGAATTCGCGATCGCGATCACCGACACGAGTGAATGCGCGCTGCGCGCGACCGCGTCCTGGTCGAACTCGATCAGCAGGTCGCCCGCCTCGACGCGCGCGCCGGCCTCGACGCGCGCGGTGAAGCCCTGCCCGTTCAGCTCGACGGTGTCGATGCCGATGTGCAGCAGCACTTCCGCACCCTGCGGCGTCGTGATCGTCACCGCGTGGCCGGTGCGCGCGAGATGCGACACGATGCCGGCGCACGGCGCGACGAGCTTGCCGGCGAGCGGGTCGATGCCGATGCCGTCGCCGAACATCCCGCCGGAGAACACCGGATCGGGCACGTCGGCCAGCGGAACGATCGGCCCCGTCAACGGAGCAAGCAGGACGATCTGATCGTGGGTGGGGCTCTTCAACTGGGACTCCTCGGCGCGTCTCATCGGCGTTCTCGGCTCATCAATGCGTTTCGGTGACTTTGTTCAGGTGGCGCGGCGTATCGGGATTGCGGCCGCGCGCGACGGCGAGATCCGCCGCCATCACGTAGAACGACAGAATGGCGGCGATCGGGTCGAGCGCCGCATGGGCGGACTGCGCGAGCGGCAGCACCGTGCCTGCGCCTGACAAGCCGGGCGTGCCGGCCGGCGCGGCGAGCAGCACCGCGGCGCCGCGTGCGCGCATGTCGGCCGCGAGCTGCAGGAGGCCCGCCTGCTCCGGCCCCGGCGGCGCGAACACGAGCAGCGGGTAGTCGCGGTCGATCAGCTCCATCGGGCCGTGACGCACCTCGGCGCTCGAGAACGCCTCGGCCTGGATGCCGGAGGTTTCCTTCAGCTTCAGCGCGGCTTCCTGCGCGATCGCGAGGCCAAGGCCGCGGCCGATCACGATCATCCGCTCGACGTCGGCGAGCGCGGCGACGGCCGGCGACCAGTCGAGCGAACCCGCGTGCGCGAGCACGTCGGGCAAGCCGCGCAGCGCGGCGACGAGCGCCGCGTCGCGCTGCCAGAACGCAACGATCTGCGCGGACAGCGACAGCATCGCGATGTAGCTCTTGGTGGCCGCGACCGACAGTTCGGGGCCGGCCAGCAGCGGCAGCTGGTGCTCGCAGGCGTCGGCGAGCGGCGACGGCAGCACGTTGACCGCCGCGACGGTGCGCGCGCCGGCTTCGCGCAGCGCGGCCATCGTGTTGACGAGATCGGGGCTCTTGCCCGACTGGGAGAATGCGATCGCGAGCTGGTCCTGCACCTTCAGCGGCGCCTGCTGCAGCGTCGCGACCGACATCGGCAGCGACGCGACCGGCACGCCGAGGCGGCTCATCGTCAGGCTCGCGAAATAGCTCGCGGCGTGATCCGAGCTGCCGCGCGCGACCGTCAGCGCGACGGCCGGCGGATGATCCATCAGCTGGCCGGCGAGCGCTTCGACGCGCGCGGTGTCGGCGAGCTGCGCGGCGACGACCTGGGCGGCCTCGCGCGCTTCCTTAAGCATATTCGACAATCGATTCTCCTTCGACGTAGGTCGCGGTGAGGTTCAGGTCGCGATCGAACACGGCGACGTCGGCCCACGCGCCGCGCACGAGGCGGCCGCGATCGGCGATGCCGAGATAGTCGGCCGCGTAGCGCGACATCCGGTTCGACACGTCGGCGATCGGCAGGCCGAGCGACACGAGGTTGCGCAGCGCCTGGTCCATCGTCAGCGTGCTGCCGGCGAGCGTGCCGTCGGCGAGCCGCACGCCGCCGAGGCACTTCGTCACGTGCTGGCTGCCGAGCCGGTATTCGCCGTCGGGCATGCCGGTCGCCGACGTGCTGTCGGTCACGACGTACAGGCGCGGAATCGCGCGCAGCGCCGCGCGGATCGCGCCCGGGTGCACGTGCAGCAGGTCGGGGATGATCTCCGCGTATTCGGCGTGCGCGAGCGCCGCGCCGACGAGGCCCGGGTTGCGGTGGTGCAGCGGCGACATCGCGTTGAACAGGTGCGTGAAGCCGCACGCGCCGTGCTTGAGCGCGGCGACCGCGTCGTCGTAGGTCGCGAGCGAGTGGCCGAGCTGCACGCGCACGCCGCGCGCGGCCATCTCGCCGATGATCTCGATGTGGCCGGCGATTTCCGGCGCGAGCGTGACGACGCGGATCGGCGCGATCGACAGGTACTTCAGCACTTCGTCGAGCACCGCCGACACGGCCGCGTCCGGCTGCGCGCCGAGCTTGCCGGGGTTGATGTACGGCCCTTCGAGGTGCACGCCGAGCACGCGCGCGCCGCCCGGCGTGCGGGTGCGCGCGACGCTGCCGAGGTTGCCGACGACCTTCATCAGCTCGTCGCGCGGCGCGGTCATCGTGGTCGCGAGCAGGCTCGTCGTGCCGTACTGCGCGTGCGTGCGGGCGATCGTCTCGATCGCGTCGCCGCCTTCCATCACGTCGGCGCCGCCGCCGCCGTGCACGTGCAGGTCGATGAAGCCGGGCAGGATGTACGGCGCGTCGTTCTTCGCGGGATCGGCAGGGGCGCCGTCGAGCGCCGTGATGCGCCCGTTCTCGCAATCGAGCGAACCGTGAATCCAGCCGTCGGGGGTCAGGATGTTGCCAGTCAGCATGACAGTCTCTTGATGATCTGGTGACGCGGCGAGCCGCGTCGTGATGTGCAAAGTCCGCAGGGTGCGCCGGTCTTCGCGCGCCGGGGCAGTCTCCCGCTTCAGCGTTTCAGTTCGGCGACGAAGTCGTAGTAATCGTCGCGGCAATACGTTTCGGTCACTTCGATCGCGCGCTCGTCGGTGCCGTAGCCGATCCGCGTGATCACGAGGAGCGCCGCGCCCGGCGCCACCGCCATCCATTTCGCGATGTCGCGCGTCGCGTTCACCGCGCGAAAGTGCTGCAGCGCGCGCACCACGACCTTGCCGCGTGCTTCGAGGTACTCGTACAGCGACGCGTCGAGCGCGTGCGGATCGGGCACCACCGCGGCCGGCAGCGTCGAGTGCTCGACCGCCATCACGATGCCGTCCGCGCGGCGCAGCCGCTCGAGCCGCGCGACCATCGCGCCGGGCGCGAGGCCGAGATGCGTGATCTCGTCGCGGCTCGCGGCGCGCAGCTTGCGCGACAGCCACACCGAATCCGGCGCGAAGCCGCGCTGACGCATCTTCGCGGTAAAGCCGACCAGGTGCGACAGCGGATCGGTGACACGCGGCGTGATGAAGGTGCCCGCGCCGCGCGCCCGCGTGACCAGGCCCTGCTCGACCAGCAGCGCCAGCGCGCGCCGCGCGGTGATCCGCGACACGCCGACCGACGCCGACAGCACCCGCTCCGACGGCAGCGCCTCGCCGGCCTGCCATGCGCCGTCGTGGATCGCGCTCGCCAGATTGCGCGCGAGCTGCAGATAAAGCGGCGTATCGCGGTGAGGATCGGGCGCCAGTTCGGAACAGCCGGTTTCCATGAGCCTCCGGGGAGTCGGACGACGGACGCGGGCCGTCGGAAAGTGAAGGCATTATATAACCACAATAATACCAGTCAACGAACTGGTATTAGCGCCGTGAAAATCGCCGGAAGCCTTGCCCGGCAAGCGTTTTAGTCGCAACAAAGCCTTTGTTTACAACGCAATACGGGATAGGGATTTACCCGGGGTGGTATGCAAGGGGACGGTTTCGCGATGCCGCCGGGCGGGAAAATCGCAACGGAAACGAGACCGGAATAGAACCAGTTCCGCGTACTGGTATGCATCGCGCAACGAGCTGGCTCGCGGATTCTCAGTGGAACTCGCGGCTCGACGTGCGCAGGCCGCCGAGCAGCGGCGTCAGATCCTCGAAATGCTGCGCGACGAGGTGCCGCACGTCGCTCACGACCTGCCAGACGCCCGACGCCGCGAGCAGCCTCGAATCGAGCGTCTCGCGGCGCTGCCGCGCGAGCAGCTCGGGCCGGACGATCAGGTTCACGCAGCCCGTTTCGTCCTCGAGCGTCATGAACATCACGCCCTTCGCGGTGCCCGGCATCTGCCGCGCGATCACGAGCCCGCAGGCGCGCGCGAGCCGGCCGTCGGGGCGGTCGCGCAGCTCGGCCGCGGACGACAGCCGCCGCGTGCGCAGCGCGGGCCGCAGCAGCGCGACGGGGTGGCGGTTCAGCGTGAGGCCCGTCGTGTGGTAGTCGGCGAGGACGTCGTCGGCCTCCGACGGCGCGCCGAGCACGGGCATCTCCGCCTCGTCGATCGGCGCGGCCGCGAGCAGGTCGCGCTCCGGCGCCGCGGCAACGGCCTGCCACAGCGCATCGCGGCGATGGCCGGCGAGCGTCGCGAGCGCGTTCGCGGCGGCCAGCGCTTCGAGGTCGCGGCGCTCGAGCTGCGCGCGGCGGGCGAGCGCGTCGACGTTTTCGAACGGGCCGGCCGCGCGCGCGGCCTCGATCCGCCGCGCGGCCGCCTCGCCGAGACCGCGCACGAGCGACAGGCCGAGCCGCACCGCGGGCCGGCCGTGCGGCGGCGCGTCGCCGGGCAGCGCTTCGAGCGAGGCTTCCCAGCCGCTGTGCGTCGCATCGGCCGGCAACACCGTCACGCCGTGACGCTTCGCGTCCTGCACGAGCTGCGCGGGCGCGTAGAAGCCCATCGGCTGGCTGTTCAGCAGCGCGGCGAGGAAGATCTCGGGCTCGTGGCATTTGAGCCAGCTGCTCGCGTACACGAGATGCGCGAAGCTCGCCGCGTGGCTCTCCGGAAAACCGTAGTCGCCGAAGCCCTTGATCTGCTCGAATATCTGCTCGGCGAATTCGGGCGGATAGTCGCGCTCCCGCATGCCGTCGACGATCTTGCGGTGATATTGCTCGAGATTGCCCTTGCGCTTCCACGCGGCCATCGCGCGCCGCAGCTCGTCGGCCTCGCCGGGCGTGAAGCCGGCCGCGATCATCGCGATCTGCATCACCTGTTCCTGGAAGATCGGCACGCCTTTCGTGCGTTCGAGCGCGGGCTTCAGGTCCTCCTTCGGATAGCTGACTTTCTCGATCCCCTGCCGCCGCTTCAGGTACGGATGCACGGCGCCGCCCTGGATCGGCCCCGGCCGCACGATCGCGACCTCGATCACGAGGTCGTAATAGTCGCGCGGCCTCAGGCGCGGCAGCATCGACATCTGCGCGCGAGATTCGATCTGGAACACGCCGACCGTGTCGGCGCGACAGATCATGTCGTAGGTCGCTTCGTCATCCTGCGGAATGTCGTCCATCCCGAACGGCTTGCCGTCAGGCCTGTCGTCGTCGGGCCGGCCGGCCCGCTTCGGCGGCCCGCGCCACGCGGTGACCATGTCGAACGCGCGATGCAGCGCCGACAGCATGCCGAGCGCCAGCACGTCGACCTTCATCAGCTTGAGCGATTCGAGATCGTCCTTGTCCCACTGGATCACGCGCCGCCCGTCCATCGCCGCGTTCTCGACGGGCACGAGCCGCGTGAGCTTGCCGCGGCTGATCACGAAACCGCCCGAGTGCTGCGACAGATGGCGTGGAAAATTGAGCAGCCGGGCGGCAAGCTCGGCCCATGCCTGAATGATGGGCGCGCCGGGATCGAGGTCGACCGACGCGAATTGCTGCAGCAGGTCGCGGCTGCCGTCGAACCAGCGATGCCCTTTCGCGACGCGCTCGATCAGCATCGGATCGACGCCGAGCGCCTTGCCGGTCTCGCGCAACGCGCCGCGCGGACGGTAGGTCGATACGGCGGCGGCGAGCGCGGCACGGTCGTGACCGTATTTCTTGTACAGATACTGGATGACTTCCTCGCGCCGCTGGTGCTCGAAGTCGACGTCGATGTCGGGCGGCTCGCCGCGCTCGCGGCTGATGAAGCGTTCGAACAGCAGCGTGCTGCGCTCCGGATCCACCTCGGTGACGCCGAGGCAGTAGCAGACCACCGAATTCGCCGCCGAGCCCCGCCCCTGGCACAGGATGTTCCGGCTGCGCGCATAGGTGACGACGTCGTAGACCGTCAGGAAGAACGGCTCGTATTTCAGGTCCTCGATCAGTTCGAGTTCGTGCTCGATCAGCTTCACCACCTTCTCCGGCACGCCGTGCGGATAACGCCGGTGCGCGCCCGCCCAGGTTTCCTGCTCCAGGTAGCTGGCCGGCGTGTGTCCGTCCGGCACGAGCTCGAGCGGATACTCGTAGCGCAGTTCGTCGAGCGAGAAGCCGCACGTATCGAGCATCGCGCACGTCTGCGCGATCTCGTCCGACGAGAACAGCTGCGCGATCCGCTGCCGCGAACGCAGATGCTGCTCCGCGTTCGGCGCGAGCGCATAGCCGCACTCCGAGATCGGCATCCGGTGCCGGATCGCCGTCATCGCATCCTGCAGCGGCTTGCACGAGCGCTTGTGCATCGTCACGTCGCCGAGCGCGACGATACGCACGCCGCGCCGCTCGCCCGCCGCACGAATCTCCTCGCGCTGCGCACCGTCCAGCGCGCGCTGCAACTGCACGAGCCCGAGCCGCGCACGCTCGCCGAACGTTGAACGAAACCACGCGACCTGCGCATCGAGCACGTCGGCACGCACCGGATACGCGGGGACAAGAATCGCAAAGCAGTCGGGCATCCCGCGCAGGTGCGCGAATTCCCCGGGCGGCGCCGACAGCATCCGCGACGTCAGCCGGTACGTGCCCTTCGGCGCGTTCATGCGCCGCCACGAGATCAGCTCGGACAGGTTGCCGTAACCCTCGCGGTTCTGCGCGAGCAGCACGAGCCCGAACGCGCCGGGGCCCGGATCGTGACCGGGTGCGACTTCATCGGGCGTCACGTCGAAGTACGCGCCGACGATCAGCGGCAGCCCTTTCGCCTTCGCCGCGACGTGCATCCGCGGCGCACCTGCGAGCGAGCATTCGTCGGTGATCGCGATCCCGCGATAGCCAAGCTCGACCGCCCGCTCGACCAGTTCCTCCGCATGCGACGCGCCATGCAGGAACGAGAAATTCGAGCGGCAGAACAGCTCCGCGTAATCGGGCAGCAACGTGTATTCCGTAGCCATCGCCGCTCACCCGAACAGGCCGTGCAGGAACCAGCGCGGCTCGGACTGGCTCCCCGAGCGTTCCTTGAATACCCAGTAGCACGCGCCAACCTCGTCCTGCGCGACGTAGTAATCGCGTGCAGCCAATTGACCATCGAACCACCCGGCCTCGATCCGCTCGGGCGACGACATCATCCGGAGCGGCGTATGGAATACCGGCCGGTTCTCGCGCATCAGCAGCGGCTGCGGCTCGGCCAGCAGCCACGCGGGACGCGGCGGCGCGGCGGGCGGACCGGCGGCCGGCCGGCCCGCCGGCGCATCGAGCGGCAGCCAGCGGTTCGCGGCCTCGGGCCGGTAATCGGCGACGGGCGCCGCGCGCAGCACGTTGTCCGTGCCGAGCCGCGCGACCAGCAGCTCGATGAGCCGCGCGCGCGCCTCGCGCGTGCCGCCCGGCTCGGGAAAGAGATCGTCGGCCGGCGGCGCGACCGACTCGACGCGCGTGGCCGTCAGGCGCACCGCGATCACCGCGGCGGGCAGCTCGACACGCGCGAGCCGCTCGCCGAGCAGCCGCATGAAGTGCGCCTCGTCGCGCGCGGGCTCCGCGAACGCGAGCTCGAGCGACGTCGGCGGCACCGCCTGGCGGCCGCGCTCGTGCTCGAGGCCGAACGTCATCGCGGCCAGCGACAGTTGCCGCGCGGCGAGCCAGCCGCACAGCTGCACGACGAGCCGCCGCGCGACGAACAGCACGGCCTCCGCGTATTCGACGCGCTCCGGCAATTCGAGCCGCGCATCGAACACCGGCGGCACCGGCATCCACGCGAGCGGCTCGACGGCGTCGCCGTATGCGCGATCGAGCGCGGCCAGCAGCGCAGGACCGCAGCGGCGCTGCAGCCCCGCGCGCGGCAGGCGGCGCAGATCGGCCAGCGTGCGGCAGCCCAGGCCGTCGAACCAGCCCGCGTACGGGCGCGCGTCGGGCAGCAGTTCGCACGGCAGCGCATCGAGCGCGCGGACGAGCGACGCTTGGCCGGCCACCCGACGCCGGCTGCGCGAGCGGGCCGGCACGCGCGCGAGCAGCCACGCCCCACGCCCGGTCGGCGCGGCGGACAGGCGCGCGGCATAACCGAGCGCCGCGAGCGTCGCGCGCACCTGGCGGCACAGCGACGGCAGGCCGCCGAACAGGCGCAGGCTCGGGCCGACGTCGACGACGAGTGTCGCTTCGTCGTCGAGCGCGACGCACGGCGAAAAGCGCAGCAGCGCAAGCGCGACCGCGCGCAGCGCATCGGCCTCGCGCGCCGGATCGCGCTCGACGAGCTGCGTGTCGGGCGCGAGCGTCAGCACGCCGCCGCGCTTCATGCCCGCGCGCACGCCCTGCTTGCGCGCGGCCGCGTCGGCGATCAGCACGACGCCCTGCTCGAGCACCGCACGGCCGGCGTCGCCGTCAGCCGGCGGCGGCGCGCACACGTCGAGCGGCAGACGCGGCAGATGAATGCCGAGCAAGACGCGCATAGCGGCTCTCCACGATGGGCGACGGCAGATCGAGCTCGAGCAGCTCGCTGCGCACGGGGCCGCGGCGCTTGACGATCTCGACCGCCACGCCGCCCGGCGCGGGATGCAGCGCGAGGCGCAGCACCGCGGGCGACGGCTGCCGCGCGGCCGACAGCGGGCGCAGCATCACGAACAGCGTGTCGCCGCCGCGCGCGGCGGCGAGATGCAGGCGCCGCAGCACGTCGGGCCGCGCGTCCGGCTGCCACAACAGGAGCGCGCCGCAACAGCCCGTCTTGAGCGCCTGCTCGGCCGCCCACAGCGCGTCCGCGCGGCTGCCGGCGCGCAGCCACAGCAGCGCGTCGGACGGCACGCCGAGACTCGCGAGCGCGCTCGCGTGCGGCGGCTGCGGCGGCGCGACGAGCGCGAGCGGCCGCTTGCCGCCGACTGCGCGCGCGAGCGCCGGCGCGAGCAGCCGCATCTCGCCGCAGCCCGGCTGCGCGGCCAGCAGTTCGACGAGGCCGCCGACCGGCCAGCCGCCGCCCGGCAGCTCGGCCGACAGCGCCGCGAAACCGGTATCGATCGTGCGCGGACCGCCGCGCGCAAGCTGCGAACCGCGCCAGAGCGTCGGATGCAGGGATTCGGGAGAAATGGAGGATGCGAGCATGACGCCACCCACAACTGTATGGATATACAGTATATGGCAATGCTCGCGCGCCGCACAGCGTCGGCGCGAAACCGGCCTTTCGTCAGAGGAGAAGACGGATCGATAGACCGGCCGACGCAGCGGCGCCTCCCGCGCCGCACCCGCCGGCCAGCCAACGGCTACGCGTCAGCCAAGCAGCAGCGCATCGTCGTCGAGCTGCTCGTGCCGCACCCTCTCGAACATCTGCAGCAGGTCCGGCACGTCGAGCCCCTTGCGCGCATCGCCCGACACGTCGAGCACGACCTGCCCCTGGTGCAGCATCACCGTGCGGTCGCCGTAGTCGAGCGCCTGCCGCATGCTGTGCGTGACCATCATCGTCGTCAGCCGGCTCTCGGCGACGATGCGCGCGGTCAGCTCCAGCACGAACGCGGCCGTCTTCGGGTCGAGCGCGGCCGTATGCTCGTCGAGCAGCAGGATCCGCGACGGCCGCAGCGACGCCATCAACAGGCTCACCGCCTGCCGCTGCCCGCCGGACAACAGCCCGATCCGGTCGGTCAGCCGGTTCTCGAGGCCGAGATTGAGCAGCCGCAGCTTGTCGCGGAACAGCTCGCGCGACGCTCGATCGAGCGCGGCCCTGAAGCCGCGCCGCCCGCCGCGCGCCATCGCGAGCGCCATGTTCTCCTCGATCGTCAGCGCCTCGCAGGTGCCGGCCATCGGGTCCTGGAACACGCGCGCGACGAGGTGCGCACGGTCCCACGCGGGCTGGCGCGTGACGTCCGCGCCGTCGATCGCGATGCGGCCCGCGTCGACCGTCTGGTCGCCGCTGATCGCGTTGAGGAAGGTCGACTTGCCCGCGCCGTTCGAGCCGATCACCGCGACGAACTGGCCGTCCGGAATGTCGAGCGACAGCCCGCGCAGCGCACGCGTCTCGATCGGCGTGCCGGGATTGAACGTGAGTTTCAGGTCTTGTGCGGACAGCATGTCATGCCCCTCCGTTCTTGCGCGCGAACAGCTTCTTGCGCGTCGCCGGCAGCACCAGCGCGATCGTGACGAGCGCGGCGGTCACGAGGTTCAGGTCCTGCGCCTTCAGGCCGATGAATTCGCTGTTCAGCGCCAGCGCGATGAAGAAGCGGTAGACGATCGCGCCGAGCACGACCGCGAGCGTCGTCAGCACCAGCCGGCGCGCGGGCAGCAGCGTCTCGCCGATGATCACCGCGGCCAGCCCGATCACGATCGTGCCGATCCCCATCGAGATGTCCGCGCCGCCCTGCGTCTGAGCGAAGAGGGCCCCCGCGAGCGCGACGAGCGCGTTCGACAGCGCCATTCCGGCGAGCGTCGCGCGGCCGGTGGCGATGCCCTGCGCGCGCGCCATCCGCGGGTTCGCGCCGGTCGCGCGCATCGCGAGGCCGAGCTGCGACGAGAAGAACCAGTCGAGGCCGAGCTTCGCGACCACGACGACGATCGCGAGCAGCGCCGGGCGCAGCACGTAGTCGGGCAGCCACGCCGGCTGCAGCAGGGTGAAGATCGTCGGCTCGGTGATGAGCGGCACGTTCGGCCGGCCCATGATCCGCAGGTTCACCGAATAGAGCGCGATCATCATCAGGATGCTGGCGAGCAGGTCCATGATCTTCAGGCGCACGTTGAGCCAGCCGGTGACGAAGCCGGCCACGGCGCCCGCGACGATCGCAAAGCCGGTCGCCGCGAACGGGTCGAAGCCGGCCGAGATCAGCGTCGCGGCCACCGCGCCGCCGAGCGGGAAGCTGCCGTCGACGGTCAGGTCGGGAAAGTTGAGGATGCGAAACGAGATCAGCACCCCGAGCGCGACGAGGCTGAAGATCAGGCCGATCTCCAGTGCGCCCAGAAACGAGAACAGAGACATGATGGGGAAATCCTGTTGCTTCCCGGCCGGACGGATGCGGCCGGGCGAAGCGAACGAGCGGCCCCGGTAAGGGCCGCCCGTCCGGCGGTTTCGTTCAGGCCCGGGTCGGGGCCTTCAAGCGCGGTGCACAGCCGGCCGCGGCTTACTTGATGACCGTCTTCGCGTCCTTGACGAGATCCTGCGACAGCGTCACGCCCTGCTTCGCGGCCGCCCCCGTGTTCACGAACAGCTCGAGGTTGCTGCTCGTCTCCGACGCGATCGCGCCCGGCTTCTCGCCCTTCAGGATGCGCGCGACGACCTTGCCGGTCTGCCGGCCGAGATCGCCGTAGTTGATGCCGAGCGCCGCGATGCCGCCGCGCTTCACGCTGTCGGTGTCGCCCGCGACGAGCGGGATCTTCGCTTCGTTCGCGACCTTCACGAGCGCTTCGTACGCGGACACGACGTTGTTGTCGGTGTTCGTGTAGATCACGTCGACCTTGCCGATCAGGCTTTTCGCGGCCGGGCCGATGTCGACGGTGCGCGGCGCGGCCGCTCCCTTGAGCGTCATCCCCTGCTTCGCGAGGATCTCCTGGAGCGCCTTCACGACGACGACCGAATTCGCTTCGCCCGGGTTGTAGACCATGCCGACCGTCTTCGCCTTCGGCACCACGCGCTTGATCAGCGCGACCTGGCGGTCGAGCGGCAGCTTGTCGGACACGCCCGTCACGTTGGTGCCCGTCGGGCCCCAGCCCTTCACGAGCTGTGCGGCGACCGGGTCGGTGACGCCCGAGTAGACGACCGGCACGCTCTTCGTCGACGCGACGACCGCCTGCGCGGCCGGCGTCGCGATCGCGACGATCACGTCGGGCTGGTCGCCGACGAACTTGCGCGCGATCTGCGCGGCGGTGCCCGTGTTGCCCTGCGCGCTCTGGTATTCCCACTTGAGCTTGTCGTCGCCGAAGCCTTCGGCCTTCAGTTCCGCGCGCACGCCGTCGCGGATCGCGTCGAGCGCCGGGTGATCGACGATCGACAGCACCTTGACGGTCTGCGCGTGCGCGGCGCCGGCCAGCGCCAGCGCGGCAACGCCGGCCGTGATCGAACGGATCGCGAAAGTCTTGAAACGCTTCATGAATGTGTCTCCCCGTATTCTCGGTTCTGGTTGAGGGTGTCTCCGCCGCGGCCGGCGCCCCTGCAACGGTGCGCGGCGGCGAAAGCGAGCATACCATTTCCGCAGACCACTTCCTGACCGTCCGCTTACGCACGCCGGGGCGGCATGGCCGCCGGATGAAGCGGCGCCGATGCGCTATGCTGGTTGCAGCTATCCGACCGACGGGAGGCAGCATGTCGTGGACTGTTCGCTCGCTCGCCAGCGTCGCACTGGCGATGCCGGCCGCCGCGTTCGCGCTGACCGACGGCTACGCGCAATACGACGAATGCGTGCTGCAGTCGTTGCGCGACAGCTGGAACCCCGCGGCGGCGCGCCTGATCCGGCAGTCCTGCGACGCGCTCTACCTCAACAACGCAATGCTGCTGCCGCGCGAAAGGCGGTATTACGAATGCATCCTGCAGTCGCTGCCCGGCGTGCGGGACAACGTCGCGATCCGGGAGATCCTGACGATCTGCTCGCGGCGCGGCGAGATGTGAGCCGGCCTCGCCAATGAAAAGGGGCTGCGCGATGCAGCCGTCAGGTCGTAGACAAACCCGGTGAGCAGTCAGTCGTAAAGCCAGCGCCCTGCTTTTGCCGATGTGATCAGCATTCGAACGTTCAAATCCGGAACATGATGAACCACTTTTTTCTTGAACGGATTGATCAAGTCAAAGAATGAAAAATCATCTTCCGGGTAATATTTTTTTATATCGAATCCACTCACATCAACATTAAATTCCGCAGAATATTCCCGCATCATCTCTTCGACCTCTGCAGCATTGAAATCCAGGTCGGTATCCAGATCGGTATTTTCCGTTATGTCCGCAGCCCTTGATAAAATGTAAAATCCGGACTTTTTCCTTACAAATTCAATCACCCTACCCTCAATATCTACCATAATCTATCACCTTCCCTTGCGACTCTATTGTAGTGACTCACCGCCTTGTAGGTGATAATAGAAATATCGCTTGCAAGAATTACCCAACCAAGCACGGGGATCGTTCTCCCTACAAAGGTTCCGATGTTTCTAACCAGTCTGATTTTCAAGTTTCGCACTGGCCCGCCCACCAGCGTTGGTAATTTTAGGCCCAAAGGGAACTGAGCCTTCTGAAAAATCCTTCTTGAGTATCAGCTTGCACGCGAGGTTCCTTTTATCGCTCCGAGTGGCTTTGTCCTGGTCGACAAATTGTTTCCACCAAGCAAAATCATTCCGACCGACGCCGCGTCACCAACACCCAACTGATTCATTGTTTCGTCAACCATGATCCAGAAAAATAACTCTCCGGCGCTCAGGTTGCTCATCCCATAGCAATGGTAGCCACCATTCAATTCCACAACGGCATTCATTCAACATCCTCGCATGTGATTTTTCGAACTGCCTTCGAAAGGCTAGCGAAGATTCCCTGACTACTGTGCCGATAAATTCCCGCCAATTTCTTGATCCCCCCTCGGCATCGGCGGTGGACTATCGCTTGAAATTCTTGTTATTTGACTCAGCGGGAAGAACTGGCGCGGGCGGCAACGTGGCGCCGAAGCAGGAACGGACATACCGGTTTTGCTTTCAAGCGACGGCGCGGAAGCTCGATGCCAATGTAGCGGACCGTTACCAAACCTCGTTATCGACGACGTACGAGTGCAATTGCGGTTCGTTATTTTCGCCTCGCTCTTGCAAATAAAAAACACGTGACAGCCCGAGCGAGCAACGCCTGCACGGCGGCAACAGAACACCATCCACCGCAAACAAAAAAAGGCCTGCACGCGTGCAGGCCTTTTTCGATCAACGGATCACGTTCAGAACGACGCGACCATCGAGCCCTTGAACTGCTTCTTGATGAACTCCCTCACTTCCGTCGACTGGTACGCCTTGACCAGCTTCTTCACCCACGGCTGGTCCTTGTCCTTCGCGCGCACCGCGATCAGGTTCGCATACGGGCTCGTCAGCGATTCGAGCGCGATCGCGTCCTTGGTCGGCTGCAGGTTCGCGGCGATCGCGTAGTTCGTGTTGATCACGGCCGCGTCGACGTCCGACAGCACGCGCGGCAGTTGCGCCGCGTCCAGTTCGGAGATCTTCAGCTTCTTCGGGTTGTCGGCGATGTCGAGCACCGTCGCGTTGTTGCCGCCCGTGCCCGCGCCGGCCTTCAGCTTGATCACGCCCTGCGCCTGCAGCAGCAGCAGCGCGCGGTTCTCGTTCGACGGGTCGTTCGGCACCGCGAGCTTCGCGCCTTGCGGCAGGTCCTTCAGCGCCTTGAACTTCTTCGAGTAGACGCCGATCGGCGAGATGTAGGTCAGGCCCGCGCTGACGAGCTTGTAGCCGCGCTGCTTCACCTGGCTGTCGAGGTACGGCTGGTGCTGGAAGCTGTTCGCGTCGAGGTCGCCCGCGTCGAGCGCCGCGTTCGGCTGCACGTAGTCGTTGAACTCGATGACCTTCACGTTCAGGCCTTCCTTCTCCTTCGCGACCTTCTGCACGAGCTGCCACACTTCCGCATCCGGACCGGCCACCGTGCCGACCTTGATCACCTTGTCCTCGGCGTGCGCACCCGCCGACATCGTCAGCGCTGCGCCGGTTGCCAGCACGGAAAACACTTTCAGGAGACTGCGACGCTTCATCTGTTTCTCGCTTTCTTGCTAACTAAAAAAGGGCGCGATGCGGGTATGTCCCGGCTCGCGGGAAAGGGGCAAATGGTGTCACAGGATCAGCGGGAAGTGAAATACATCCCGCTCATATGGGTATGCCCCACGCGCAGGCCGGCACACGGCGGAGCAGGCTGTTAGTTGCATCTCCATGCACGGCCCGCCAGCCCCGCGTCGCACCGATGTTACGCGGGCGTCGCTTCGACCGCTGTCGCCGTCTCTTCGCGGAACACCGGCCCGGCCGCCGGCCGGGCGCGCGCCGCGCCGGCGTCGCCGACCCGGAACGCCCCCACCGCGTCGCGCAGCCGCGCCGCCTGCTCCTGCAGCGACGTGGCGGCCGCGGCCGCTTCCTCGACGAGCGCCGCGTTTTGCTGCGTCACCTGGTCCATCTGCGTGACCGCGCGGCCGACCTGCGTGATGCCGCTCGCCTGCTCCTCGGACGCCGCCGCGATCTCGCCCATGATGTCCGTCACGCGCGCGACCGCCTGCAGGATCTCGCCCATCGTCGTGCCGGCCTGGCCGACCAGCGTCGAGCCGTTGCGCACCCGCTCGACCGATTCGCCGATCAGCGTGCGGATCTCCTTCGCCGCGGTGGCCGAGCGCTGCGCGAGCGTGCGCACCTCGCCCGCGACCACCGCGAAGCCGCGGCCCTGCTCGCCCGCGCGCGCCGCTTCCACGGCGGCATTCAGCGCGAGGATGTTGGTCTGGAACGCGATCCCTTCGATCGTGCCGATGATGTCCGCGATCTTGCGCGAACTGTCGTCGATCTCGCCCATCGTGCCGATCACGCGGTTCACGACGTCGTGCCCGGCGCGCGCGATGTCCGACGCGTTGTTCGCGAGCCCGCTCGCCTGCCGCGCGTTGTCGGCGTTCTGCTTCACGGTCGCGGTCAGCTGCTCCATGCTCGCCGCCGTCTCTTCCAGCGACGCCGCCTGTTCCTCGGTGCGCTGCGACAGGTCGTCGTTGCCGGACGCGATCTCTCGGCTCGCCGACGCGATCGATTCGGCCGACTGGCGGATGCCGCCGATCGTCGCCTGCAGGCGATCCTGCATCGCGTGCATCGCCGCCATCATGCTCGTGCGGTCGCCCGCGCGCACCGGCACCGGCTGCGTCAGGTCGCCCCCCGCGATGCGCGCCGCGAGCGCCGCGGCCTCGTCCGGCTCGCCGCCGAGGCTGCCGCGCACGTTGCGGATGATCACGACCATCGCCGCGGTGATCACGAGGCCGATCACGAGCACCACCGCGAGGTGGCCGAACAGCGTCTCGTAATAGACCGTATCGATGTCCTTCACGAACACGCCGCTCGAGATGTTCCAGTCCCACGGCGCGAAGCGCGTGACGTAGCTGATCTTCGGCACCGCGGTCTCGCTGTGCGGCAGGCGCCCGCGATATTCGGCGAAACCGCTGCCGGTGGCCTTCGCGGCGTTCAGGATCGTGACGAACAGCGGCTTGCCGTCCGGGTCCTTGTAGTCGCCGACCTGCGTGCCGACCAGCTTCGGCAGCGTCGGGTGCATCAGCACGACCGGCTGCGAATCCATCACGAACACGTAGCCCGACTCGCCGTAGCGCATCGCGGCGAGGCTCGCGAGCGCTTCGCGCTTCGCGTCGGCCTCCGGCAGCGTGCCTGCCTGCGCGAGCGCGTGGTACGACTTCGCAATGCCGGCCGCCGCCTCGACGAGGTTCGCGATGCCCTCCTTGCGCTCGGCGAGCATCGTCGCGCGCGTCTCGAACGCGCTCCATGCGCCGACGCCCAACAGGCCGATCCATACCAGCGCCAGTGCGAGCCACAGCTTGCGGTTCAAACTCATTCTGCTCATCGTGCGTGCCTTGTTATCGATGTCGATGGGTGACGCGACGCGCGCGAACGGCCTGCCGCGCGGAGTCGATTGCACACGTAATGACGGCAGCGACGCTTACAACTTGAATGCAACGCGACACGCGAAGCGGCCTGTGCTAAAAGATCGCCGTGCCGGCGCACCGCGTCCCGGCGACATTCCGAGGCCACCCATGTACGTCATCGACATTCACTACACCGCGCCGCTCGACCGCATCGACGACGCGCTCGAACGCCATCGCGCGTATCTGCAGCCGCTGCTGGACCAGGGGATTTTCATCGCGGCGGGGCCGAAGGTGCCGCGTGACGGCGGCATGATCCTCGCGGCGCGCATCGATCGCGACGCGCTGGAAGCGCTCCTGCAGACCGATCCGTTCGTCACCGAAGGCCTCGCGACCTACCGCGTGACCGAATTCCGGATGACGCGCGCGGCGCCGGGCGTCGTCCTGCCGGCGCTGCCGTGACGTGACGCGCCGCCGCCTGCCGGGCGGCGGCCTGCGCATGCAAAACGAGGAATAGGCGGGAAAAGATTAGAGAGAAAACGCGGGACGGCGCGCGCCGCCCCGCGCTGCGGCTCAGCCGAGCAGCAGCTTCAGGTCGTGCACCCACGGGCCGGGGCCCTGGCCGTCGCGCACGAAGAGGCGCAGCCTGCCGTTCGTGTCGAACACATAGCTCGCGGCGGTGTGATCCATCGTGTAGCTGCCGGGCGCCTTGCCCGGCACTTTCGCGTAATAGACGCGGAAATCCTTCGTCACCTTCTTCAGCTGCGCTTCGTCCGCCGGGCGCAGGCCGACGAACGACGGATCGAACGCCGGCACGTACTGCCCGAGCAGCGCGGCCGTGTCGCGCTCCGGATCGATGGTGACGAACAGCACCTGCACGCGCTTCGCGGCGTCCGGCCCGAGCTGCTTGAGTGCCTCGGACAGCTCGGCCATCGTCGTCGGGCAGACGTCCGGGCAATGCGTATAGCCGAAGAACACCACGACCGCCTTGCCCTTGAAGTCGCCGAGCGTGCGCACCTTGCCGGCCGTGTCGGGCAGCGAGAAATCGCTGCCGAACTGCGTGTTGCCGGTGATGTCGAGATTCTGGAATTTCGGCGCGTTGTCGCACGCCGCGAGCAGCATCGCCGCCGCGAATGCGCAGCCGAGCATCCAGCCTTGGCGCGCGCGGCGCCCGAACCATGAACGAAGCATCGTATTCAAACCGTGCGGTTACACGCCGAGCAGCGGGCGTGCATAGTGGTCGACGAGCAGCGCCGCGAACAGCAGCGACAGGTAGACGATCGAGTAGCGGAAGGCCTTGCGAGCCAGCTCGTCCGAGTACTCGCGGTGGATCTTCCACGCGTACGCGAGGAACACCGCGCCGAGCAGCACCGCGCTCGTCAGGTAGACGGCCCCGCTCATGCCCGAGATGAACGGCATCATCGTGACCGCGAACAGGATCACCGTGTAGAGCAGGATATGGAGCCGCGTGAACTTCTCGCCGTGCGTGACGGGCAGCATCGGCAGGCCCGCGTTCTCGTAGTCCTTGCGGCGGTACAGCGCGAGCACCCAGAAATGCGGCGGGGTCCACACGAAGATGATCAGCACGAGGATCCACGCGTCGCCGGGCACCGCGCCCGTCACTGCGGCCCAGCCGAGCGCCGGCGGCATCGCGCCCGACGCGCCGCCGATCACGATGTTCTGCGGCGTCATCGGCTTGAGCAGCAGCGTGTAGATCACCGCGTAGCCGACGAAGGTCGCGATCGTCAGCCACATCGTCAGCGGGTTCGTGAACGTGTAGAGCGTCCAGGCGCCGGCGCTGCCGAGCACGCCCGAGAACAGCAGGATCTGCGCGGTCGTGATCTCGCCGCGCGCGGACGGACGCCACGCGGTGCGGCGCATCATCGCGTCGATCTTCTGCTCGACGAGGCAGTTGATCGCGAACGCCGCGCCCGCCAGCAGCCAGATGCCGATGGTGCCGCCGACCAGCACCCGCCACGGCACCATGCCCGGCGTCGCTAGGAACATGCCGATCACCGCGCAGAACACCGCGAGCTGCGTGACACGCGGCTTCGTCAGCGCCATGTACTGCGAAAACCGGCTACCGGGCGATTGGGAAAGGGTGCTTTGCATGGGGACGGTCACGCCGGGGCGGCGTCGCGCGCAGGCTGCGCGACACGGCCGGGGCGGCTTGAAAGGATGCGAAAGTTTAACATGACGACGAGCAGCAGCAGGATCGCGGCGCCCCCGTTATGGGCCACCGCGACCGGCAAAGGCCACTGCAATACGATATTCGTCAAACCCGTCACGAACTGCAGCACGACCACCAGCAGCACGCCGTTGGCGGGCCGCCGCAGCGATTCGAAGCGGCGCATCTTCAGCGCGAACGCGGCCAGGTACGCGACGACGACGAACGCGAACGTGCGGTGCGTCCAGTGGATCGCGACGAGCGCATCCTGCGTGATCGCGTCGCCGTCCTTCGTCATCCCGAGCGCGCGCCACAAATGGAAGCCGTGCCCGAAATCCATCGGCGGAATCCACTGGCCGTTGCAGGTCGGGAAGTCCGTGCACGCGAGCACCGCGTAGTTGGTGCTGACCCAGCCGCCGAGCGCGATCTGCGCGACGAGCAGCACGAGCGCCGCGAGGGCCGCCGCGCGATAGCGCCCTGCCTCCGGATCGTATGCGGGCAGCGGCGTCTGCCGCGCCGCGAGCCAGCCGAGCGTGCCGAGCAGCGTCAGGCCGAGCAGCAGGTGGATCGTGACGATCACCGGCTGCAGCTTCATCGTCACCGTCCATGCGCCGAACGCGCCCTGCACCAGGATCAGGAGCAGCAGGCTCGTCGGCCACCACGGCGACACGTGCAGCGGCCGGCGGCGCAGCCGCGCGGCCCACGCGATCACCGTCTGCGCGATGATCAGCACGCCGATCGCCATCGCGAAATAGCGGTGGATCATCTCGATCCATGCCTTCGTCATGCTGACGGGGCCGCTCGGCATCGCCTGGTGCGCGGCCGTGATCGCCGCGTGCGCGATGAACGGCGACGACGTGCCGTAGCAGCCGGGCCAGTCCGGACAGCCGAGGCCCGAATCGGTCAGCCGCGTGAAGCCGCCGAACATCACGAGGTCGAGGGTCAGGAACGTGGTGATCCACACGAGCTTGCGGAACTTGTCGTCGTCGGCCTTCACCCACACGTACGACAGCGGCAGCAGCGCGATGCACGAGCCGATCAGGCCGAGTTGCAGTAGATACGACATCGGATTATTGCCTCGTTGTCTCGCGTCAGCCGATGCTCGACCACTTCAGCAGTTTCGTGACGTCGGTCTTGATCTTGCTGGGGTTCGGGTCCTTCGGGAAGCGCATCATCAGGTTGCCGTTCGGGTCGACCAGGTACAGGTGGTCGGTGTCCTGCGTGCCGGCGTCGGCCGGCAGCCACTTGGCGAGCGCAGCCGGATCGGCGACGAGCCTGCGCGTGTCCGGGTACGCGGCCGTGATCTTGTCCGGCACCGCGCCCGCATCGCTGCGCAGCCACACCATCGTGAGCCGGTGCCGTTCGCCGGCCTGCGTCACGCGCACCTGGCGCATGAAATAGAGCTTCTTCGCGCACGCTTCGTCGCACGCGCTGCGGTCGGTCATCACGAACAGCCACACGCCGCGCAGCGACGCGAGCGGCACGGTCTTGCCGGTTTCGTCGGTGACCGTCAGGTCCGGCGGAATCGGCCGCTGCGGCTCGATCAGCGTGCCGTAGTTGGTCGAGCCGCCCTTCGGCTTGATTACGTAATAGGTGAAGTACGACGCGATCATCGGCGCCGCGCAGACGAGCCCGAGCAGCACGAGCGTCCAGCGGCCGCGCTTTCTGGCGGCCGGCGAAACGGGCGCCGCGCCCTGACGGGAAGATTGGATGGACAAATCAGACCTCACGAAACGTACCCGCGGCGTCGCCGCCGCGCACGGACATCGCGCCGCTCACGCGCCGGACGGCTTCTTCGCCGCGCGCCGCGCCGCGTACAAGCCGAAACCGAGCGCGGCCGCCGCCATGCCCCACCACTGAAACATGTAACCGTAATTGCGCTCGACGCCGGTCGTCGGCGCCGGCCAGTCACGCACCAGCTTGTCGCCGTCGTCGCTCGTCTGCTGGATCACGAACGGCTGCAGCGCCAGGCCGATTTCCTTCGCATAAGCGGCGACGTCCAGGTTCTGGCGAATCTTCTGGTGCGGCGCCGAGCCGCCTTCGCCGAGCTCGAACGCGCGCGACGCGTCGGCGCGGGCAATCCCCACGACCTCGATGTCGCCCGCGGGCGTCGCGAACGGCTCGATCGCCTCGCGATCGGCGACGTTGCGCGGCAGCCAGCCGCGATTGACGAGCACGTAGCCGCCGCCCGCGAGTTTAAACGGCATCACGACGTAAAAGCCCGGCTGGTCGTTATACGGCCGATTGTCGAGAAACACCGCGAGCTCCGGCATGAAGCGCCCGGTCGCGCGCACCCGATGGAACTCGATCGATGCGAGCGGAACCGGCTGCGCGCCGACGTCGACGGGCATCGCGTGCTCGTAGCGCACGATGCTCTCCTGCAGCGCCTCCTTCTGGTGCGCGCGGTCGCGCTGCCAGAAACCGAGCCGGATCGTGACCGCGACCACGGCCAGCACGAGCAGCGCGGGAAGCCAGCGGATCTTCATCGTGCCGCCCGCCAAGCGCCATCGCGAAAGCGAAGTGCGATAATTATCCTCTTCCTTTCGAATTGCCGTCGTCCGGTTCGCTCCATGCACATCCTCGTCCCTGTCGCCTTCGTCCTCATCATTGCCAGCATGGCCTCGGCACTCTATTTCATGATGCACGACCGCGGTCACACGAAGCGCATGGTCTGGTCGCTCGCCACCCGCGTCGGGCTGTCGATCTCGCTGTTCCTGTTCATCCTGTTCGCGAACTGGATGGGCTGGATCCATTCGACCGGCCTGCCGATCGGACGCTGACGCCGCCGCGGCCGATGCGACCGATGTGACATTTCGCCGCACGGCCGCGCCTCCAAGCAAAAGCGCCGCCTGACGAAGTCGCGGCGGCGCTTGGGTGATGCCGGGTGCCGGACGATTCGTTCACGCCGTCCGGCGCCCACAAAACCAAACGGCCCGCGCATCGCTGCGCGGGCCGTGTTGCATTTACAGCCAGTAGACGACGACGTACAGGCCGAGCCAGACGACGTCGACGAAGTGCCAGTACCACGCGGCGCCTTCGAACGCGAAGTGATGTTCCGGCTTGAAGTGGCCGCGGATCATCCGCACCAGCACCACCGCGAGCATCGTGCCGCCGAGAAACACGTGGAAGCCGTGGAAGCCCGTCAGCAGGAAGAACGTCGAACCGTAGATGCCCGAGCCGAGCGTCAGGTTCAGTTCGTTGTACGCGTGGAAATATTCGAAGCCCTGCGTGAACAGGAAGCAGACGCCGAGCACGAGCGTCGCGGCGAGCCACGCGATCGCCTTGCGGCGGTGGTCGTCACGCAGCGCGTGGTGCGAAATCGTCAGCGTCGCGCCCGACGACAGCAGCAGCGCAGTGTTCAGCGTCGGGATCGGCCACGGGCCCATCGTCTTGAAGTGGCCGGCGAGCGCGGCCGGGCCTTCGTTCGGCCACACGGCGGAGAAATCCGGCCAGATCAGCTTGTAGTCGAGGCTGCCGAGCTGATGCAGCGCGATTTCACGCGCGTAGAACAGCGCGCCGAAGAACGCACCGAAGAACATCACTTCGGAGAAGATGAACCAGCTCATGCTCCAGCGGTACGACCGGTCGACGTTCTTGCCGTACATCCCGCCTTCCGACTCGGCGATCGCGTCGCCGAACCAGTGGTACAGCGTGAAGAGGAACCACAGCAGGCCGAGCAGCGCGGTATACGGCGCCCAGTCGTGACCATTGATCCACAGCGCGACCGATCCGAGCATGACCAGCAGGCCGACGGCCGCGCTGATCGGATGCTGCGACGGATGCGGCACGAAATAGTACGGGGTCTGGTTTTGACCGCTCATGCTTGATTCTCCACTTCAGTCCAATTTGTGTACCGGAAACCGCTCCGGCTTTATTTCTCGCGCGGCGTGACGGCCGCCGCTCTTTCCTTCGCGGCACGCCAGGCGCGCCGCTTGCATTCCGTTGCTGCCGCGGGCCTCAGCCCACGACGGCGCGCACGATCAGGATCAGCACGCCGATGAACATGCCGGCCGCGAGCAGCGCGACGATCAGCACGTGCAGCGGATTCAGCTGCGTCGCATCGGCTTCCAGGTCGCGCCGCTTGCGCACGCCGAAGAACGACCACAGCACCGCCTTCAATGCCTGGCCGAACGAGCCGCCCCGCTTGACCTCCGTCATCACATCGCCTCCATCGTCATGCGCCCGGCTTCGCCGAGCCGGACGGCTTCGCCGCACCGACTGTCGCCTGGGCCGGCGTATTCAGTTCGAAGAACGTGTACGACAGCGTGATCGTCTTCACGTCCTTCGGCAATTTCGGATCGATCACGAACACCACCGGCATCTTGCGCGACTCGTTCGCGGCCAGCGTCTGTTGCGTGAAGCAAAAGCATTCGATCTTCTTGAAAAACTCCGTCGCCTGCTTCGGCGCGTAGCTCGGGATCGCCTGCGCGACAACCGGACGGTTCTGGCCGTTCGTCACGTCGTACACGATCGTCGTCAGTTCGCCCGGATGCACGTCGAGGCTGTTGTGCTCCGGCTTGAAACCCAGCGGGCCGCGCGCGTTTGCGTCGAACTCGACCGACACGGTGCGGCTGGTGTCGATCTGCGTGTTCTTCGCCTCGCGCTCGCTGACGTCGCGCTGTACGAGGTTGTTGATGCCGGTGATCTGGCAGATCGCGCGATACATCGGCACCAGCGCAAAACCGAAGCCGAACATCAGCCCGGCCACGACGATGAGCTTCACCAGCATCGAACGGTTGAACGCGCGATCCGTGTTCTCCGCTTCCGGCTTCGACATACGACAACTTCCTCGCTACTGCGTCAGTGAGTGGACAGCCACCACTGCTTGATCACGACACCCACAAAAAAGACGGCGGCGATCGCAAGCAGAATCAGGCCGAGCCGCTTGTTGCCCGCGCGGATCTGCTCGGGCGTGCGTCTTTGTTGTGGATTCCGGTTCATCTGAAACCTGCTGTAGAACATTCCGCCTCGCCTGCCTGCGCTGGCAGGCGAAGGCGGAACATCCGGTGAATCGTATTACTCGACGGTCGGCGGGTGCTCGAACGTGTGGAACGGAGCCGGGCTCGGCACCGTCCACTCGAGGCCCGTCGCGCCGTCCCACGGCTTGTCGGACGCCTTCTCCAGCTCGCCGCCGCCACGGTACGCCGGCAGCACGACCGCGAACAGGAAGTACACCTGCGCGAGACCGAAACCGAACGCGCCGATCGTCGCGACCTGGTTGAAGTCCGTGAACTGCGCCGGGTAGTCCGCATAGCGGCGCGGCATGCCCGCGAGACCGACGAAGTGCATCGGGAAGAACGTCAGGTTGAAGAAGATCATCGACGACCAGAAGTGGATCTTGCCGCGCGTCTCGTTGTACATCCAGCCCGTCCACTTCGGTGACCAGTAGTACCAGCCCGAGAACAGCGCGAACAGCGAACCGGCCACCAGCACGTAGTGGAAGTGCGCGACCACGAAGTAGGTGCCGTGGTACTGGATGTCGAGCGGCGCCATCGCCAGCATCAGGCCCGTCAGGCCGCCGAACGTGAACACGAACAGGAAGCCGATCGCGAACAGCATCGGGGTCTCGAAGGTCATCGAGCCGCGCCACATCGTCGCCAGCCAGTTGAACACCTTCACGCCCGTCGGCACCGCGATCAGCATCGTCGCGTACATGAAGAACAGCTGGCCCGTCACCGGCATGCCGGTCGCGAACATATGGTGCGCCCAGACCATGAACGACAGGATCGCGATCGAGGCCGTCGCGTACACCATCGAGCTGTAGCCGAACAGCGTCTTGCGCGCGAACGCCGGGATCACCTGCGACACGATCCCGAACGCCGGCAGAATCATGATGTACACCTCGGGGTGCCCGAAGAACCAGAAGATGTGCTGGTACATCACCGGATCGCCGCCGCCGGCCGCGTTGAAGAACGACGTGCCGAAGTGGCGGTCGAACAGCACCATCGTGATCGCGCCTGCCAGAACCGGCATCACCGCGATCAGCAGGTACGCCGTGATCAGCCACGTCCACGCGAACATCGGCATCTTCATCAGCGTCATGCCCGGCGCGCGCATGTTCAGGATCGTCACGACGATGTTGATGCCGCCCATGATCGACGATGCGCCCATCAGGTGGACCGCGAAGATCGCGAAGTCCATGCCCGGGCCCATCTGCGTCGACAGCGGCGCATACAGCGTCCAGCCGGCGGCCGTCGCGCCGCCCGGCGCGAAGAACGAGCCGACCAGCAGCACCGCTGCGACCGGCAGCAGCCAGAAGCTGAAGTTGTTCATCCGCGCGAACGCCATGTCGGATGCGCCGATCTGCAGCGGGATCATCCAGTTCGCGAAGCCGACGAACGCCGGCATGATCGCGCCGAACACCATGATCAGGCCGTGCATCGTCGTGAGTTCGTTGAAGAACTCCGGACGCATGATCTGCAGGCCCGGCTCGAACAGCTCGGCGCGGATCGCGAGCGCCATCACGCCGCCCGACAGGAACATGATGAACGAGAACAACAGGTACAGCGTACCGATGTCCTTGTGGTTGGTGGCGAACAGCCAGCGCCGAAAGCCATGCGGGGTTTCGTGCGCGTGGTCGTCGTGCGCGTGGCCCGCAGCTACGTCGTGCCCGATGCTAGACATGAGATTCTCCTAATGCGAATACGTCGACAAACACAGCGACACGTCAGGCCGCCGGGCCGATCTCGACACGCCGGGCTTCCTTCGCGTCAGCCCCGCCCGTGACCGTTTCCGGCTTCTTCAGAATGATGTGGTCTTCGGCCACGCCCGCCGCCTTCAGCGCGTCGCGCACGGCTTGCGCGCGGTGCTTGGCCAGTTCGGCGTTCGCGTCGGCCGAGCCCGACTTGTCGGTGAAGCCCGACAGCGCGAGCTTCGCGTCCGGATGCGCCTTCGCATAGTCCGCCGCCGCCGCGATCGCCGACTGTGCGTCGGCCGGCAGCGTGCTCTTGCCCGTTTCGAAATAGATCGTCGACAGCGCGGTCGTGGCCGCCGGCTCCGGCGCCGAAGCCGCTGCTGCCGGCGCTGCGCCTGCAGCGTCCGCAGTGCCTTCAGGCAGCTTGCCGTTACGCGCGTCCGCCACCTGCTTCGGTTGCAGCAGGTCGTTCTTGTGGTTGCCCCACGAGTTGCGCTCGTAGGTGACGACTGCGGCGATGTCGAGGTCCGACAGCGACGCCCACGACGGCATCGCGCCCTTGCCCTTCAGCACGCGCTCGACGTGCGCGGCGATCGGGCCGTTCACGATCGGGCTGCCGTCCATTGCCGGGAACGCGCCGAGGCCCTTGCCGCTGACCTGGTGGCAGGCCGCGCAGTTCGCCTTGTAGACGTCCTCGCCGTGCGCCACCAGCTCGGCCATCGTGTAGACCTTGTTCGGGTCGACTGCCGCGCCGGCCAGCTTGGCCTTCTGCGCGCTGACCCACTTCGCGTAGTCTTCGTCCGACAGCACGACGACGACGACCGGCATGTACGCGTGCTCCTTGCCGCACAGTTCGGTACAGAAGCCGCGGAAGGTGCCGACCTTGTCGGCCTTGAACCACGTGTCGCGCACGAAGCCCGGGATCGCATCCTGCTTCACGCCGAACGCGGGCACGTACCACGAGTGGACGACGTCGTTCGCGGTCGTGATGATGCGGACCTTCTTGTTGACCGGCACGACGAGCGGGTTGTCGACTTCCTGCAGGTAGGTGTCGGTGATCGCCTTCTTGCCCATCACCTCGTCGCGCGGGGTGGACAGCGTCGACAGGAAGCTGATGCCCTCGCCCGGGCCCTTCACGTAGTCGTAGCCCCACTTCCACTGGTAGCCGGTGACCTTGACCGTGAGATCGGCGTTCGTCGTGTCCTTCATCGCGACGACGGCCTTGGTGGCCGGCAGCGCCATCAGCACGACGATGATGAACGGCACGATCGTCCAGATGATCTCGACGGTCGTGCTTTCATGGAAATTGGCGGCCTTGTGGCCCTTGGATTTGCGGTGCGCGAAGATCGAATAGAACATCACGCCGAACACGCCGACGAAGATCACCGTACACAGGATCAGCATCATCGTGTGGAGATCGTAGAGCTCCTCGGCGATCTTCGTGACAGGCGGCTGAAAGTTGATCTCGTTGACGCGGGGGCCGCCCGGGCTATCACCGACCGCCAGGGCGGCACCGGCAAAGAGCAGTCCGCTGCATGCCAGCACGCCCGTGAGGGCTCGCTTGATTGTTTTCATAGCATCCTTACCCAAAATTTCCATTCAAACCCTCCCCCGTCGCAAGCCGCCTGCGCCGCGCCGGCCAACCTGCTCAGCCGCAGCGCCGCAGCGATGCGCGCAACTCGTCGGCAAACTGTGCGCGCCGGTACTGTGCGAGATGCTGCCCGATCACGACGGTCTGCCCGCGCGATACCAGCCGAATCGGATCGCGTGGCGTCGCGCCCGGCTCGACCCGCACCCAGCGCGGGTTGAATTCGATCTGCGTGAGCTGCTCCGCATCCATCCGCTCGATCAGGAGCCGGTGCGGAAACAGCCTGATGCGCTCGTAATCGACCGCATGCCGCGCGTAGATCGCAAACGCGACACCCACCGCCAGCAGCTCGATTCCGGTGAAAGGCATGACGAGCCATGCCCCCCGCCACATCAGCATTGCCGCGATCGCCAGCGAAAAGCCCGCGAGCGACGCGTAAAACAGCACGAACTGGCGCGGCGACGCCGAACAGTTGCGCTTCATGAGCCAGTCCTCGAGGACAGGTTCTGCGTCTGCCGAATCAGTCGAAACGCTCGCTGCTTCCATCGCCGCCTCACGCGAATGGCATGCGATGCATGCCTGCATCGGACTCGCCACCCCGTATTGCGGGGACCCCGGGGCGACAAGCTGACGCATTATAGGCGGGTTCAATGGCATCCACAAGCAAACGCCTATCGCCCCGCGAGCCAAGCGCGACAAGCTTTTCGGCCGTTTCAGGGGCGATTTTGGCCCCGCCTTGCGCTGCTAATTTCAGACATAACAAAACCCCTCTTTACCGCTTTACCGATTCTTCGGACGCCCCTTTCCGATATCCTCGATGCGGACGATGCCATGCCCTTCGGCGGTCGTGCGCGGCACGGCCTTCCACGCGTGCCCGTAGATCACCTCGAAGGTCAGCGGGATCGTGCCGTCCGCGCGCCGGCGCGCGTCGAGCGCGTCGCCGAGCGCCTGCCGGAAGCGCCGCGTCGCGCGCTGCGGCGCCGCGCGCTCGAACGGATAGGCGCCCCAGCGGCGCACGTCGGCCAGCAGCGAATCGGGGGACTTGTAGGTGACGGTCAGCACTTCCTGGTCCATCACGGGAATCTCGAAGCCGCTCTCGACGAGCATGTCGCCGAGGTCGTGCATGTCGACGAAATCGATCACGCGGGGCGCCGTGGGCGCGATGCCGAGCGCGGCCTCGGCCTCGCCGCAGGCCGCGCGCAGCTCGCGCAGCGTGTCGGGGCCGAGCGTGCTGAACATCAGCAGGCCGTTCACGCGCAGCACGCGCTGCCACTCGGGCAGCACCGTGTCGGGGCGGCAATGCCAGTGCAGCGCGAGATTCGACCAGATCAGGTCGAACGCGCCCGCCGCGAACGGCAGCGCCGAGAAATCCGCCTGCGCGACGCGCGGGCCGCGCTGGCCGAGCGCCTTGCCGAGCGACGCGGGCAGCCAGCGGCGCCAGCTCGTCTGCTCGATCTCGCGCTGCCCCGCCCGCGCGAGCATCGCGCCGGACAGGTCGACGCCGAACACCGGCGCCTCGGGAAAGCGCGCGCGCAGCGCCGGGAGGTCGTCGCCCGCGCCGCAGCCCGCGTCGAGCACGGCGGCGGGGCTCACCTTGATGTATTCGAGACGCTCGCACATCCGGTGCGCGATCTCGCGCGGCAGGAACGCGACCGCGTCGAACGTGGCCGCGCGGCGGTCGAAGATTCGACGCAGGCGCCTCGCGTCATAGGCCGGACGGCCGGGGAGGGTCGAAGGTGGAGACATGTCGGGCAAACTGGCGAAGAGCCCGAAGTATACTCGCTCGCCCCGGAAGCTTCATTGAGGCCAAATTGAGGAGCCTGCCGATCAATCGCCGCCCGTTTCCGCTGTCGATCCGCGGCGTTATGTCGCACGCTTTCGCGCAGGTTGCACGCATTGCGGCGATCGCGTTGCCGAACCGCTGCGCACTGTGCGGCAATTTGTCACATGAAGTGATTTGCGCCGGATGCGATGCCGCGTACTGGAACGAAGCGCGCCTGCGCTGCGCCGTCTGCGCGGCGCCGCTCGCTCCGGGGCACGCCCGGCGCGCGGCCGGCTACCGGTGCGACGCGTGCCGCGCCACGCCGCCGCCGTTCGATGCGACACTCGCGCTCGGCGACTACCGGGCGCCGCTCGACGGTCTGGCGCGCGGGCTGAAATTCCACGCGCGGCTCGCGCTCGGCGCGGAGTTCGCCAACCGGCTCGCCCGGCTGCTCGCCGACACGCGCGGCGCGGACGGCGGCTTCGACGTGATCGCGCCGGTGCCGCTTGCGCATGCCCGGCTCGCCGCGCGCGGCTACAACCAGGCATGGGCGATCGCACGGCCGCTCGCGCGCCGGCTCGGCGTGCCGGCCGACGCGACGCTGCTCGCGCGCGTCGTCGAAACGGCGCCGCAGTCGCGGCTCGACCGGCGCGCGCGGCGCGACAACGTCGCGTCAGCCTTCGCGGTCGCGCGCGACGTCGCCGGACGCCATGTCGCGCTCGTCGACGACGTGATGACGTCGGGCGCGACGCTGGCCGCCGCGGCGCACGCGCTCAAGGCGGCGGGCGCCGCGCGCGTGACGAATCTGGTTGCGCTGCGCACCGCCAGGGATTAATTAGAGAGAAGCCGGCCGCCACCCGCGGCCGCGATCGTGACAAACCGGCCGGTCCGGCCGCCGCCCCGTGACAGGGGCGCGCCGGAAACCGCCATCCGAAACCGAAACATGTTCAACGTCGTCCTCGTCGCCCCCGAAATTCCGCCGAACACCGGCAACGTGATCCGCCTGTGCGCGAATACCGGCGCGCGGCTGCACCTGATCGAGCCGCTCGGCTTTCCGCTCGACGACGCCAAGATGCGCCGCGCGGGCCTCGACTATCACGAATACGCGGAAATGCGCGTGCATCCGGACTGGGATGCGTTCGTCGCGGCCGAGACGCCCGATCCCGCGCGGATGTTCGCGTTCACGACGCGCGGCTCGGGCCGCTTCCACGACCATGCGTTCCTGCCCGGCGACTGGTTCGTGTTCGGCTCGGAAACGCGCGGCCTGCCCGCCCCGCTGCTCGAGCGGTTCCCGAACGCGCAGCGCGTGCGCCTGCCGATGCGGCCGGGCAACCGCAGCCTGAACCTGTCGAACACGGTCGCGGTGGTGGTGTTCGAGGCGTGGCGCCAGGCCGGCTTCGAAGGCGGCGACTGAGCTAGCGACGCGCGAGCCGCACGCGATACAGCTCGTATATGTCGGGAGAAAAGCACGCGAACACCACGCGCGCGAGGTTCGGCGCCTGCGGCAGCATGTCGACGACCGTATCGACGGCGATGTCGACCGCCTGCTCGGCCGGATAGCGGTAGACGCCGCAACTGATCGCCGGAAACGCGATCGACGTGCACGCGACCTCTTCGGCGAGCTCGATCGCGCGGCGGTAACACGACGCGAGCATTTCGGCCTCGTTCTGCATGCCGCCATGCCATACCGGGCCGACCGCATGAATCACGTATCTGGCCGGCAGCCCGTGGCCGCGCGTGAGTTTCGCGTCGCCGGTCTGGCAGCCGCCGAGCGTGCGGCATTCGGCGACGAGGCCCGGGCCGGCCGCGCGATGGATCGCGCCGTCGACGCCGCCCCCGCCGAGCAGCGAGCTGTTCGCCGCGTTGACGATCGCGTCGACCGCGAGCGTCGTGATGTCGACGACCTGCGCGTCGAGCGTGGTGGAACCGATCTGCAGCATGACACCCTCCTCGAATGCCGGAGATGGTTCAAGCGTAATCCGCTTTGCGCGGCGATGCGACCGCCGCGCTACTCCGCGCGCGCGTCCCGCCGCAACAGGCCGCTGACCGCGTCGCGCGGCGCGACGCCGTCGAACAGCACGCCGCACACGGCTTCGGTGATCGGCACCTCGATCGCATGCTCGCGCGCGATCGCAAGCACCGCCTGCGCGCAGCGCACGCCTTCAGCAACGTGGCCGAGCGCGGCGAGGATGTCGTTCAGCGAACGGCCGGCAGCCAGCTGCAGGCCGACCGTGCGGTTGCGCGACAGATCGCCCGTCGCGGTGAGGATCAGGTCGCCGAGGCCCGCGAGGCCGGTGAAGGTTTCCGCGCGGCCGCCGAGTGCGACGCCGAGCCGCGACATTTCCGCGAGGCCGCGCGTGATCAGCGCGGCGCGCGCGTTCAGGCCGAGGCCGAGGCCGTCGGCGATGCCGGTCGCGATCGCCAGCACGTTCTTCACCGCGCCGCCGACCTCGACGCCGACCACGTCGTCGCCGGTATAGATCCGCATCGCGCCGTGATGGAACGCCGCGAGCGTGCGGTCGCGGCAGGCGGCCGACGTGCTCGCGATCGTCAGCGCGACCGGCAGCCCCTGGCCGACCTCGCGCGCGAAGCTTGGGCCCGACAGCACGCCGTTGCTGCGCTGTTCCGGCAGCTCGGCGGCGATCACCTGATGCGGCAGCAGATGCGTGTCCGCCTCGAAGCCCTTGCAAACCCAGATCACGTGCGCGGGCACGCAGCCCGCGTCGCGCATCGCGCGGCACAGCGCGCGCAGGCCGGCGACGGGCGCGCCGATCACGCACAGCGCGTCGTCCGCGGCGCCGTGCGCGAGCGCCGCGGCGAAATCCGCGTCGTAGCGCAGCGCATCGGGCAGCGCAATGCCGTCGAGATAGCGGGAATTCTCGTGCCGGGCCTGCAGCCCGGCGATGAGCGCGGCGTCGCGCGCCCACAGAAGCGTGTCGTGCCGCGCGGCCAGATGGCCCGCGAGCGCGGTGCCCCAGGCACCGGCGCCGAGAACGGCTACTTTCATACCCAGCACCGGTCCTTGCTCGTCCCTCAGTTCAGCGTCGAGCCGTTCGGCGCGCCGGCCGCACCAGCCTGTTGCTGCTGGAGCTGCGCGAGACGCTGCTCGTACAGCGCCTGGAAGTTGATCTCGGCGAGGTGGATCGGCGGGAAGCCCGCACGCGTGATCGCGTCGGCGATGTTCGAGCGCAGGTACGGGAACAGGATCGTCGGGCAGGCGATGCCGACGAGCGGGTCGAGCTGTTCGTCAGGAATGTTGCGAATGTCGAAAATGCCGGCCTGCTTCGCCTCGATCAGGAACGCGACCTTGTCCTTCACCTTCGCGGTCACGGTGCCCGACACGACGACTTCGAACACGCTTTCGGCGAGACGCTCGGCCTTCACGTCGACTTCGACTTCAACCGACGGCATGTCCTGCTCGAGGAAGATCGCCGGCGAATTCGGCTGCTCGAGCGACATATCCTTCAGGTAGACGCGCTGGATGTTGAAGAACGGTTGGTTTTCGACGTCGGACATGTTGTTTCCCTAAATGTGGTGACGAGGCGGCCGGCCTGCGCCGGCCGCCCCGGTTGATCCTGCGCGCGTGGCCGCGCGGCCGGCGGCCATTCTGCCCTAATCAGGCGGCTTGCAGAAGCGGCAAGAGGCCGCCTGCGCGGTCGAGCTTCGACAGATCGTCGTAGCCGCCGACGTGCGTGTCGCCGATGTAGATCTGCGGCACCGTGCGGCGGCCGGTGCGCGACATCATTTCCTCGCGGCGCGCCGGCTCCTTGTCGATCAGCACCTTCTCGATCTGCTCGACGCCGCGCAGCTTCAGGAGCCGCTCGGCCTGGACGCAATACGGGCACACCTGGGTGCTGTACATGACCACTTTGTTCACTTCGCCACTCCTTGTTTGACGACCGGCATCCCGGCCTGCTGCCAGGCGGCGACGCCGCCTTCGAGCACGTGCACCTCGGCATAGCCCGCCGCCTCGACCGCGCGCGCCGCCTTCTGCGACTGCTGGCCGTTCTGGCACACGAGCAGCACCGGGGTGCTCTTGTTCTTCGCGACCTGCGCGATCTTCGCGCCGATCTCGCCGGCCTCGACCTGGCGCGCCGACGGCAGGTGGCCGGCGGCGAACTCGGACGCCGGACGCACGTCGATCACGACCGCGTTGCGACGATTGATGAGCTGGGTCGCCTCGGCGGCCGACAGGCCGCCGCGGCCGCGTCGCAGCGCGGGAAACGCAAGCAGGCCGCCGGATACCAGCAGGATCGCGATCAGGGCCAGGTTCGTGTAATCGGTAAAGAAACTCACGGAATTCCGCCGGAAAGAGAGAAATCGGAAAAGGACAATCCGGCCATTATAAAATAACCGTCTTGCGCGATGGCGGGCCCGTCCCGGGCGCCGTGCGGCGCGCACCGCTTCCTTCACTACCGACCGCAAGCATCTATGTACAAGCTCGTCCTCATCCGCCACGGCGAATCGACGTGGAACAAGGAAAACCGCTTCACCGGCTGGGTCGACGTCGACCTGACCGAGCAAGGCTGCAACGAGGCCTACCAGGCCGGCGAACTGCTCAAGGAAGCCGGCTACACGTTCGACATCGCGTACACGTCCGTGCTCAAGCGCGCGATCCGCACGCTGTGGCACGTGCAGGACCGCATGGACCTGATGTACCTGCCCGTCGTGCATTCGTGGCGCCTCAACGAGCGCCATTACGGCGCGCTGTCGGGCCTGAACAAGGCGGAAACGGCCGCGAAGTTCGGCGACGAGCAGGTGCTCGTCTGGCGCCGCAGCTACGACACGCCGCCGCCCGCGCTGGAGCCGACCGACGAGCGCGCGCCGTTCGCCGACCCGCGCTACGCACGGGTGCCGCGCGAGCAGCTGCCACTCACGGAATGCCTGAAGGACACGGTCGCGCGCGTGCTGCCGCTGTGGAACGAGTCGATCGCGCCGGCCATCAAGGGCGGCAAGCAGGTGCTGATCGCCGCGCACGGCAACTCGCTGCGCGCGCTGATCAAGTATCTCGACGGCATCTCGGACAGCGACATCGTCGGCCTGAACATCCCGAACGGCGTGCCGCTCGTCTATGAACTCGACGAGAACCTGAAGCCGGTCAAGAGCTACTACCTGGGCGACCAGGACGCGATCGCGAAGGCGCAGGCCGCCGTCGCGAAGCAGGGCAAGGCGGGCTGATCCCGCCCCGCCGTGCCGGCCCCGCGCCGGCGCGGCGGGCGTCCGCCCGGACCCGCGAACCTCTTCGCCCGGGCGCGGTCGAACCGGTTTCGGTCCATTCCACTGCCCCGCCGGACGAACAGTTATACTAGTCCGCTCAATCCCCGCTACCGCCACGCGCTTCCCGACCGCACCAGATCTCTATGCGTATGAAATTGAAGAACATCGGCCTGATTGCCGCGGGCCTTGCCACGGGCGTGTTCGCCACGCTGCAAATCTCCGCGTCGGCCGAGCAGACCGTCACGGCGCCGCTTCCGCTCGACCAGCTTCGCCTGTTCGCCGAGGTGTTCGGCCAGATCAAGCGCGAGTACGTCGAGCCGGTCGACGACAAGAAGCTGCTGACGGCGGCGATCAAGGGCATGGTGTCGAGCCTCGACCCGCACTCGTCGTTCCTCGACAAGACCGACTACGAAGAGCTGCAGGAGCAGACGAAGGGCCGCTTCGCGGGTCTCGGCATCGAGATCTCGCAGGAAGACGGCCTCGTCAAGGTGATCTCCCCGATCGAGGACACCCCGGCGTTTCGCGCCGGCATCCGTCCGGGCGACCTGATCACCCGCATCAACGACAAGCCGGTGCGCGGCATGACGCTCGACAAGGCGGTCAAGCAGATGCGCGGCGAGCCGGGCACCAAGGTCACGCTGACGATCTTCCGCAAGAGCGATGACCGCACGTTCCCGATCACGGTCACGCGCGCGGTGATCCGCGTGCAGAGCGTGAAGCTGAAGATGCTCGACCCGGGCTACGCGTACATCCGCATCACGAGCTTCCAGGAACGCACGACGCCCGATCTCGCGGCGAAGCTGCAGGACATCGCGCGCCAGCAGCCGAACGTGAAGGGCCTGATCCTCGATCTGCGCAACAACGGCGGCGGCCTGCTGCAGAGCGCGGTCGGCGTCGCGGGCGCGTTCCTGCCGCCGGATTCCGTCGTCGTGTCGACCAACGGCCAGATCCCCGATTCGAAGCAGGTCTACCGCGACACCTACGACAATTACCGCCTGCCGTCGTTCGACGGCGATCCGCTGAAGGGCCTGTCGCCGGTCTTCAAGACCGTGCCGATCATCGTGCTGACGAATGCGTATTCGGCCTCCGCGTCGGAAATCGTCGCGGGCGCGCTGCAGGATTCGAAGCGCGCGACCATCATGGGCAAGACGACGTTCGGCAAGGGCTCGGTGCAGACGGTCCGTCCGATGACGGCCGACACCGCGCTGCGCCTGACGACCGCCTACTACTACACGCCGAGCGGCCGTTCGATCCAGAACAAGGGCATCACGCCGGACGTGCCGGTCGACCAGTACGCGGACGGCGATCCGGACGACGTGCTCGTGACGCGCGAGGTCGACTACACGAACCACCTCGCGAACACGCAGGATCCGAACGAGAAGAAGGAGCAGGAAGAACGCGAGCAGCGCCGGATGGACCAGCTCCGCATTCTCGAGGAGCAGAACGACAAGAAGACGCCGGAGCAGCGCCAGAAGGACCGCGATCGCAAGCCGATCGAGTTCGGCAGCACGGAAGACTTCATGATGCAGCAGGCGCTCGCGAAGCTCGAAGGCAAGCCGGTGCAGGCCTCGAAGTCGCTGCTCGCCGAGAGCACGCAGGCCCCGGCCGGCAAGTCGGCCGCGAAGCCGGCGCCGAAGGCGTCCGCCGCCAAGCCGGCGTCCGCGCCGAAGCCCGCGTCGGCGCCGCAATAAGCGCCGGGCGGCACCCGACGGGCCATCGCGGCAACCCCGCGATGGCCCGTTTTGTTTGGGTGCGCCGCCGCGCACAGATCGATGCCGCCCCGACCGGCACAGCACGTTCGGCCGCCCGCCACCCGTGCGGGCAGGCTCTAGAATAAGCAGGTCCGCCCCGCGCCCCGCCCTCCGCTCATGAACGACGATCAACTTCTCCGCTACTCCCGCCACATCCTCGTCGACGAAATCGGCATCGAGGCGCAGCAGCGCTTTCTCGACGCGCACGCGATCGTCGTCGGCGCGGGCGGGCTCGGCTCGCCCGCGGCGATGTACCTCGCGGCGTCCGGCGTCGGCACGATCACGCTCGTCGACGCGGACACGGTCGATCTCACGAACCTGCAGCGGCAGATCCTGCACGCGACCGCATCGGTCGGCCGCCGGAAGGTGGAATCGGGGCGCGACACGCTCGCGCAGCTCAACCCCGACGTGACCGTGCACGCGGTCGCCGAGCGCGTCGACGGCGCGTGGCTCGACGCGCACGTGCCGCAGGCGAGCGTCGTGCTCGACTGCACCGACAACTTCGCGACCCGCCACGCGATCAACCGCGCGTGCGTCGCGCACCGCGTGCCGCTCGTGTCGGGCGCGGCGCTGCGCTTCGACGGCCAGATCAGCACGTTCGACTTCCGGCGCGCGGATGCGCCCTGCTACGCGTGCGTGTTTCCGGAGGACCAGCCGTTCGAGGAAGTCGCGTGCGCGACGATGGGCGTGTTCGCGCCGACGGTCGGGATCATCGGCGCGATGCAGGCCGCCGAGGCGCTGCGCGTGATCGGCGGCATCGGCGCGACGCTGAACGGCCGGCTGATGATGCTCGATGCGCTGCGGATGGAATGGACGACGATGAAGATCGCGCGCCAGGCGGACTGCCCGGTGTGCGGCGGGCGGCACTGACGCGCGGCCCACGCCCCGCGTGCGGGAACGTGGGCGCACACAGGCTCTAGGCCGCGTCCGCGTGCGGCTCGGCGGTCGACAGGCGCTGCAGCGCCGACTGCACTTCCTCGGGCTCGAACGCCGCGAGCACGTCGGCCGTCGGCTTTTCGAGCGCCTTCAGGTGCGCGCGCAGGATCTCCTGCTTGACGACGAGCAGCTGGCTCGTTTGCATCGAGAACTCGGTGAGGCCCATGCCGAGCAGCAGGCGCGTGAGCGCCGGATCGCCCGCCATCTCCCCGCACACCGACACCGGCACCCCGGCGCGCTTCGCTTCGCGCAGCGTGTACGCGATCAGGTGCAGCACCGCCGGATGCAGAGGATCGTACAGATGCGCGACCGCGTTGTCCGCGCGATCGATCGCGAGCGTGTACTGGATCAGGTCGTTGGTGCCGATCGACAGGAAATCGACACGCTTCAGGAACAGCGGCAACGCGATCGCCGCCGCCGGAATCTCGATCATCGCGCCGATCTGCACGTTCGGATCGTAGGCAAGCCCCGCGTCGTCGAGCTGGCGCTTCGCCTCGCGGATCAGGTCGAGCGTCTGGTCGATCTCCTGCGCGTGCGCGAGCATCGGGATCAGGATCTTCACCTGCCCGAACGCGGACGCGCGCAGGATCGCGCGCAGCTGCGTGAGGAACATCTGCGGCTCGGACAAGCTCCAGCGGATCGCGCGCAGGCCGAGCGCCGGGTTCGGCGCGGTCTCGTAGCCTTCGTCGAGCGCTTCGAGCGGCTTGTCGGCGCCGACGTCGATCGTGCGGATCGTCACCGGCATGCCCTTCATCCATTCGACCGCGCGCTTGTACGCGGCGAACTGCTCCTCTTCCTCCGGCATCGCCTTCTGGTGCATGAACAGGAATTCGGAGCGGAACAGCCCGACGCCGACCGCGCCCGCCTCGACCGCCGCTTTCGCGTCGTCGGGCAGCTCGATGTTCGCGTACAGGTCGATCTTGGTGCCGCATAACGTTTGCGTCGGCGAGAACTTGAGACGCTGCAGCTTGCGTTGCTCCAGCGCCCTTTCGGACTGGCGGTACGAATATTCCTCGAGGACGATCGGCGCCGGATCGACGATCACGATGCCCTGGTCGCCGTCGACGATGATCAGGTCGTCCTGGCGGATCAGCGTGCTCGCGTGCTGCACGCCGACCGCGGCCGGAATGCCGAGGCTGCGCGCGACGATCGCCGTATGCGACGTGCGCCCGCCGAGATCGGTGACGAACGCCTGGAACGACTGGGTCTTGAACTGCATCATGTCGGCCGGCGCGATGTCGTGCGCGACGACGATCATCTCTTCGGTGCCGGACTTCGCGGCGCCGTTGAACGCCTGCGCGGCGGACGGCGCGCCCGCGAGCGCCTTCAGCACGCGCTCGACCACCTGCTCGATGTCGGCCTTGCGTTCGCGCAGGTATTCGTCCTCGATGTCGTCGAAATGGCGCGTGAGCAGGTCGAGCTGCTCGGTCAGCGCCCATTCGACGTTGTAGCGGCGCGCGCGGATCAGGTCGATGGTTTCCTGCACGAGCATCGCGTCGCTCAGGATCATCGCGTGCACGTCGATGAATGCGCCCACTTCGGTCGGGGTATCGTCGGTCAGGTCCGCGCGAAGCGCGTCGAGCTCGCGATGCACGGCCGCGAGCGCCGTACGGAAGCGCTCGACCTCGGCGTCGATCTGATTCGCCTCGATCAGGTAATGGGCGACGTCGAGCGCCGCCGGCGCGATCAGATACGCACGACCGATCGCGATACCACGTGAGACGGGAATGCCATGCAGCGTGAACGACACGCGCACCTCCTCTTTACATGAACAGCCGCGGCGCACCGCTGCGATGCGCTTATGACCCCGATAGCGATTATAAATTCCGCACGTGGCAGCTGACTGCATGCAGCGCAGCATTGCGCGGATCGCATCAATCGTGCCCGCGAAAAAAATGCCGCGATAGGCGCGGCATTCTCACTGGAAACGGCAGCGATTCTGTGCTGCGGGTCACTGCCCTTCGCCGAACTTGTCGGCGATCAGCTTGAGCAGCGCGTCCATCGCTTCCGTCTCGTCCGGCCCTTCGGTCTCGATCGTGACCGTGCTGCCGATGCCCGCCGCGAGCATCATCACGCCCATGATGCTTTTCGCGTTGATCTTGCGCCCGTTGCGCGTCATCCACACTTCCGACTGGAAATTGCCGGCCAGTTGCGTGAGCTTGGCCGATGCGCGCGCATGCAGCCCCAATTTATTGACGATAGTGGTTTCTTGTTGAAGCATGGTTCTCGGTCGGTCGAGGCCGCCGGCGGCCTGCGCCGGCGAACGGGTCTAAAACGGGGAACGCAATCCGGTCACGTCGATCGGGTGCGCGGGCACGGCTCCGGCGGAATCGGCGCGCATGCGCCGCAGCCGACCTCGGACGGCGGCGGCGGCGTGCCCGCCGCGACTTCGTGGACGCCTTTCGCGCCGCCGGACAACGCCTTGTCGACGAGCTTGTCGAGCGGCATCGTGCGGTAGCAGACCGCGCGCACCAGCATCGGCAGGTTGACGCCCGCCAGCACCCGCACATTTGCGACCTTCGCGAGCTGGCCGGCGATGTTCGCGGGCGTCGCGCCGTACATGTCGGTCAGCACGATCGCGCCGTTTTCTTCCCGGAGCCGCGCGAGCTCCGCATGCGCGAACGCCATCACCTGAACGGGATCGCTGTCCGCCTGCACGTCGATGCAGCCGATGCGCGCGGGCACGCCGCCGTAGATGTGCGCGATGCAGTCCCGCAGCGCGGTCGCGAGCGGGGCGTGCGCGATGATCAGAATCCCTGCCATGTCAGCACCCGCCTGTCCGCCCCGAGCCGGGCAACGAGCAACGCGATTGAGAGGGTCGTTTCATGTTCAAGCCTTGCAACGAGTTCGGCCCGGCCGCCGGGCCTTCGGCGCGTCGCAACGCGGCGCCGGGCGAGCGGGCATTGTAGCAGGCCGGTCGGCCGATCCGGCCGAGCCATCCCGGCGGCGGGGGACCTGCGCGGCCGCCGCCGGCGTTGCGCGAAAAGGGCGGCTTACGCGGCCGCGCGCTCCAGCGCGTCGACGAACATCGCGGCGACGTCGAAGCCCGTCTGCTCCATAATCTCGCGGAAGCACGTGGGGCTCGTGACGTTCACTTCGGTCAGCCAGTCGCCGATCGCGTCGAGCCCGACCAGCAGCAGCCCGCGCGCGGCCAGCACCGGACCGAGCGTTTCGGCAATCTCGCGGTCGCGCGCGGTGAGCGGCTGCGCGACGCCGAGCCCGCCCGCGGCGAGGTTGCCGCGCACTTCGTTGCCCTGCGGAATCCGCGCGAGCGAATACGGCACCGGCTCGCCGCCGATCAGCAGGATGCGCTTGTCGCCCTGCTTGATCTCGGGAATGAACTTCTGCGCCATCACCGTGCGCGCGCCGTCGTGGCTCAGCATCTCGACGATCGAGCCGAGGTTCATGCCGTCCGCCTTCACGCGGAAGACGCCCATCCCGCCCATCCCGTCGAGCGGCTTCAGGATCACGTCGCCGTGCTCGGCGTGGAACGCGCGCAGCCGCTGCGCATCCCGCGTGACGAGCGTCGGCGCGACGAATTGCGGAAACTCGCCGATCGCGAGCTTCTCCGAGTGATCGCGGATCGACTGCGCCTTGTTGAATACGCGCGCGCCCGCGCGCTCGGCGAGTTCGAGCAGCCACGTCGACGTGACGTACTCCATGTCGAACGGCGGATCCTTGCGCATCAGCACCGCGCCGAACGACGCGATCCGTCGCGCTTCGACCGCCCCCGCCTCGTACCATGGCGCGCGATGCAGGTCGTCCAGGTCGCCGACGAACGTGATGCGCCGCACGTCGGCCTCGACGGCGGAACCCGTCCACGTGAGGTGGCGCGGCTCGCACGCATAGATCGCATGCCCGCGCCGCGCCGCCTCCGCCATCATCGCGTAGGTCGAATCCTTGTAGATCTTGAAGCGCTCGAGCGGGTCGGCGATAAAGAGAATGTCCATGCGGGTCCTGTCTTTGCGGTGCCGGCAGCGCGGCCGTTACACCTGAATGGCTTCCGGATCGGTCTTTTCCAGTTCGATCGACGACGCGATCAGCGACAGCCGCGCGACGACGCCGTACATGTAGAACCGGTTCGGCGGCGCGGCGCCCGGCTTGGCTCCGGCATCCGGCAGCGCGGTGTGCTCGAAGCCGAGCGGCACGTAGTGCATGCCCGGCGCGTTCAGGTTCTGGTCGCGCTCGCGGCCGCCGTGCGTGCGGTAGAAGCCGCCGACCACATACCGGTCGATCATGTAGACGACCGGCTCCGCGACCTCGTCGCCGATCCGCTCGAACGTGTACACGCCTTCCTGCACGATCACGTCGCGCACCGCGACGCCGGCCTTCGACTCGGCCATCTGCGCACGCTCCGCCTTCGACATCCGGCCGATCTCGGCCGCGTCGTGCACGGTCATCACGCCGCGCCCGGCGGTGCCGGCATCGGCCTTCACGACGACGTACGGCTTCTCGCTGATGCCGTACTCGCGATACTTGCGCGCGATCTTCTTCAGCACGCCGTCGATCGCGTCGGCGAGCGCCTGCTCGCCTTCATGCCCCTGCCAGTCGACGCCCTCGACGTGCGCGAAATACGGATTCACCATCCACGGATCGACGCCGACCATCTTCGCGAACTTCTTCGCGACGTCGTCGTAGCACGAGAAGTGCGTCGACTTGCGGCGCACCGCCCAGGCCGCGTGCAGCGGCGGCAGCAGGTACTGCTCGTGCAGGTTTTCCAGCACGGGCGGGATGCCGGCCGACAGGTCGTTGTTCAGCAGGATCGAGCACGGGTCGAAATTCTTCAGGCCGAGCCGGCGCGGCGTGCGCTCGAGCGGCTCCAGCACGATCTTCTGGCCGTCGGCGAGCGTGATCGGCGTGATGTCGGTGATGCTCGGGTCGAGCGAGCCGAAGCGCACGTTGAGGCCGGCCTGGCGCATGATCGTCGCGAGCCGCGCGACGTTTTCCAGATAGAACGCGTTGCGGGTCGGCAGCTCGGGAATCACGAGCAGGTTCTTCGCGTCCGGGCAGATCTTCTCGATCGCGGCCATCGCCGCCTGCACGGCGAGCGGCAGCACTTCGGACGGCAGATTGTTGAAGCCGCCGGGAAACAGATTGGCGTCGACGGGCGCCAGCTTGAAGCCGGCGTTGCGCAGGTCGACCGAACAGTAGAACGGCGGCGTGTGTTCCTGCCATTCGAGCCTGAACCAGCGTTCGATCGCAGGCGTGGCGTCGAGGATTTTCTGCTCGAGTTCAAGCAGCGGACCGTTTAACGCCGTAACGAGGTGGGGAACCATGAATCACTCGCGAGCGGGAGAATGAAGATTGTAGAGCAATTGCATTGCCCATTTGGGGATTGTTCCCGGGTTCGCAAGGATTTGGAGGAAGTTTCTGGCTATTGACCTGATAGCGCGCAGGGTTATCCGCTGCCGGGCCCCATTGCAGGAGAAAAAAAACCCGCCGGGAAGGCGGGCCGAAGTCGCTGCGCTCATTCGTTGCGGGGGCGGCGTCGCGGCCGCCCGCCGTCCATCGTTCCGGCTTACTCGACGTGCTCGCCATGCAGGATCACGTCGAGGCCTTCGCGCTCCTCCTCTTCCGACACGCGCAGGCCGATCGTCAGGTCGATCAGCTTCAGCAGGATGAAGCTCAGCACGCCGCTGTAGACCAGCGTGATCAGCACGCCCTTCGCCTGCAGCAGCAGGCTGCCGTCGGCGCCGCCGATGTCCTTGACCGCGAACACGCCCGTCAGCAGCGCGCCGAGAATCCCGCCCACGCCGTGCACGCCGAACGCGTCGAGCGAATCGTCGTAGCCGAGCTTCGACTTGAGCCACGTCGCCGACCAGAAGCAGACCACGCCCGCCGCGATGCCGATCACGAGCGCGCCCGCCACGCCGACGAAGCCGGCGGCCGGCGTGATCGCCACGAGACCCGCGACCGCGCCCGACACGATGCCGAGCACCGACGGCTTGCCCTTCGCGACCCATTCGGCAAACATCCAGCCGAGCGCCGCGCAGGCCGTCGCGACTTGCGTCGTCAGCATCGCGAAACCGGCACGGCCGTCGGCCGCGACCGCCGAACCGGCGTTGAAGCCGAACCAGCCGACCCACAGCATCGAGCCGCCGATCATCGTCAGCACCAGGTTGTGCGGCGCCATCGATTCGCGGCCGTAGCCGACGCGCTTGCCGAGCACGAGGCACGACATCAGGCCCGCGATGCCGGCGTTGATGTGCACGACCGTGCCGCCCGCGAAGTCGAGCACGCCGTCGGCCGACAGCCAGCCGGTCGGCTCCCACACCATGTGCGCGATCGGCACGTAGACGATCAGCGACCAGAGCGTCATGAACACGAGCATCGCCGAGAACTTCATCCGGTCGGCGAACGCGCCGCAGATCAGCGCCGGCGTGATGATCGCGAACGTCATCTGGTAGACGAAATAGACCGATTCCGGAATCGTCGTCGCGAGATGGCTGACGGTCAGCGTCGTCGCCTTGTCGCCGTGGATGTAGTTCATCCCGTGCAGGAACACGCGCGACAGGCCGCCGATGAAGCCGTTGCCCGGCGTGAACGCGAGGCTGTAGCCGACGACCGTCCAGAGCACCGTGATCAGCGCGGTGATCGCGAAGCTCTGCATCACGGTCGCGAGCACGTTCTTCTTGCGGACCATGCCCGCGTAGAACAGCGCGAGGCCCGGGATCGTCATGAACAGCACGAGCGCGGTGGACGTCAGCATCCACGCGGTGTCGCCCGCGCTGATCTTCGACGCATCGACCGAGAACGGCGCGGTCGGCGCGGCGGGCGCGGCCGGGGCCGACGCGGCTGCGGCGGCCGATGCTTCGGCGCCCGAAGCCGGCGCGGCGGCAGCCGTTGCAGCCGTTGCGGGGGCCTCCGACGCAGCCGGCGCCGAAGCGGCCGGGGCGGCAGCGGCCGATGCATCGGCGGCCGTTGCGGCAGGCGCGGACGCAGCCGCGGCCGACGCCGCGTCGTCCGCGAGCGCGGGGCCAACGCCGGCCGCGATCAGCGAGCCGGCCATCAGCAGGGTCATCAGAAGTTTGCGCATCTTGGTTTTCCTCTTGTCGCTCGTTGTCGCTCGTCTTGTCCGTTACAGCGCGTCTGCGCCTGTCTCCCCGGTGCGGATCCGGATCACCTGTTCGATCGGCGTGACGAAGATCTTGCCGTCGCCGATCTTGCCGGTGCGCGCGGCCCGCTCGATCGCTTCCACCGCCTGGTCGACGAGATCGTCGGACACGGCCGCCTCGATCTTCATCTTCGGCAGGAAATCGACCACGTATTCGGCGCCCCGATACAGTTCGGTGTGCCCTTTCTGGCGACCGAACCCTTTCACCTCCGTCACCGTGATGCCGGAGACGCCGAGGGCGGAGAGCGCCTCGCGCGTCTCATCGAGCTTGAACGGCTTGATGATTGCGGTAATGAGTTTCATGAAGTCCTCTCGCTGGGTTGTCCCGTCGAATTGGTTGGATGTGTACCGGACTCTCTCCAGCAACTCGCATGCCATGTGCGTCCGGGTGACGCATTGCGCCCGTGCGGCGACGGTCGCATCCCGTGCGAAAGGACGTCGGAGCCCGGCCGAACGGCCAACGGGGGCCGGGTTTGCTGGCGCCGGGCGACGATCGTTGCTAGAGTGCACGCACGTCCCGGGATGCAGGGACTTTCACCCATGCGGGCGCCATGCCCGGAAATCGCGCGGGACGCGCACCATTTCCGGTCATGCGTGCATCATGGGCACGTATGCAACTGAAGATGCACATTTTTTGTGCAATGAAGGGGAATCACATGAAACAACCCAGCGACGTTTTCAACGATCTGCAGTCGCGCGTCAGCGACCTGCTGAAAAACTCGCCGGCCAAGGATGTCGAGCGCAACGTGAAGGCCATGCTGTCGCAAGGCTTCTCGAAGCTCGATCTCGTCACGCGCGAGGAGTTCGACACGCAGGCGCAGGTGCTCGCCCGCACCCGCGTGCGTCTCGAGGAGCTGGAAAAGCGCGTCGCGGAACTCGAGCAGAAGCTCGCCGCTTCACAGGCCTGATTTCGCAAGCCTGATTTCGCAGGCATGACGAGCAGGCCGCGTGCCGCGGCCTGCTCGTCAGCCATGCCCTGATCTGTAGTACTCACGTCGTTCTTTGTTCCGCGCCACGCCGGCAAGCGCGCACCGATCCCTCCCTTTCCCGCGGCAGGCGGCCCGACCCGCTGCCCGACCGCTCAACAGGAGCCTCGCCATGTCGCTTGCCCTGGTGCGCAGCCGCGCCCCGGCGGCCGGCCGCGCGCCGGACGTCACCGTCGAAGTCCATCTCGCCAACGGCCTGCCGTCGTTCTCGATCGTCGGCCTGCCCGATCTCGAAGTCCGCGAAAGCCGCGAGCGCGTGCGCGCCGCGCTGCAGAACTGCGGATTCGAATTTCCGGTCCGCCGTATCACCGTCAATCTCGCGCCCGCCGACCTGCCGAAGGAATCGGGGCGCTTCGACCTGCCGATCGCGCTCGGCATCCTCGCCGCGAACGGCCAGATCCCGGCCGACGCGCTGGCCGGCCGCGAATTCGCCGGCGAGCTGTCGCTGACCGGTGCGCTGCGGCCGATGCGCGGCGCGTTCGCGATGGCGTGCGGCGTCGCGCGCGACCGGCATGCCGGCGTCGCCGAGCCGGCCGCTCCGTCCCGCGACCCCGAGCTTTACCTGCCGCTCGACAGCGCAGCCGAAGCCGCGCTCGTGCCGGGCGTGACCGTATTCGGCGCGCCCGATCTCCCCGCGCTGTGCGCGCACTTGGCCGATGCGCCCGACGGGCGGCTCGCCCCCGTCGCCGCGCCGCGGCTCGACGGCCGGCCGGCGTCGGCCGCGCCCGACCTCGCCGACGTGATCGGCCAGCGCGGCGCGCGGAGGGCGCTCGAGGTCGCCGCCGCGGGCGGGCATCACATGCTGATGGTCGGGCCGCCCGGCGCGGGCAAGTCGATGCTGGCCGCCCGGCTGCCGGGCCTGCTGCCGCCGCTGACCGACGACGAAGCGCTCATGTCGGCCGCGCTGCTGTCGGCGAGCCGCGCCGGCTTCTCGCCTGCGCAGTGGCGGCAGCGGCCGTTTCGCACGCCGCACCACTCGTCGAGCGCCGCGGCGCTCGTCGGCGGCCGCAATCCGCCGCAGCCGGGCGAGATCACGCTCGCGCACCTCGGCGTGCTGTTCCTCGACGAGCTGCCGGAATTCGACCGGCACGTGCTGGAAATGCTGCGCGAGCCGCTCGAAGCGGGCCGCATCACGATCTCGCGGGCGGCGATGCAGGCGGATTTCCCCGCCTCGTGCCAGCTGATCGCCGCGATGAACCCGTGTCCGTGCGGCTGGCACGGCGACCCGTCCGGCCGCTGCCGCTGCTCGCCGGACGTCGCCGCGCGCTACCTGCGCAAGCTGTCCGGGCCGCTGCTCGACCGCATCGACATCCAGATCGACCTGCCCGCGCTCACGCCGGCCGAGCTCGCAGCACGGGCGTCGGCCCCCGGCGAGCCGAGCGCCACGGTCGCCGCGCGGGTCGCGCAGGCGCGCGCGCTGCAGCTCGACCGCCAGGGCAAGACCAATCACATGCTGACCGGCCGCGAGACCGACGACCTGTGCCGGCCGACCGACGAAGGCGAGCGGCTGCTGCGCGAGGCCGGCGAGCGGTTCGGCTGGTCGGCGCGCGCGTATTACCGGGTGCTGAAGGTCGCGCGGACGATCGCCGATCTTGCCGGCGATCCGCTGCCGACCGCCGCGCAGATCGCCGAGGCGATCCGCTACCGGCGCGCACTGACTTCACTCTGAGGACAAAATTTGGCTGTCAAGACTTGACTTATGCACAATTCCACGCATCCGGGCCCGGATTGCGTCGCGACGGGCGATACTTGATGCACGAATCGCATGCCATTGTTTTAATTGACTTTTCTTAAACGGCAAGCAGCCGCGCCAGCAGGCCGGAAGGCCGCCCGGCGCGGGCGGGCGGCTGATTCGGCCAACTTTTCAACAAAGTTATCCACATGCGCTGTGGATAGCCGAAAAAGCCCAGCAAAATCCGGCGATTAGCAGCGAATGCTGCGAAGGAACTTTCAGTCAGCGAAGACGCTCTGAGGCGCCCTCGCCCACCCTGTTCAGTCGAGTTTCAACGAGCCGAAGAACTGGTCGAGCTGTTCCGGCGCGAGCGGCGCGTCGGCGATCACGACCGCCTGGTACGCATGCTTGCCGCGCGCGACGAGCCGCGCCACGATCGTCTTGCGGGCGCGGTCCGGCCCGGCCGCCGCGCCGGCGACGCGCAGCTCGAGCCCGTTCACCGCGCCGCCCGCCGCGAGCGGCACCGGCACCGCGGCCGTCTGCGGCGCGCCGTCGAGGTTGCGCGACAGGCCCGCGCGCAGGTAGTCGAGCACCGCGCGCCGGGTGTCGTCGCGGTCGTCGGGCAGCATCACCGTACCGACCGCGAACACCGCGCCGCCGACATGCGCGGCCTGCATTCGCATCTTCATCGGCGTGCCGCCGATCGCGACCGCGTGTTCCTCGACGGTCGGCTTGGCGGGCAGGTCGATCGTGTAGCCGGCGTCGCTGTGCAGCGTGCGCCAGTCGAAGGACGGCGAGCACGCGGCCAGCGCGGCGCTCGCGCAGAGCGCTGCGGCGAACTGCCGCAGCGGACGAACACGACGAAAAAGGGGACGCAGCGAATCGGCAAGTTCCTTCGGCATGACGCGGATCGAAGCAGGCAAAGCCTGCATTATGCGTCGAACGGCCATCCGAGGATGCGCGGCGGCCTCCGGTGCACGCGCCGCATTCGCGCTAAAATGGACGCCGAATTTCGACCGCAATGTCCTGCGCTGTCGACCGACTCCGAGAGCCCCGCAGATGAACTCCACGCCTCCCACCCAAGGCCGCCGCGCCAGCCCGATGCGCTACGTCGCGGCCGTCGTCGTCGTGGCCGCGATCGCCGTGGCCGGCTTCTTCGCGTTCAACGGCAAGTCCAGCGCGCCGGACGCCACCTTCACGCTGCTGTCGGGCCAGAAGATTTCGACCGCGTCCGACCTGAAGGGCAAGGTCTACCTCGTCAACTTCTGGGCGACGAGCTGCGCGACCTGCATGCAGGAAATGCCGCAGATGGTCGAGACCTACAACCGCTTCAAGGGACAGGGCCTGGAATTCGTCGCGGTCGCGATGAACTACGATCCGCCGATGTACGTCGCGAACTACGCGCAGACGCGCCAGTTGCCGTTCAAGGTCGCGCTCGACGACGGCAGCGCCGCGAAGCAGTTCGGCAACGTGCAGCTGACGCCGACGACCTTCGTCGTCGACAAGGACGGCAAGATCCTGAAGCGCTATGTCGGCGCCCCGCAGTTCGCGGAGCTCGACGCGCTGCTCAAGAAGGCGCTCGGCAACGCCGCCTGAGCGCCCCGACCGATACCGGCCGACAGGCGCGCGATGCGCGCCTCGCCGCAAGCAGGACCCCAAGACGGACCGCATGACCGGACAGCACCGGTTCTGCGGTCCGTGTCGTTTCAGCGGTCTGCATCGCCTTTGGCCGACAGCCCGTAGCGCTTCATCTTCTCGTAGAGCGTCGCCTTGCCGACGTGCAGCCGGTCGGCGGTCGCCGCGACCGCGCCGCCCGTCTGGTTCAGCGCTTCGGCAATCACCGCGCGCTCGAACTGCTCGATCCGCTCCTTCAGCGTCTGCTCGTTCGCGTCGTCGTCACCGGCCGCGCCCGCATCCTGCGGCATGTCGGCGACGCCGAGCACGAACCGGTCGGCCGCGTTGCGCAGCTCGCGCACGTTGCCCGGCCAGTCGCGCTGCATCAGGCTCGCGCGCTGCCGGTCGGTGAGCACCGGCGCCGGGCGGTCGTAGCGCACGGCCGCGTCGAGCATGAAGTGCTCGAACAGCGGCACGATGTCCTCGCGGCGCTCGGCAAGCGGCGGCAGCGCGATCGTCACCACGTTGAGGCGGTACAGCAGGTCGCGCCGGAACGTGCCGGCCGCGACCAGCTCGCTCATGTCGCCCTTCGCGGCCGCGACGACCCGGCAGTTCACGCGGATCGGCTGGTTCGAGCCCAGCCGCTCCAGCACGCCGTCCTGCAGCACGCGCAGCAGCTTCACCTGCAACGCGAGCGGCATGCTTTCGATTTCGTCGAGGAACAGCGTGCCGCCGGATGCGTATTCGAGCTTGCCGACCCGGCGCTTCGCTGCGCCCGTAAACGCGCCGGGCTCGTAGCCGAACATCTCCGATTCGAACATCGGCTCGGGCAGCGCGCCGCAGTTCACCGCGATGAACGGCTTGTCGCGGCGCGGCGACAGCTCGTGCAGGCTGCGCGCGATCAGCTCCTTGCCGGCGCCGGTGTCGCCGTTGATGAGGACCGACGCATCGGTCGGCGCGACGTTCGCGATCAGCTTGCGCACCTGCTCGATCGCCGGGCTGCGGCCGATGATGCGCGGCGCGACGACGTTCTGCTCGGCGAGCTCGCGGCGCAGCGCGTGGTTCTCGAGCACGAGCTCGCGCCGCTCCAGTGCGCGCCGCACCGTCTCGATCAGCCGCTCGGCGGCGAACGGCTTCTCGATGAAGTCGTAGGCGCCGTCGCGCATCGCCTGCACTGCCATCGAGATGTCGCCGTGGCCGGTGACGAGGATCACCGGCACGTCGGGCACGCGCTCGCGGCATTGCGCGAGCAGGTCGAGCCCGCTCGCGCCGGGCAGGCGGATGTCGCTGACGATCACGCCGGCGGCATCGGCGACGATCGCCTTCTCGGCGGCCTCGGCCGACTCGAAGCCGGTCACGTCGAAACCCGCCAGCTGGAGGCTCTGCACGCTCGCGCGGCGCACGAGCGCGTCGTCTTCGATATAGATCACTTGCAGCCGGTTGGCCATCGTACTCACTTGCTCCTGATGGGCGTCGCGTGTGGCGCGGGTCGATTCGGCGCGCGGCGGGCGGCTAGCGCGAGCCCGTCCGCTCGGACACGGAGTCCGGATGATGCGTGCGGGCGCGCCGCAACGTCAAGACGAACAGCGCGCCGCCGCGCGGCGCGTTGCGGGCGGTCAGCGAGCCGCCCGCGTCGCTCGCGATCGACGACGAGATCGCGAGCCCGAGGCCGAGCCCGCGCCCCATTTCCTTCGTCGTGAAGAACGGCTCGAACAGGCGCGGCAGCAGGTCGGGGGCGATGCCCGGGCCATTGTCGCGCACCTGGATCGCGAGCGTCGCGGCCGACGCCTCGATCGTTACGTCGATGCGTGGGGCGGCCATCCGTGGGGCGGCCCCCGCCGCGACCGCATCCAGCGCGTTGCCGAGCAGGTTGATCAGCACCTGTTCGAGACGCAGGTCCTCGCAACGCGCAACGAGCTCCGGATGGTCGTTCGCGAGATCGAGCGGCGCATCCCGCGCGGGCGACGCCGCCGCATCGCGCAGCGTCAGCACCAGCTCGACGCCGCGCAGCCGTTCGCCGAGCAGCGCGAGCACGCTGCGCAGCGCGCGCACGACGAGCGCCTGTTCGTTGCGCGGCCGTGCGCGGCCGACGAACAGCTTCAGCTGGTTGGTGATCTTGCCCATCCGCTCGGTAAGCGCGGCGATCGCCTCGAGGTTCTCGCGCGCGGCCGCCTGCTCGCCGCGGTCGAGCAGCACGCGCGTGTTGTCGGAAAAGCTGCGCAGCGCGGCGAGCGGCTGGTTCAGCTCGTGCGTGATGCCCGCCGCCATCTGGCCGAGCGCGGCGAGCTTGCTCGCCTGGATCAGCTCGTCGTGCGCGGCGCGCAGGTCCTGTTCGGCGCGAATCCGGTCGCCGACCTCCTTCTGCAGCTGCGCATTCGCTTCCGACAGGTCGGCCGTGCGCTCCTCGACGCGCCGGTTCAGCTCCGCATACGCCTGCTGCAGCAGCGCGCGGCTGCGGATCATCTCGCGCACGCGCGCGCGGCGCATCCGCCAGTAGAACGCGAGCAGCGCGACCGACACGAAGCCGAAGCCGGTGACGATCGTCGCGTTGCGCGCGTCGGCGTCGACCGGCGCGATCGGCGCGAGCGTGACGAGCAGCCAGTCCGGCTCGCCGATGCGGCGCTGCGTCGCGAGATAGCGCGGCGCGCGGCGGCCCGGCCCGAGCCGCACGATCTGCGCATCGGGATCGAGCACCTGCTCGACCCGCAGCGGCAACGGCGTGACCGGCTGCTGCGCGTACTGGCGGGTCTCGTAGATCGACGCGGCGACGGGCCCGGCCAGCGGCTTGAGCGTGTGGTATTTCCACGCGGGCACCGACGACAGGAACACGACCCCGTGGTCGTCCGCGACGACGAGCGGCTCGGACGCGTCGGCGCCCTGGAACCATTCGAGGTTGAGCTTCACGACGACGACGCCGACGATCCGGCCGTCGCGCCACACGGGCTGCGAGATGTAGTAGCCGGGGTCGCGCGAGATCGTGCCGATGCCGAAGAAGCGGCCGACCTGGCCGTTCATCGCGTCGATGAAATACGGGCGGAAACGGTATTCGATCCCGACGAAGCTCTCGGGCGCGCGCCAGTTGCTCGCGGCGACGCACAGGCCGTCCGCGCCGACGAGATAGGTGACGGTCGCGTGCGCGTGTTCGTTGAGGTCTTCGAGGTAGCGGTTCGCGCGCGCGGCGTAGTCGGCGCGCTTCGGCTCGGCGAGCAGTTCCTGCACGTACGGGTGGCTGCCGAGCAGGTACGGCAGCGATTCGTAGCGGTCGAGCGTGCTCTTCAGCGCGTTGGTCGTGCGGTCGACGCGCACCGCGGCATTGCGCTGCAGTTCGGCGACCCCGCGCTGCCAGGTCACGGTCCACGTCAGCGCGCACGCCGCGGCGAGCGCGGCGGCGAGCGCGACGAGGACGAGCAGGCGGCGCTTCAAGGTGACGGCTTCCTGGCGATGCGGATCGTCTATTGTGTCATAGCCGCCCGCCCCTGCCCTGCCGCCGTCGCGCGGCGCGCCGCCCGCGGGCAGCGCCGCCTGCTCCTTCATCGCGTCAGACGCCGGCCGTCTCGGTGGCGGAAACTTCGCCGCCGCCCTTCAGCGCCTGGCGCAGCTTGTTGCGGTCGAGCTCCTTCTCCCACGCGGACACGACGACCGTCGCGACGCCGTTGCCGACGATGTTCGTCAGCGCGCGGCACTCGCTCATGAAGCGGTCGATGCCGAGAATCAGCACCATGCCGGACAGCGGGATGGTCGGCACGACGGCGAGCGTCGCGGCGAGCGTGATGAAGCCCGCGCCGGTGACGCCGCTCGCGCCCTTCGACGTCAGCATCGCGACCGCGAGCAGCGTGAGCTGCTGCATCCAGGTCAGCTCGATGTTGGTCGCCTGCGCGATGAACAGCACGGCCATCGTCATGTAGATGTTGGTGCCGTCGAGGTTGAACGAGTAGCCGGTCGGCACGACGAGGCCGACGACCGAGCGCGAGCAGCCCGCCTTCTCGAGCTTCTCCATCAGCTGCGGCAGCGCGGCTTCCGACGAGCTCGTGCCGAGCACGATCAGCAGCTCTTCCTTGATGTAGCCGACGAAGCGGATGATCGAGAAGCCCGTGATGCGCGCGATCGTGCCGAGCACGACGAGCACGAACACGACCGACGTCAGGTAGAACGTGCCGATCAGCTTGAGCAGCGGCACCAGCGAGCCGACGCCGTACTTGCCGATCGTGAACGCCATCGCGCCGAACGCGCCGATCGGCGCGAGCTTCGTGACGATGTGCACGATGCCGAACAGCACGCGCGTGATCCCGTCGATGAAGTCGGTGACGACCTTGCCGCGCTCGCCGAGGTGCGCGAGCACGCTGCCGAACAGGAGCGCGATCAGCAGGATCTGCAGGATCTCGCCCTGCGCGAACGCGTCGACCATCGTGTTCGGGATGATGTGCATCAGGAAGTCGACCGTCGACTGCCCATGCGCCTTCGCCGCGTACGACGCGACTTCCTTGCCGTTCAGCGTTGCCGGATCGATGTTGAAGCCGACGCCCGGACGCAGGATGTGCGTGGCCGCGAGGCCGAGCACCAGCGCGAAGGTCGACACGACCTCGAAGTACAGCAGCGCCTTGCCGCCGACGCGCCCGACCTTCTTCATGTCCTCCATGCCGGCGATGCCGGTCACGACCGTACAGAAGATGATCGGCCCGATCACCATCTTGATCAGCTTGATGAAGCCGTCGCCGAGCGGTTTCATCTCGGTGGCGAGCGACGGATAGTAGTGACCGAGGATCACGCCGACGACGATGGCGAAGATCACCTGCACATAGAGCACTTTGTAGAACGGTTTCTTCTTCACGATGATTCCTGATGAAGGGTAGATGAGCCGGGAAGCGGCGTCACGCGCGCGGGCGAATGCCAGGGGAAGTCATGCGCCCGCGCGGCTGCCGTGCCGCAACAAGCGATGCCTCAGGACATCCGGAGGGGGAGGAGGGCGTCGGTCATCGGTTGTCTCCTTGCTTGCTGTAGTAGTTCGGCCGAGGGTGGCCGTGCCTTTTATATTGCAAGGTCGATGCCAGCCACGCGAAAGCATTCAAGCCGTTGTTTTCGTTGAACTTCCCACAATGCGGCAGGCAAGTAAATCCGGGTTTCCGGAAATCCGGAATGAATCCGTCCGGCGATCCGGACGGATTCATTGTTTCATCAGATGAATCAGTGCCGCACGGCCTGCCCTGCCAGCACGCCGGTCTGCGCGTAGAACTCCTGCCGCGCAAACGCGTGGCGCTCGCGGCGCGCGCGCTCGCCGCGATCGGCCAGCGAGCCGACGACGATGCCGACGAACGCGAGCGGCACCGACACGAGCGCCGGGTTGTCGAGGAACACCGGCGCGTGCGCGTGATGCAGCACGTCGACCCACACCGATTTCGACAGCAGCGTGAGCACGACCGCCGACGCGAGCCCGAGGCTGCCTCCGATCACCGCGCCGCGCGTCGTCATCCCGCGCCAGAAGATCGACATCGCGAGCACCGGGAAATTCGCGCTCGCCGCGACCGCCGCGACGAGGCCGACCATGAACGCGACATTGACGTGCTCGAACAGGATCGACAGCCCGATCGCGATCGCGGAGAGCGCGATCGTCGCCGCGCGCGAGATGCGCATCTCCAGGCGCTCGTCGGGCTTGCCGCGCGCCCACATCTGCGCATACAGGTCGTGCGAGATCGTCGTCGCGCCGGCGAGCGTGAGGCCCGCGACCACCGCGAGGATCGTCGCGAACGTGACCGCCGCGATGAAGCCGTAGAACCAGTTGCCGCCGACCGCCTGCGCAAGCTTCACCGCGACCATGTTCGAGCCGCCGAGCAGGTCGTGCGTCAGGTTGAAGGTGCCGCCCGCGCCGAGCCGGAAGAATTCGGGATGCTGCGCGAGCAGCACGATCGCCGAGAAGCCGATCACGAACGTCAGCAGGTAGAAGTAGCCGATGAAGCCGGTCGCGTAGAGCACCGACTTGCGCGCCTCCTTCGCGTTCGGCACCGTGAAGAAGCGCATGAGGATGTGCGGGAAGCCGGCCGTGCCGAACATCAGCGCGATGCCGAGCGACAGCGCGTTGGCCGGATCGCGGATCAGCTTGCCGGGCCCCATGATGCCGAGCGCGCCCGGATGCACGGCCACCGCGCGGCGGAACATCTCGTCGACGCTGAAGCCGAATTCGCCGAGCGCCAGCAACGCGAGCAGCGTCGCGCCGCACAGCAGCAGCACGGCCTTGATCACCTGCACCCAGGTGGTCGCGGTCATCCCGCCGAAGAACACGTAGACGACCATCAGCACGCCGACGATCAGCTCGGCCGTGCCGTACGACAGCCCGAACAGCAGCTGGATCAGCTTGCCCGCACCGACCATCTGCACGACGAGGTACAGCACGACGATCGTCAGCGCATTCGCGGACGTCAGGAGCCGGATCGGCCGCTGCGCGAAGCGGTACGCGACGACGTCGACGAACGTGAATTTGCCGAGGTTGCGCAGCGGCTCGGCGATCAGGAACATCACGAACGGCCAGCCGACGAGGAAGCCGATCGAATAGATGAGCCCGTCGAAGCCGAACATGAACACCATCCCGGAGAGACCGAGGAACGACGCGGCCGACATGTAGTCGCCGGCGATCGCGAGGCCGTTCTGCAGGCCGGTGATGCCGCCGCCCGCCGTGTAGAAGTCGCGCGCCGAGCGCGTGCGGCGCGCGGCCCAGCGCGTGAGCGCGAGCGTCGCGAACACGAACGCGAAGAACATGCCGATCGCGACGGGATTCAGCTCGACCTTGTCGGGCATCGGGCCGGCGACGGATACCGCATGGGCGGCGGAAGAAACGAGAGAGGCAAGCGCGCCGAGCGCGATCGATGTGCGTCGCATGTCGGCCTCCGTCAAGAACGCTGCAGGATCGCGTCGACCCGGCGGTCGAACGCACGATTCGCGCGCAGCACGTAGCACGCGGTCAGGCCGATCGCGACCAGGATGATCGCGATGCCCGCGGCGATCCCGACCGTCGTCGTCGCGCCGCGGTACAGCGGCGTCGCGAGCACGTGCGGCGCGAGCGCGACGAGCAGGATGAAGCCGTAGTACGTGGCGACCATCAGCGCCGTCAGCGTGAAGCTGAAGCGGCGCCGCGCGCGCACGAGTTGCTGGTAGTCGCGGCGCGCCGTGACCGATTCGATGACGGAAAGCTCCATGTTGTCTCCAATGTCTCCTCGTCGTTTCGCGAGGGTTGTCTTGTGGATGGCCGGCGCGCGATCCGATCCGCCCGCGCCGCGGCGGCAAGAAAACGCGTTACACGATGCGGTCCGCATGCAGCCGCGCGACATCGTCGGCCGACATCCCGAGCCAGCCGCCGAGCACCGCGTCCGTATCCGCACCGAGCACCGGCGGCGCGCCGCGCACCGGCAGCCGCGCACCGTCGAATCGATACGGCGGCGCGAGCACGTCGACGCCGCCCGCGACCGGATGCGGCTGTCGCGTGACGAGCCCCGCGCGGGTCGCGCGCTCGGACGTCAGCGCTTCGTGCAGCCCGAGCACTTCGCCACACGGAATGCCCGCATCGGCGAGCGCCGTCAGCAGCGTCGCGCGCGACCGGCGTGCGAGTTCGCGGCGAATCTCGGGCAGCAGATCGGCGCGATTCTCCGAGCGGCCGAGGTTGGTCTTGTAACGCGCGTCGGCCGCGAGATCGGGCCGCTCGATCGCATCGCAAAAGCGCGCGAACTGCGTGTTGTTGCCAACCGTGATCACGAGCGGGCCGTCGGCCGCGTCGAACACGCCGTACGGCACGATCGAAGGATGCGCGTTGCCGTAGCGCGGCGGGTCCTCGCCCATCAGCAACGCGTCGAGCCCGTAGTACGCGGTGATCATCAGCCCGCAGTCGAACAGCGCCATCTCGATGCGCCGCCCGCGCCCCGTCGCATGGCGCTCGTACAGCGCGGCCAGGATCGCCTGCGCCGAATACATCCCGGTGAACAGGTCGACCGCCGCGACGCCGAACTTCAGCGGCGGCTGGCCGGCCTCGCCGTTCAGCGCCATCAGCCCGGCCTCGCCTTGTACGACGAGGTCGTAGCCGGGCCGCGCGGCCTCGGCGCCCGAACGGTCGTAGCCTGAGATCGCGCAGTGCACGAGGCGCGGATTCAGTTCGGCCAGCGCGTCGTAGCCGAGGCCGAGCTTTTCCGCGCCGCCAAACTTGAAGTTGTGGATCAGCACATCGGCCTGCGCGGCCAGCTCGCGCGCGACGCGCTGCCCGGCTTCCGTCTGCAGGTCGACGCAGATCGACCGCTTGCTGCGGTTCACGCTGTTGAAATACGTGGTCTCGGTGTCTCCGATCCGCAGCCCCCAGTCGCGCGTGTCGTCGCCGCGCGCCGGATGCTCGACCTTGATCACTTCCGCGCCGAAATCGGCGAGCACCATCGCGCACCACGGGCCCGCGAGCACACGCGAGAAATCGAGCACCTTCACACCGGCCAGCGGCAACGCGCGCGGTTCGTTCGTCATCCTTGTCTCCTCCATTCGCGTTATGCGCTTTTTACTGTTTCGACAACGCGATGTAGCGCGCGAGATGGTGATCCTCGTCGCCGAGCTGGTGATCGATCATCACGAGACGTTTCGCGTAATGCGACAGCGGCAGCTCCCACGTCATCCCGATCCCGCCGTGCAACTGGATGCTCTCTTCCGCGACCAGCGTGCCGATCCGGCCAATGCTGTACTTGGCTGCCGCGAGCGCGCGTTCGCGTGTCACGCGCGGCGCATCGAGCTGCGCGGCCGCGTTGATCACCGCCGAGCGCGCCTGCTCGACTTCGAGCAGCAGGTCGGCCATCCGGTGCTGCAGCGCCTGGAAGCTGCCGATCGGCATCCCGAACTGCTTGCGCGTGCGCAGGTAGTCCAATGTGTGTTCCTTCGCGACGTCCATCGCGCCGAGCGCTTCGGCCGACAGCGCGAGCAGCCCGTAGCCGAGCACGTGTTCGAGCAATGCCGCGCCCTGGTGCGGATCGCCGAGCGCCGCGCCGGCCGGCAGCGCGACGCGATCGAAGCGCACTTCCGCCGCGCGGCCGCCGTCGATCTTCCGGTAATCGCGCAATGACACGCCCGGCGCATCCGCCGGCACGACGAACAGGCCGATGCCGTCCGTATCGTCGTCGCTGCCGGCCGTGCGCGCGGACACGACGAAGAACGCCGCCTGCGCGGCCTGGTCGACGATGCCCTTCGCGCCCGTCAGGGCCCAGCCGTCGCCGTGCCGCTCCGCGCGCGTGCGCACGGTGGTCAGTTCGTAATGTGAGCCCGGCTCGTCGTGAGCGAACGCGGCGCTTGCGCTGCCGTCGATCAGCGCGGCGAGCTTCGCGCGATGCGCGTCGCCGCCGGCCAGCGCGAGCGCGCGGCCCGCGAGCAGCGCGCCGAGGAACGGCTCGACGACGAGCCCGCGCCCGAGGCATTCGAACACGACCGCGATGTCGAAGCCCGCGCCGCCGAAGCCGCCGTCGGCTTCGGGAAACAGCGCGCCGATCGCGCCGAGTTCGGCGAAGCGTTCCCACATCGTCCGGTCGAAGCCGGCCGCCGATTGCGCGATGCGGTCGCGCACCGGGAACGCGTACTGTTCGGCGATGAAGCGGTTCAGCGTGTCCGCCAGCATCCGGCGGTCTTCGGTATGTCGAAAGTCCATCAGCGTTCCTTACAAGCCGAGCATCATCTTCGCGATGATGTTCTTCTGGATCTCGTTCGAGCCGCCGAAGATCGACAGCTTGCGGTTGTTGAAGTACTGCAGCGCGGCGCTCGCGGCCTCTTCCGGCCCGACCGGCTCGCCGTCGTAACCGGCGTCGAGCGCTTCGTCGACGAACGGCTGCGCATACGGCCCCATCGCGCGCCGCATCAGCGCGGTGATCTCCTGGCGGATCTGCGTGCCGCGGATCTTCAGCATCGAGCTTTCCGCGCCCGGTGCGCCGCCGCCCGCCACCGCGGCCAGCACGCGCAGGTTGGTCGTCTTCATGTTGTCGAGCTCGATCTCGACGCGCGCGACGCGCGCCGCGAAGAACGGATCGTCGGCGAGCGGCCGGCCGTTCTTGCGCACCTTCGCGGCGACCGCGCGCAGCCGGTCGAGCGCGGCCGTCGAGAAGCCGACGCCCGCGATGTTGGTGCGCTCGTAGGTCAGCAGGTATTTCGCATAGGTCCAGCCGCGGTTCTCCTCGCCGACGAGGTTCTCGACCGGCACGCGCACGTCGGTGAAGAACACCTCGTTCACCTCGTGCTCGCCGTCGAGCGTGACGATCGGGCGTACCTCGACGCCGGGCGTGTTCATGTCGATCAGCAGGAAGCTGATGCCTTCCTGCTTGCGCACGTCGGTCGCGGTGCGCACGAGGCAGAAGATCATGTTCGCGTAGTGGCCGAGCGTGGTCCACGTCTTCTGGCCGTTGACGACGTAGTGGTTGCCCTGTGCATCGACGCCCCGCACCGCGCTCGTCTTCACCGCCGCGAGGTCCGAGCCCGCGCCCGGTTCCGAGTAGCCCTGGCACCACCAGTCCGACCCGTCGAGAATGCGCGGCAGCCAGTAGCGCTGCTGCGCGTCGCTGCCGTACTTGATCAGCACCGGGCCGAGCATGTTCACGCCGAACGGCACGATGCGCGGCGCGCCCGCGAGCGCGCACTCGTTGTCGAACAGGAACTTCTGCGCGACGCTCCAGCCGGGGCCGCCGAACTCGCGCGGCCAGTGGCTCGCGAGCCAGCCGCGCGCGTGGAGGATTGCGTGCCATTCGCGCATGTCGTCGCGCGTCAGGCGCAGCCCGCCCTTCACCTTGCGGGAAATGCGTTCGGGAAGCTGCTCATGCAGGAAGCGCTGCACGTCGGCGCGAAACGCCTCTTCTTCGGGAGTGAAATTGAGATCCATCGGGTATCCGTAATGAATTCGGGGCGACGTTCAGTCGGGACGGTTCAGGCTGGCGAAGTCCGCGCCGCGCGCGACGAGTTCGACGATGAGCGGCGACGGCTTCCAGAACAGCGGATCCTCCTTCGCGAACGCGCGGATGTCGGCCAGCACGTTCGCGAGGCCGACCGTGTCCGCGTAGTGCATCGGGCCGCCGCGATGGCGCGGGAAGCCGTAGCCGTGCAGGAACACCGCGTCGACGTCGAGCGGGCGCAGCGCGATCCGCTCGTGCACGACGTTCGCGCCTTCGTTGATCATCGCGGCGAGATAGCGGCGCTGGATTTCGTCGTCGGTGAACGTGCGCGGCGTGACGCCCTTGTTCGCGCGCTCGTCGGCGACGATCGCCTCCACCTCCGGGTCCGGCGTGCCGGTGCGCGCGCCGTCCGGATACAGGTAGTAGCCGCGCCCGGTCTTCTGGCCGAACCAGCCGCGCTCGCACAGCCGGTCGGAAATCCCGACGTAGCGGGCGCGCGGATCGCGCGTCGCCGCGCGGCGCTTGCGGGTCGCCCAGCCGATGTCGCCGCCCGCGAGGTCGACGACCTGGAACGGCCCCATCGGGAAGCCGAACGCGCGCACCGCGCCGTCGATCCGGTACGGCGATGCGCCGTCTTCCATCAGATAGTCGGCCGCGGTGCGATAGACGGCGAGGATGCGGTTGCCGATGAAGCCGTCGCACACGCCCGCGCGCACCGGCGTCTTCTTCAGCTTTTTCGCGAGCTCGAACGCGGTCGCGACGACGTCCGGGCTCACGCGCGCCGGCACGACGATCTCGAGCAGCTTCATCACGTTGGCCGGCGAGAAGAAGTGCAGGCCGATCACGTCGGACGGCCGGTCGATGCTCGCGGCGATCCGGTCGATGTCGAGATACGACGTGTTGGTCGCGAGCACCGCGCCCGGCTTGCACGCGCGAGCGAGCTCGGCGAACACGGCCTGCTTGACCGCCATGTCCTCGAACACGGCCTCGATCACGACGTCGGCCTGCGCGAGCGCGTCGTAGGACGTGCTGCCCTTGAAGCGCGCGAGCCGTGCCGCGTGCGCGGCGGGCGTCATGCGGCCCTTCGCGACGAGCCCGTCGTACACCTTCTCGACGTGCGCGCGGCCGCGCGCGAGCGACGCGTCGTCGCGCTCGATCATCGTTACCGGGAGCCCGGCATCGAGCGCCGCGACTGCGATGCCGGCGCCCATCGTGCCGCCGCCGACCACGCCGATCCGCTCGACCGGCCGCGCGCTCGCACGGCGCGCCTCGGGCGCCTTCGCCGCCTCGCGCTCCGCGAAGAACGCATGCACGAGGCCCGCGCGCTGCGGGCTGTCGACGCATTGCAGGAACAGGCTGCGCTCGAGCCTCATCCCCATGTCGAACGACAGCGTGAGCGCGGCCTCGACCGCGTCGACGATCTTCGCCGGCGAGAACAGCCCGCGCGACTTCTTCGCGAGCTCGGCGCGCGCCGCGTCGATCGCGGCTTGTGCGGCCGCGCGATCCGCGAGCCCCTGCGCGTCGCGCGCGCGCCGTGCGCTCGCGCCGAGCGACAGCAGTTCCTGCACATAGGCGAGCCCTTCGGCGAGCGTGTCGTCGCTGTGCGCGAGGCGGTCGACGAGGCCGAGCGCAAGCGCCTCGTCCGCGCCCGCGTGGCGACCGGACAGCATCAGGTCGAGCGCGGCCTTCGCGCCGATCAGCCGCGGCGCGCGCTGCGTGCCGCCCGCGCCCGGCAGCAGGCCGAGCGTCACTTCGGGCAGCCCGAGCTTCGCGCCCGGCACCGCAAGCCGGTAATGCGCGGCGAGCGCGACTTCGAGGCCGCCGCCGAGCGTCGCGCCGTGCAGCGCGACCACGACCGGCTTCGCGCTCGACTCGATCCGCTCGCACACGTCGGGCAGCGACGGCGGCGCCGGCGGCTTGCCGAATTCGCGGATGTCCGCGCCGGCGATGAAGTTGCGCCCGGCGCCGACGATCAGCACCGCGTGGATCGCGGCGTCGCGCTGCGCGGCGTCGAGCGCATCGGCAAGGCCGCGCCGCACGTCGGCGGACAGCGCATTGACGGGCGCATGGTCGATCGTGACGACGAGCACCTTGTCGCGCCGTTCGTGCGTGACCGTGCCGGTATCGGGCGAGGTGGATACGTTCATCGTGTCTCGGGTCCCATCGAAAACGGTAAAGGTCTCCGGCGAGCCGCCGGGTATGACACGATTCTCGATTGATCGAGATTCATTGACAATTCCAGCGCGCTTTAACAAGCTGTCAAATCCGGCTTGACACTGAATGCTTGCGAACCATTAACAGGGCGCGATGAGGAGACCTTCGACATGGACCTGAACGCGCTGACGCTGCTCGTCGAGATTCTCGACGCCGGCAATCTCAGCAAGGCCGCGCAGCGGCTGAAGATGAGCCGTGCGAACGTCAGCTACCGGCTCAACCAGCTCGAGCGCTCGATCGGCCAGCAGCTCGTGCGGCGCACGACGCGCCGCATCGAGCCGACCGAGATCGGCCTGAAGCTCTACGAGCACGGCCGGCGCATTCGCAACGAGCTGCTCGCCGCGCAGGAGTCGGTGACGACGCTCGGCCAGGACCTGCAGGGCCGCGTGCGGCTGTCGGTGCCGAGCGGCTACGGGCAGCTCGTGATGTCGGAATGGCTGCTCGCGTTCAAGCGGCTGCATCCGGGCATCGTGCTCGACGTCGTGTTCGAGAACCGCGTCGAGGACCTCGTGCGCGACGAGGTCGACATCGCGATCCGCGTGATGTCCGAGCCGCCGCAGAACCTCGTCGCGCGCGACATGGGCGCGGTGCGCTACGTCGCGTGCGCGTCGCCCGCGTTCGCGGCCGCGCACGGGATGCCGGCGAGCCTCGACGCGCTGGCGGGCGCGCCCGTGATCACCGCGACGGTAATGGGACGGCAGCTGCGCATCGCCGCGTATCTCGGCGACGAGCGCCACGAGGTGCTGCTCGAGCCGACGCTGATCTCCGAGAACTTCCTGTTCCTGCGGCAGGCGATCCTCGCCGGGCTCGGCGTCGGCATCGTGCCGGACTACGTCGTGCACGACGACGCGCGGCGCGGCGCGGTCGTCACGTCGCTCGACGCGTACCGGCTGTCCATCTTCGGCACGCACATGTACATGCTCTACATGCCGAACCGGCATCACACGCGCGCGACCGCGACGTTCATAGAGTTCGTCCTCGAACAGGCCGGAAAGACCGGCCGGGGCGGGCCCGACGCGCTGCGTCAGGGTTTCCTGTCGGATGACAACCCGCGCACGGCGCGGCGACAATAGCCCGCCGGAGCCTGCCGCTCCCTGTCGTTCCCTGTTGCGCCGTTTCAGCATTCACTCCTGCCGAGGGTTCAATGTCCGACCGGATTCGTCCGCGCCCGCGCGCCTGGGCGACGCTTGCCGCCGCCGCCGCGCTCGTCGCGCTCAATGCCGCCTGCACGTCCCCCGTGCCGCCCGCCGGCGCCGCCGCCAGCACCACCGCACCCGTTGCCGCATCCAGCCCCGTCGCGCCTGCCGCGCACGCGCCCGAACTGTCGTCGGGCTGGGCCGACAAGCCGGGCTGGACCGCGCAGCACGACATGATCGCGGCCGCGAATCCGCTCGCGGCGCAAGCCGGCTACACGATGCTGAAGGCCGGCGGCACCGCGATCGACGCGGCGATCGCGACGCAGATGGTGCTCGCGCTCGTCGAGCCGCAATCGTCGGGCATCGGCGGCGGCGCGTTCATGCTGTATTTCGACGGCAAGGCGACGCAGGCGTACGACGGCCGCGAAACCGCGCCGGCCGCCGCCACCGACCGCTTGTTCTACGGCCCGACCGGCCAGCCGATGAGCTTCTACGAAGGCGTCGTCGGCGGGCGTTCGGTCGGCGCGCCGGGCGTGCTGCGGATGCTGGAGGCCGCGCATCGCGCGCATGGCAGGCTGCCGTGGCGGCGGCTGTTCCAGCCGGCGATCGCCCTTGCGCAGCACGGCTTCACGATCAGCCCGCGGCTCGCGACGCTGATCGCGAACGACCGCTATCTGATGAAGGACCCGGCCGCGCGCGCGTATTTCTACAACCCGGACGGCACGCCGAAGGCGGCCGGCACGGTCCTCAAGAACCCGGCGCTCGCGGTCGTGCTGCGCCAGATCGCCGATCACGGCGCGAACGCGTTCTACACCGGCGCGATCGCGCGCGACATCGTCGCCAAGGTCAGGAAGCATCCGGCCAACCCGGGCCTGCTGTCGCTGCAGGACCTCGCACGCTACAAGGCGAAGGTGCGCGAGCCGCTGTGCGCGGATTACCGCCGCTCGATCGTCTGCGGGATGCCGCCGCCGTCGTCGGGCGGCCTCGCGATCGCGCAGATGCTCGGCATTCTCGAGGCGATGCCCGACTGGCAGCAGATCGGCGCGCAGAAGCCGGTGCGCAACGACGTCGGCTTCGAGCCGACGCCGTTCGCCGCGCACCTGTTCAGCGAGGCCGGGCGCCTCGCGTATGCGGACCGCGCGCGCTACGTCGCCGATCCGGACTTCGTGCCGCTGCCGGGCGGCAACTGGGCGAGCCTCGTCGACAAGTCGTATCTCGCGCAGCGCGCGCGGCTGATCGGCGACGGCAGCATGGGCGCCGCGCAGGCCGGCACGCCGCAGGGCGCGGCGCTCGCGATGGCCGACGACCGCAGCCCCGAGCTGCCGTCGACCTCCGACATCGCGATCGTCGACCGCCACGGGCAGGCGCTGTCGATGACGACAAGCGTCGAGGATGCGTTCGGCTCGCGCATGATGGTGCGCGGCTTCATGCTGAACAACCAGCTCACCGATTTCTCGTTCGTGTCGAGCGAGAACGGCCGGCCGGTCGCGAACCGCGTGCAGGCCGGCAAGCGGCCGCGCTCGTCGATGTCGCCGGAGCTCGTGTTCGACAGGAAGACGAAGCAGGTCACGCTGATCGTCGGCTCCGCGGGCGGGCCGGCGATCATCAACCACGTCGCGAAAGCGCTGGTCGGCGTGCTCGACTGGGGGATGACGATGCAGCAGGCGATCGCGCTGCCGAACTTCGGGTCGATGAACGGGCCGACGCAGCTCGAGCGCGGCCGCGTATCCGACACGCTCGTCGACGCGCTGAAGGGACGCGGCCACACCGTGCAGGTCGTCGAGATGAACTCGGGGCTGCAGGGCATCCAGCGGCTGAACGTGCAGGGGCAAACGGTGTGGTTCGGCGGCGCCGATCCGCGGCGCGAGGGGATTGCGATGGGGGATTGAGCGGACGACGCGCACGCGTCACGCGCTTACCCCCTGCCCTTCCACGGCACGACCCGCCGCTCGACCCAGCGCATCCCGAGGTCGAACAGCCACGCGATCGCGCCGATGATCAGGATGCCCATCACGACGATGTCGGTGCGCAGGAAGCTCGATGCATTCAGCACCATCTGCCCGAGCCCGGCCGTCGCGGCGACCATCTCGGCCGCGACGAGCGTCGTCCAGCCGAAGCCGATCGCGATCCGCAGCCCGGTGAGGACTTCCGGCAGCGCGGCGGGCAGCACCACGTGCCGCACGATCTGCGCGAAGCTGCCGCCGAGCGAATACGCGGCGTTGATCTGCTCGACCGTCGCGGCCCGCACGCCCGCGCGCGCCGCCATCGCGACCGGCGCGAAGCACGCGAGGAAGATCACGACGAGCTTCGCGGTCTCGTCGATCCCGAACCAGATCACGACGAGCGGCAGGTACGCGAGCGGCGGCAGCGGCCGGTAGAACTCCAGCAGCGGATCGAGCACGCCGCGCGCGACGCGGCTCACGCCCATCAGGATGCCGGCCGGCACGCCGAACGCGGTCGCCAGCACGAACGCGCCGAACACGCGCGCGGCGCTCCACAGCAGATGCTCGGACAGCGGCAGCCCACCCTGGATGCGGCCGTGCCACGCGTCGACGAACGCCGTCCATACCGCTTCCGGCGCGGGCAGGAACAGCGGCGGCAGCCATTGCCGGTGCGTCGCGACCCACCACAGCACGGCGAGCGCCGCGACCGTCGCCGCGCTCAGCACGCCCGTCTTCCCCTGCCCCGGCAACCGGTAGCGGCGCGATGCGCGAGCGGGCCGGGCGGCGGCAGCGAAGGCGCGCGGCGACGCGGTGCGATCGTCCTGCTCGAAACCGGCGGCCGCGCGATCGGCCGCCCACGAATCCTGTGTGCTCATGCTGTCCTGCCTGTGCAAAGTACCGTACCGACCGCGCCCGCTGGACGCGCCCTGCCGCGCCAGCTCGCGCATCACGCCGCTTCTCCGACCGGTCCCCCGAGCGCTTCTCCACCCGCTTCGTCGCGATGCAGATACGCGATCAGCCGCTCGCGCCACGCGATGAAATCGGGCGACGACTTCACCCCGCGCGCGTCGCGCGATTCGACGTAGCGGCGCGCGAACGGCAGTTCGAAGGTGTCGGCGATCCGGCCCGGGCCGGGCGTCATCACGACGAGCCGCGTCGCGAGAAACAGCGCCTCCTCGACGTCGTGCGTGATGAAGAACACCGTCTTGCCGGTGCGCGCCCACACATCGAGCACGAGCGCCTGCATCGTGCCGCGCGTCATCGCGTCGAGCGCGCCCATCGGCTCGTCCATCAGCAGCACACGCGGATCGCTCGCAAGCGCGCGCGCGATGCCGACGCGCTGCTGCATCCCGCCCGACAGCTCGTAGACGCGCGCATGCGCATGGCGCTCGAGCCCGACGAGCGCGAGCATCTCCCGTGCGCGCGCCGCGCGTTCGGCCTTCGGCACGCGCGCGAAGCGCAGCCCGAGCGCGACGTTGTCGAGCACGTCGAGCCAAGGCAGCAGCGCGTATTTCTGGAACACCACGCCGCGGTCGGCGCCGGGGCCCGTCACGGGTACGCCGTCGACCCGCACGTCACCGGTCGTCGGCGCGACGAAGCCGGCCATGCAGTTCAGCAACGTCGTCTTGCCGCACCCCGACGCGCCGAGCGCGACGACGAATTCACCCGCGTCGATGCGCAGGTCGACCTGCGCGAGCGCTTGCGTCGTCGGACGCCCGCGCTCGCCCGGATAGGCGACCGATACCTGACGGACTTCGAGCGTGCTCATGTCTGGCTCCGCGATGCGTCGTCGCGCTCAGCGCGCGGCTTTCTGCACGAACTGCGGATCGACGCCGACCGAGTAGTCGGCGAGCACCGTCTGGATCGTGCCCTGCGATTTCAGGAACGCGGCCGTCGCCGCGAGCGACTTCGCGGCGCCCGACTGCGCGCCGCCGCCGAGCCACGTCGGCGACGCCTGCTCGGCGGGCGTCGGGAATGCGTAGAGCGCGAGGCTCGCCGGCACGTCCTGCGCGTTCGCGCCGGACACCTTCGCGACGGCCGCGACCGGCGGCGAACCGACCTTCCATGCGGCGGCGTGCGCGCGGTAATCGGCGTCAGCCGCCGCGAGCACCTTGACGAAGCGCGTGACGAACTCGGGGTTGTCGCGCGCGAACTTGCGGCTCACGACGAAGCCGTCGAAGGTGGCCTTGCCGCTCTGCTTCGCGACCTGGCCGGATGTCGTCAGCACCGTGCCGGACTGCTTGACCTTCGCGAGCACCGGATCCCAGATGTAGGTCGCGTCGATGTCGCCGCGCGTCCAGGCCGCCGCGACTTCGGGCGGGCGCAGGTTGACGATCTTCACGTCGTTCGGGTTGACGCCCGCGGCCTGCAGCGCGACGAGCGTGTGGAAGTGCGACGTCGACACGAACGGCACGCCGATCTTCCTGCCCTTGAGCGCGGCGACGCTCGTCACGCCGGAGCCGTTGCGCGCGACGAGCGCTTCGGCATCGTTGATGTTGTCGAGTATCCAGAACAGCGAGATGTCGAGCCCCTGCGACAGGCCGGCCGCGATCGGGCTCGAGCCGGCCTCGCCGAGCTGCACCGAGTCCGACGCTAGCGCGCGGATCACGTCCGCGCCGCTGTCGAGCTTGCGGAACGTGACCTTGTAGCCGGTTGCCTTCTCGACCTCGCCGCTCGCCTGCGCGTAGCGCCACGGCACGACCATGTCCTGGTAGGCGATCACGACCTCGCGCGATTCGGCGTGCGCCGCGCCGGGCGCGGCAAAGGCGGCGAGCGCGGTCAGCGCGGCAGCGGCGCGGCGGATGAGGCTGAAACGGGGCATGCGGCTCTCCTTCGGCATTCTGGCGATTCAACGAGAGAGCCGACTATAGGAGGTTTGCGCGCGGCGGGAGCGAACTTATCCTGCGAAGCTATCGACGACGTTTCAGCTTTGCTTTCCACGCTGGATTGGATCGCGCGTCCGGTCGGGTGGCGATTGTCGTGCGCAAGCCGCCTCTGGCGGAACCGCACGTGTCAACGATGAATCGGTCCATCCGGCTCTCCGGACACGCGCCCGCTGCGGGTCCGGGAGCCCTCTTTGCCAGGACGCAGCCTGGCCCGGCAACGCCACGATTCAATTCCGCAACGTTCACCCGGCCACATCGCTACCGGACGCTCAACCGACAGGCCGAGAGCCGCATATTCGCTGGCCTGGCCCGATATATGCAGCGCCCCGGAAGCCCGCGCCGTCTCGCGTTCGATCGGCGCCCGGGCAAACCAATCAGCCTGCAGAAGAGCGAAACCGGAGGCGCGTCTCGTGATAAGTCCTGGTTCGGCCTGTCTGCGCGCCAAGATCGAACATGCGTTGGGTCGGCTGGTTGCAGCGGCATTTGCCATCGTGCTTCTGGCTTCACCACTCCGCGCAGATGCACAGGCTGGCCGGCCTCCCTTCAGCCGGGTCTCCGCAACCGCGTATGGTACGGTGCTCGACTCGTGCGGCGTGACTCAGACCGCCGTCACGATCTCGACCTTCGGGACGACAGACCTCGAAAATGCCCCCAATGCTGCAGCGTCGGTCGTCGTCTATCGCTTTGATCGCTGCAAACGCTCGCCCGTCTTCGCTTACGGCGCTTCACGGCGATGTGACCTTTCGGTCGGGGCAGCCGACGGTAGCCGATGGCCGAAATCGGTGACGGTCTCGGGACAGATACCGCTGAGCGTATTCACTTCGAGTGGCCACAGCAGGGACACCGCGAGGTTCGAGTTGACCCTGCAATGGGTCAACGCGCCGTCGGGGTCCAGCGACGAGAATCATAGCGGCGCTGCGGGCGACGACCTGTATGACCACAGTGTCGACACGATCGGCGAAATGACGCTGCCTGCTTTGGGGCTGCGGTCATTTCCGTTGCCGAATGGCCAAATGAAGTTTGAAAGATGAAAAGCCCGCAGCGTGCGGGCTTTTCCAGGCTCGTCCGACGACGAAGCGGCAACGAGGCGGACGCTCAGACCACCCCGGCCCCATGCGCCTGCAGGTCGGCGTGATAGCTCGAGCGCACCATCGCGCCGACGGCCGCGTGCGTGAAGCCCATCTTGTACGCCTCTTCCTCGTACATCTTGAACGTATCCGGATGCACGTACGCGCGCACCGGCAGGTGGTGCTCGGACGGCTGCAGGTACTGGCCGACCGTCAGCATGTCGACGTCGTGCGCGCGCAGGTCGCGCATCACCTGCAGGATTTCCTCTTCGGTCTCGCCGAGGCCGACCATCAGGCCCGACTTCGTCGCGACGTCCGGATGCAGCGCCTTGAAGTCCTTCAGGAGCTTCAGCGAGTGCGCGTAGTCCGAACCCGGGCGCGCTTCCTTGTACAGGCGCGGCACCGTTTCGAGGTTGTGGTTCATCACGTCCGGCGGCGCGGCGTTGAGGATCGAAATCGCGCGGTCGAGGCGGCCGCGGAAGTCCGGCGTCAGGATCTCGATGCGCGTTTCCGGCGACTGCTCGCGCACTTCACGGATGCACTCGACGAAGTGGGCGGCGCCGCCGTCGCGCAGGTCGTCGCGGTCGACGCTCGTGATCACCACGTACTTGAGCTTCAGCGCGGCGATCGTGCGCGCGAGGTTCTTCGGCTCGTCGGTGTCGAGCGGATCGGGACGGCCGTGGCCGACGTCGCAGAACGGGCAGCGGCGCGTGCACTTGTCGCCCATGATCATGAACGTCGCGGTGCCCTTGCCGAAGCACTCGCCGATGTTCGGGCAGCTCGCTTCCTCGCACACCGTATGCAGGTTGTGCTCGCGCAGGATCGTCTTGATCTCGTTGAAGCGCGAGCTGCCGGTGGCCGCCTTCACGCGAATCCACTCGGGCTTCTTCAGCCGCTCGATCGGAATGACCTTGATCGGGATGCGCGCCGTCTTCGCCTGCGCCTTCTGCTTGGCGGTCGGATCGTAGGCAGGGGTCGCGGCCGAATCGGCCGGTGCGGGGGAAGCGGTCAAGTCAGTCATTCGAATGTTCCAGTGCCTGCGGCTTGTCGGCGGCCGCGGATGCGCCGTCGAGGTTGACAATCAGACGGCGCACCAGCGTATGGGCGACGTCGTTCCAGTCGGCGGCAACCTCGAGGCTCGCCATGTCGACGGTTTCCAGTCCGGCATAGCCGCACGGATTGATCGCGAGAAACGGGCGCAGATCCATCTTCACGTTCAGGCTCAGCCCGTGATAACTGCAGCCGTTGCGGATCTTCAGGCCGAGGGCCGCGATCTTCGCGCCCTCGTGAAGGCCCGACGCCACGTAGATGCCCGGCGCGCCCGCCTTGCGGACCGAGGCGAGATTATACGCCGCGAGGGTTTCGATCACGGCCTCCTCGATCCGGGACACCAGCGGGCGGACCATCAGCTTGCGCCGGCGCAAGTCCAGCAGCAGGTACATGACGATCTGGCCGGGGCCGTGATAGGTGATTTGCCCGCCGCGGTCGACCTTGACGAGCGGGATGCCGCTGTCGGCGACCAGCAGGTGGGCCGGATCGCCCGCCTGCCCGAGCGTATAGACGGGCGGATGCTCGACCACCCAGATTTCGTCGCCGGTGTCCGCGGTGCGCGCATCGGTGAACGCGCGCATCGCGCCGAAGCTCACGTCGTACAGCTCGACGCCGCGCCAGCGTACCGTCACCGGCGGGACCGGAAGGGCTGCGGGCGAATCGGGTGCGGCGACAGGCGTGGACACAGTGGAAACCGGCGAGACGGACATGGGCGGTAGTTTACCGAAAACCCGGACGTCTCGCCGGCTATGGAAAGGGACGGATCGATGGCATCCGCCGGATCAGAACGACATCAGACGGTGCGCCACCCGTTCTGGAACAGCGCCGCGACGCGCTCGCGCAACCGGGCGAGCCCCGTCAGCGCGACTTCCTTCGGCGGCCGCGACACCGAGAACGCGACGCACGCACTCCCCGCACCCTCGGCGCTCAGCCACAGGCGCTCGCCGCGGCGCAGCCGCAGCGTTTCGCCGTCCACGAGGAAGTAATCGCCGACGTCGTTGCTGCGCGTCGCCCACACCGGCCCGCACTGGACCGTCAGCCGCGTGCTGCGCTGCACCCGCATCGGGACGGTTTCTCCGGGGGGAATCTCGAACGTGATGCTTGAAGAAATTTCTTGCATGATGCGCTCCGCCAAAAATGCTTCGATGGCTACAATCGTATTCATCTCCAGGCGTCCGACCAAACGACCAATTTTCACGTCGATGTGAGGAAAATTAGCAAATGGACCTGCGCCAGCTCCCCGCGCTGAACGCGATTCGCGCATTCGAGGCTGCCGCCCGCCACGAAAACTTCTCGCGCGCCGCCGACGAGCTGTTCGTCACGCACGGGGCGGTCAGCCACCAGGTGCGCGCGCTCGAGGAGGAGCTCGGCGTGCAGCTCTTCACGCGCAACGGCAAGCGCCTGTGCCTGACCCACGCGGGCATCCGCTACGCGCAGCAGGTCCGCACCGCGCTGATGATGCTCGTCGAGGCGACGCGCGAAGTGCGCGCGAGCGACCGCGACCGGCGGCTGGTGATCTCGATGCTGTCGTCGTTCGCGGCGCGCTTCGTGACGCCGCGCATCGGCTCGTTCATCGAGCAGCATCCGGAAATCGACGTCGAGCTGCAGTCGACCAACGCCCTCACCGATTTCGCGCGGGACGACGTCGACATCGCGATCCGCTTCGGGTTCGGCACCTATCCGGGGCTGTACGTGGAGCCGCTGCTCGACGAAGTGTTCTTCCCGGCCTGCGCGCCGACACTGAACGGCGGCGTGCTGCCGAAAACGCCCGCGGATCTGGTCCGCTACAACCTGCTGCGCTCCGACGACGAGCTGTGGCGGCCGTGGTTCGACGCGGCGGGCCTCGATACGCTGACGGAGCCGAAGCGCGGGATCCTGTACCAGGATTCGTCGAACCTGCTGCAGGCGGCGATCGGCGGCCAGGGCATCGCGCTCGTGCGGCGCTCGCTCGCGGTGCACGAGCTGCGGCAGGGGCGCCTCGTGCGCCTGTTCGACATCGATGGGCCGAGCCCGTGGAACTATTTCTTCGTGTGCCCGCCGCCGCTGCTGGGTACACCGCGCGTACAGGCGTTCAGGACGTGGATGCTGCAGGAAGTCGCCGGATTCAAGCTGCTGTGCGACGAACTGGACGCGCGCCGCGCGGCGGAGAAATCCGCCGCCGCGTGAGCGCGCAAGGAAGGGAGGGAGGGGATCAGGATCAGAGCACGACCTTGACCATCGGATGGCCGGTCAGCGCACGGTAGATGTTGTCGAGCTGCTCCTGGCTCGTCGCGCGCACGGTGATCGTGAGGCCGGTGTAGTTGCCGCCGCTCGACGCGCGCTCCTCGATCTTCTCGAGGTCGATTTCGTTGTCATGGACACTCACGACCTTGAAGATCGTGTCCTTGAACTCCGGGTGCGCCTTGCCCATGATCTTGATCGGGAAATCGCACGGGAACTCCAGCAGCGATTCCTTCCGGGTATCGATCGCGCCGGTCAGCTCGACGGTTTTGGACGGTTCGCTCATCACTTTCTCCGGGTTAGGTCAAACTGTTCAAACTCGCGCGCCTTCGCGCGCTGGTACGCGTCGTACAACGCCGCGAATACCGGGCCGGGCTTGCCGCCCTGCACCGGCAGATCGTCGAGCGACGTGACGGGCAGCACCTCCTTCGTCGCCGACGTGATCATGATCTCGTCGGCCGCGCGCAGCTCCACTTCGCTGATCTCGCGCGCGACGAACGGAATCCCGCATTCGTCGGCCAGCTCCTCGAGCAGCGCGTAGCGGATCCCCTCGAGGATCTTGTTGCTGCGCGGCGGCGCAAGCAGCTCGCCGTTCTTCACGATCCACACGTTCGACGACGAGCCTTCGGTCAGCTTGCCGTCGCGCAGCTGCAGCGTCTCGAACGCGTCGTGCTCGACCGCATGCTGCGCCATCAGCACGTTGCCGAGCAGCGAGGTCGACTTGATGTCGCAATGCAGCCAGCGCCGATCCTCGGCGGTCACGCAGCGCACGCCGGCCGCGCGCTCTTGCTCGGACGGCAGGCGCAGCGGGTGCGTCATCATGAACACGGTCGGCACGGCGTTCGCCGGGAACGCGTGGCTGCGCCTCGCGACGCCGCGCGTCACCTGAAGGTAGACGAGCGCGTCGCGTGCGCTGAGGCCGTCGGCGTTCGCCGCGACGACGCGCTCGATCAGCGCGCGCCACCCCGCGTCGTCGTGCGGGTTGGCGATGCCGATCTTCTTCAGGCTGCGCTCGAGCCGCGCGAGATGCTGCGCGATCCGGAACGGCACGTGCGCGCCGTCGTGCGCGTAGACGGGGACGACCTCATACACCCCGTCGCCGAAGATGAACCCGCGGTCGAGCACCGGCACGCGGGCTTGCGACAGCGGCACCAGCTCCTCCTGCGAGGAGACGCTCAGGTAGACGATCGGTTCGAATTCGGCTTGGCTCATGGCTATGTCAGATGGGGATGAAGTCGTCGAAACAAAGGCCTCGACTCGCTTACTTCTTCTTGCTGAACATCAGCAGGATCGAGTCCCAGATACGGCCGAAGATACCCGCTTCCGGCACCGCCTGCAGCGCGACGATCGGGAACTGCGACAGCGTCTTGCCGTCGGCGACGATCTTCACGGTGCCGACCGCCTGGCCTTCCGCGAGCGGCGCGATCAGCGGCGCGTTCACCTCGACCTCGGTCTTCACCTTGTCGCCGAGGCCGCGCGGCACCGTCACCCACTGGTCGCCCTTCACGCCGACCTGCACGTTGTTGCTCTTGCCCTTGTAGAGGCGCGGCGTCGAGATCGCCTGGCCGCCCTTGAACAGGCGCACCGCATCGAACGCGCTGTAGCCGTAGTTCAGCATCTTCATGCTGTCCTGCGTGCGGTCGCTTTCCTTGGTCTCGCCCATCATCACCGACACGAGGCGGCGCGGCGCATCCGCCGTGCCCGGCATCGGCCGCTTCGACGACGCGATCAGGCAGAAGCCCGCCGCCTGCGTGTGGCCGGTCTTCAGGCCGTCGACCGTCGGGTCGAGCCACAGCAGGCGGTTGCGGTTGCCCTGGCGGATATTGTTGTACTTGAATTCCTTCTCCGAGAAGATGCTGTAGTACTGCGGAAAATCACGGATCAGGTGCGCGGACAGCGTCGCGAGATCGCCGGCCGTCGTGTAGTGGTTCGGGTCGGGCATGCCGTTCACGTCGGCGAAGCGCGTGCCCTTCATGCCGAGGCGCTGGACCTCGTCGTTCATCATGTTGACGAACTGCGCCTCGCTGCCGCCGACCAGCTCGGCGAGCGCGATCGCCGCGTCGTTGCCCGACTGGATGATCATCCCGTAGACGAGGTCGTGCACCGACACCGGCTTGTCCGCCTCGATGAACATCCGCGACTCGTCGGTGCCGACGCGGCGCACGGCCGCGCTCGGCGTGACGATCTGCTCCATCGAGATCTTCTTCTTGTCGAGCGCCTCGAACACGAGGTACGCGGTCATCAGCTTCGTCAGCGATGCCGGCTCGACGCGCTCGTCCGCGTTGCCCGACGCGAGCACGGTGTTGCTCGTCGCGTCGACGAGCACCCACGAGCGCGCGTTCACGCCCGGCGGCGGCACCGCGCCCGGCATGTAGGTCGCGGGCGCGCCGGTCGCCTCGGGCGCGGCGGCCGGCGCCGCATGCGCGGCCCGGGCCTTGGCGGCGGGCTTCGCCTCGGCGGCGACGATCGTCGACGCGAGCGCGACGGGCAGCATCACGCCGAGCGCGACGTTGCGCGCGGCGGTGCTGAAGGCGATGGAGGAAGCGAGGGACTTGAGGCCTTGGGTGGACAAACGCATGATCGATTCAGGCTGATGGCAGAAAGTACGGGCGCGAAACACGCACGGTTGAATGGCAAGGCGGCGGGCGTTTCGGCCTGCACCTGAAACGTCAGGCGATGCGAAACGCGCCGGTTGGACTCGTGCGGACGCGTTCGGTTCGCGACCGGCGCAGCGCGTGCGCGACGGGCCAGCGAATCGAGCGCCGCATGGGCCCGGCCGGGCCGCGGGCGACGCGAAATCCGGCCATTATACGTGGCCGCGACGCGCGTTTTCGTGAATGCGGCGCTACACCGGCACAGATCGGCGTCGCGGGGATAGCGCGACGGGAATGCGCAGGACCACTATCGAAGGGAGATGCAAGATGCGCGAGGCGGCCTGCAAGTCGCGCGGCGGCGGAACCCGGGCGGGTCCCGCCTTCAAGCCGCTATCGGAGCATTATCGGGGCGTGATCACGGGGTGATCCGGCCCTAGCAGGCTGTTGAAATTGGATACGGTGTAAGCGGGCGCTGCGGGCGGTGCGTTAGAGATATCGTGTTCATGATCTTGGGCAAACGAGAGCGATGCGCGGAATGGACGAGATGCAAGAACCGCTGTTCACGACGGTGAAGCTGGAAGACTTCGTGCCGGCTGATCACCCGTTGCGGCCGCTTCGGCTGCTGGTCAATCAAGCGCTGAAGCGGCTCAACGGGCTGTTCAGCACGATCTATGCAGACAGCGGCCGGGCCTCGATTGCGCCTGAGAAGCTGCTGCGTGCGTTGCTGCTGCAAGTGTTTTATTCGATGCGCAGCGAGCGCATGCTGATGGAGCAGATGCGATACAACCTGCTGTTCCGCTGGTTCGTCGGCCTCGCCATCGAAGACGCCGTCTGGGATCACTCGGTGTTCTCGAAGAACCGCGATCGTCTGCTCGAGCACGAAGTGGTCGAAGCGTTCTTTACTGAAGTCATGAGCCTGGCCGACAAGCAAGGGCTGCTGTCCAGAGAACACTTCTCGGTCGATGGCACGCTGATCCAGGCATGGGCCAGCCACAAGAGCTTCCGGCCCAAGGACGGTTCGGACGATCCGCCGGCCGGCGGTGGCCGCAATGTCGACACCGACTGGAAGGGCAAGCGGCGCAGCAACGAGACTCACGAGTCGAGCACCGATACGGACGCGCGGCTGTTTAGGAAGAGCAAAGGCACGCCGTCCATCCTGTGTTACCAGGGGCACATCCTGATGGAGAACCGATCGGGCTTGGTAGTGGGTGCTGTGGTGAGCCATGCCGATGGCTTTGGCGAACGCGCCAGCGCGTTGCGCCTGCTCGATTGCGTGCCGGGCCGTCACGCCAAGACGCTCGGCGCCGACAAGGGTTACGACATGCGCGACTTTGTGCGGGACTGTCGTGCGCGCAAGGTGACGCCGCATGTCGCGCGCAACGACGCGCATCAAGGCGGCAGCGCGATCGACGGGCGCACGTCGCGGCACGTCGGCTATGGCATCAGCCAAGTCATTCGCAAACGCATCGAGGAGCACTTCGGCTGGGGCAAGACCGTCGGCCGGATTCGACAGACCGTGTATCGCGGCATCAAGCGAGTCGACCAGCACTTCAAACTGACGATGCTGGCGAGCAACCTGACTCGAATGGCCCGAATACTGACGGCGGTGCCACAAGGGGCAATGCGATGAGCCGGCCAAGCGTGGCCGTCGCGCGGCAGCTCGCCGGCTGGCCCGCTCGCCAGCGGGGCAGCCGGGACGATTTATCCGCAACTCAGCAGCCAATCGCATACGAAACCCTTTTAAATAGTGCCCCGGCCGTCAAAACGAGGCGCTTTTCAACAGCCTGCTAGCGCCACGCATCGACGACGACGCGCTTGAGCACATGCAGCTTGCGATGGAAGAAATGCTCGGCGCCGGGAATCACGACGACGGGCAATTCCTGCGGCCGCGCCCAGTCGTACACCGCCGCGATCGGCACCGTGTCGTCGGTCTCGCCGTGGATCACGAGCGTGTTCTCCGGCACGTCGGCGACCTGCCAGCGGCTCGCGGCCGTGCCGACGAACACGATCCGCTCGATCGCGTCGCCCGCGTCGCGCAGCCGCTTCGCGACGTGCGACAGCACGAAGGTGCCGAACGAGAAGCCGGCCAGCACGAGCGGCAGGTCCGCATACGCGGGCTGCGCGCGCATGTGCGCGAGCACCGCGAGCAGGTCGTCGGCTTCGCCGAAGCCGTTGTCGTGCACGCCCTCGGTCGCGCCGACGCCGCGGAAGTTCGACCGGTAGACGACGTAGTTGAGCTGCACGAGCGTGCGCGCCAGGGTTTGCGCGACCTTGTTGTCCATCGTGCCGCCGAACAGCGGGTGCGGATGCGCGACGAGCGCGATGCCGCGCGGCGCGGCGCTGCCTTCGCGCACCGCGTCGGGCAGGTCGACGGCGATCTCGATCTGGCCGACGGGGCCGGCGATCAGCGATTTCTGCGTATGTACGTTCATGCTGTCGATCGCCCCGCTCAGATCTTCAGGCGGTCGACGGGCTTGCCGTCGCGCAGGTGCGATTCGACGATCTCGTCGATGTCGGCCTTGTCGACATACGTGTACCAGGTGCCTTCCGGATAGACGACCATCACGGGCCCCTCCTCGCAGCGGTCGAGGCAGCCTGCCTTGTTGATGCGGACCTTGCCCGGCCCGGCGAGGCCGAGCTCCTTCACGCGCTTTTTCGCGTATTCCTGCATGGTCTGCGCGTCGCACTGCGCGCAGCTCGGACGTTCGGCGCCGGGCTCGCGCTGGTTCAGGCAGAAGAAGACGTGGTGCTGGTAGTAGGAATCCATGATGGGTGACGGCGAGCGGCCCGGCGACGAGGCCGGGTCGGCGGTGGCAGGTGAATGGTGCGGACGATTATAGCGAGCGGCGCGCGCGGCTGCCCGGACCGCCGCCCGTCAGCCACGCGCGCTCGACGCGCAGCCCGAGCCAGATCAGCGCCGCATAGGGCCAGATCCACGCGAGCCAGCGCGCGATGCTGTTGAAGTGCACGTAGCGGCCCTGCCGCCAGCCGGACAGCGTGAAGTCGAAGAACGGGTTGACGGGCAGCAGGTTGACGAGCACGACGCCCGCGACGAGCGCGGCGGCGGCGAGCGACGCGCGCCACGCGTCGGACACGTACAGCGCGGCGAGCGCGGCCGCGAAGCCGAGCTCGATGCCGAGCCGCGCGCCGGGCGTCGCCCACACGACGACGAGCCCGGTGGCCGACTGCATGAACGTCGCGGCGGACTTCAGCACGAGCGTCGCGGCGACGAACGCGATCATGAGCCGCACGCGCGGCGCGCGCGGCCGCATCGCGAGCGACGCGATCGCAAGCGCGGGGAACAGCATCAGCGCGCCGAGCACGGCCTCCCACCCGGAATCGGACAGCCAGCCGTCGACCTGCTCGGGCCATGCCGACACCTGCCACGCGGCCGGCAGCCATGCGAGCAGCGCGTCCTGCATCGACGCGTCGGCGCGCTCCCACAGCGCGGCCGGCCAGTCGCCGATGCCGAACAGGAACGGGGAAGGAAACAGGATCGCGAACGGCCAGAGCGCGGCCAGCAACAGCGGCGTCGCGCCGTCCGGCTCGAACCACGCGAAGCGCAGCCGCCTGAGCGCGCCGCGATCGAGCAGCGCGCCGGTCGCGGGCGCCATGAACGCCGCGCCCAGCAGCGCGCCGAGCGCATTGGCGGCGAGATCGAGATTCGATGCGACGCGCGTCGGCAGGTAGGTCTGCAGCGCCTCCATCGACCCGGACAGCAGCGCGCCGAGCACGCCGGCGATCAGCGTCGCGCCGACCCCGCGCCAGCGCGGATGCAGCGCGAGCACCGCGAGGCCGCCGAACGGCAGGTAGCCGAGCACGTTGGTGACCACGTCGAACGCGGTCACGTAGCGCTGCATCGGCGCGAACAGGTAGTCGAACGGGCCGATGCCGAGCGCAGTCCAGCCCTCGAACGGATACAGCGATGCGTAGACGACGAGCGCCGTGTACGCGGCGAGCGCCTGCCGCGCCAGCGTCGATGCGCGGGGCGAGCCGGGCGCGCTCATCGCGGGCGCCGGCGCATCAAGGCGTGCCCGCGTAGGCCTGCATGCCGACCCAGGCCGCGATCTGCGCGACGAGGTCGTCGCTCGCCATCGCGAGCGCGCGCGCGCCGCCGGCGGCGTCCGGCGTGCTTGACGGCGCGCGCGCGACGAACGTGCGCTGGCCGAGCACCTTGCCGTCCTGCGTGAGCGTCGCGCGCGCGGTAACGGCGCCGTGGCTCTGCGACTGCCCGTCGAACACCTGCTCGAACTCGCTCAGGTCGATCCGCAGCGTCGGCGCGCGCACGCCGTCGGAGCCTTCGAGCACCGCACCGCGCGACGACAGCGCGCCGCGCAGCCGCTGCGTGAGCAGCTGCGCGGGCGGCGCGGTCCAGCGGCTGTCGCGGTAGACGGCCATGCGCTGCGCGTCCGCATACGTGAGCCGGTAGACGAACTTGTCCGAATCGAGCGCGTCGGGCGCGACGATGTCGAGCACCTTCAGCGCGGGGCCGGGGCCGGCGGTCGTGACCGGCGCGGCCGGGCCGAGGTCGTAGCGGACGTTCGACAGCGCCGCGTTTTCGCTGGCGCAGCCGGCCGCGAGCGCGAGCGTCAGCACGGCGAGCGCGGCGGCGGCCGGGCGCAGCGCGCGGGCGAGGGTTCGGGACATGACGTGTTCCTGCATGAAAATTCCGGATTCGATGATCAGTGGGCCGCCGCGCCCGGCCAGACGAAGCCCGCCTCGCCCGGCCCAGGAGCCGCGCCCGGCGAGCCGAACAGCAGGCTGCGCGGATTGCGGCCGAGCTCGCCCGCGACGTCCTTCAGCTGGCGCGACGCGTCGCCGACGCTCGTCGCCAGCGTGTTGAAGCGCGGCAGCGTGTCGGACTGCACGCGTGCGTTCAGCTCGTTCAGCGCGTCGCCGATATGCTCGGCGGCCGTGCCGGCCTTGTTCAGGTTCGCGACGAGCGGGCCGTTCGGCTGCAGCAGCGTGTTCGCCGACGCCATCGCGCGGTTCACCTCGTGCATCGTCGTCGGCAGCTCGGCGACCGCCGGGCCGAGCTGCTTCGACAGCGTCGTCACGCCGTCCGCCGCGTGCTGCATGCTTTCCACCGTCGCGCGCAGCTGCTCGCGCATCTCGGGCGACATCAGCTCGTTCGCGCTCTTCGCCGCCAGTTCGAGCTGCCGCAGCAGCACGTCGCCGCGCTGCTGGATCTGGTCGAACAGGCTCGGGTGCATCGGGATCTGCGCGACCGCCTTCGTCGAAGACGGCAGCGGCGACAGGTCGGTTCCCGTGTCGTCGAGCTGCACGAACGCGATGCCCGTCACGCCCTGGAAGCCGAGGCTGCCGAACGTCGACTGCGTGATCGGCGCGTCCTTGTCGACCATGATGCGGATCCGGATCTGCCCGGGGCGCGAGCGGTCGAAGCCGATCGACTGCACCTTGCCGACGTCGAGGCCGCGAAAGCGCACCGCCGCGTCCGGAAACAGCCCGGTGACGTTGGTGCGCGCGATCAGGTCGTACGGAATGCGCACTGCGCGATCGACGTTGAACCAGAACACGGCGCCGGCGATCACGAGCGTCAGCGCGATCGTGAACAGGCCGGCCAAGAACGCATGAGATTTGTTTTCCATTCGCGGGTTCCTTGCTACAGCTCGACGCTCGCCGGCGCCGGTTCGAGGGCTGCCGGCGGCAGCTTCGCGCGCCGCTCGGGCGGCAGCGCCTGCAGCGCGCGCCGGCCGCGCAGCCCCAGAAAATATTCGTGGATGAACGGATGGTCGACGTTCGCGGCCTCCTCGACCGGCGCGGCGACCAGCACCTTGCGGTCGGCGAGCACCGCGACGCGCGTCGACAGCGCGACCATCGTGTCGAGATCGTGCGTCACCATCACGACCGTCAGCCCGAGCGTGCGGTGCAGCGTGGCGATCAGCTGGACGAATTCGTCGGACGCTTCCGGATCGAGCCCTGCCGTCGGCTCGTCGAGGAACAGCAGCTCCGGCTCGAGCGCGATCGCGCGCGCGATGCCGACCCGCTTCACCATCCCGCCCGACAGCGCGGCCGGCATCTTCGACGCATGCTTGCACGGCAGCCCGACCATCTCGAGCTTGAGCATCACGATGTCGTGCAGCAGGTCGGCCGGCACGCGGCCGAGCTCGCGCAGCGGCTGCGCGACGTTGTCGAACACCGTCATCGACGAGAACAGCGCGCCCTGCTGGAACAGCATCCCGGAACGGGTGCGCATCATTCGCGACGTGGCCGCGTCGATCGTCGACGTGTCCTGGCCGAACACCTTGATCGTGCCCGACGTCGGCCGCTCGAGGCCGAGGATCTGCCGCACGAGCGTCGTCTTGCCCGAGCCCGAGCCGCCGACGATCGCCACGATCTCGCCGCGCCGCACGTCGAAATCGAGCTTCTGGTGGATGATGTTGCGCCCGTAGCGCTTCGTCAGGTTGCGCACCTCGATCACGAGGTCGTCGGCCGGCGCGGCGCCGGCCGACGCCGCATCGGTTGTCGGCAGGTTCAGCATGTTCATCCGAGCCCCACGTTCTGAAACAGCATCGCGAACACGGCGTCGGCGAGGATCACGACCGTGATCGACGTGACGACCGACGTCGTCGTGCCTTCGCCGAGGCTCTGCGAGTTCGCCTTGATCCGGAAGCCGAAATGGCACGCGACGAGCGCGATCAGCATGCCGAACACGACGCCCTTGCCGAGCCCGATGTACAGGTTCGCGATCGGCACGACGCCCGGCAGCGAGCGCACGAAAAAGCTGAAGTCGATGCCGAGCGCGAGCTTCGCCGCGAGCGCGCCGCCCGACAGCGCGATGACGTTGGTCCACATCACGAGCAGCGGCATCGCGACGCCGAGCGCGAGCACCCGCGGCAGGATCAGCCGCAGCCCGTGCGGGATGCCCATCACGCGCATCGCGTCGAGTTCTTCCGTCACGCGCATCACGCCGATCTGCGCGGTGATCGCCGAGCCCGAACGGCCGGCGACGAGGATCGCCGACAGCACTGGCCCGAGCTCGCGGATCACCGACAGCCCCAGGATGTTCACGATGTACCGGTTCGCGCCGAACATCTGCAGCTGCTGCGCGGACAGGTAGCTCAGCACGATGCCGATCAGGAACGCGACGAGCGCGGTGATCGGCAGCGCCTGCGCGCCCGCGCTGTAGACGTTCGCCGACGTCTCCTTCCACGGCATCGTCTTCGGCCGGCGCAGCACCGACAGCGCATCGAGCACCACGCGGCCGAACATCGAGATGCCGCCCTGCAGGTGCTCGGAGAACGTGAACAGCGCGCGACCGAGGCGCGTGACGGGATCGACGCGCTCGATGCGCTCGGGCGCCTCGCGCTGGCGGTCGAGCCGCTCGATGCGCTCGAAGATCGTGCGCTGGGTCTCGGTGAGCGCGATGCCGGCCGGCAGCTTGCGGCCCCAGACCCGCCAGAGCGCCTGGCCGCCGACGTGGTCGATCCGCTCGATGCCGGACAGATCCCATTCGCGCACGCGGCCTTTCGCGAGCCCCGCGACGCGGCGCGCGACGACGCCGCGATTGCGCGCCAGCGCGAGCGCGGTCCACTGTCCGTACAGGCGCACGGTCGGGCCCGGGCCGCCGGCATCGACCGACAGGCCGGGAGGAGTGTCGAAATCCAAGGCGGCTAGTTTGCAAATGAATGACACTGGCCATTGTAACGAACCGCCCGCTCCCGCGACGTGAGGATTTCCGCCGGGATCGTCCGGCTCGCAGGCGACGGCTCCGCCGTCCCCGGACGCCCGCGGCTCGCCGCCCCCGGCCTGCCGCCCGCTGCTCGTCGCGCCCCCTTTCCGCGAGCCGTCGCGGGCCTTTCATTCCACCGTCACGTTTCCTTTCGATACTCTCACGCGCTGCACGACCGGCCGTCGGCGCGCCACGCGCCGCCTTCCGTGCAGACCACGACAACAGAACACCAAACAGGACAACCGATGCGATTCCCTTCGCCTCTCCGCCATCGCGCGCCGGCTGCCGCCGCGCTCGCGAGCCTCACCTTTCTCGCCGCCTGCAACGGCGACGACGTGATCGCCCCGCCGTCGTCGCAGGCGCACGCGCAAGCGCCCGTCGGCACCAAGGCGACCCTCGCGCTGCTCGAGACGACCGACCTGCACACGAACGTGCTCTCGTATGACTATTTCAAGCTCGCGGCGGACAACTCGCTCGGCTTCGAGCGCGTGTCGACGCTGATCGCGCAGGCGCGCGCGCAGTACCCGAACACGCTGCTGCTCGACAACGGCGACACGATCCAGGGCACCGCGCTCGCCGACTACCAGGCGCTCGTGAGCCCGCTCGGCTGCGACCAGACGCTCGCGATCTACAAGGTGATGAACGCGACGAAGTTCGACGGCGGCGGGATCGGCAACCACGAATTCAACTACGGGCTGCCGTACCTGTCGCAGGTGACCGGCAACACGTTCGACGTCGACGGCCTGCCCGCGCCCGCGCAGCAGAAGAAGTGCGCGGGCCCGGCGTTCCCGCAGGTGCTCGCGAACGTGATCAGCGCGAAGACCAACGCGCCCCTCTTCACGCCGTACACGATCCTGACCCGCACGATCACGGCGGCCACGCCGGACGGCAAGACGGTCAGCGCGCCGGTGAAGGTCGGCATCATCGGCTTCACGCCGCCCGCGATCATGAACTGGGACAAGCGCTGGCTCGACGGCAAGGTCTACACGACCGGCCTGAAGGAAGCGGCCGAGAAGTACATTCCGGAGATGCGCGCGAAGGGCGCGGACCTCATCGTCGCGATCTCGCACGGCGGGCTCGACAACTCGGCGTACTCGCCGACGATGGAAAACGGCAGCTGGTGGCTGTCGACCGTGCCGGGCATCGACGCGATGCTGATCGGCCACTCGCACCAGGTGTTCCCGGATGCGAACAGCACGGTGCAGCAGTTCAACCTGCCGGGCGTCGACAAGGTCAAGGGCACCGTCAACGGCGTGCCGACCGTGATGGCGAACTACTGGGGCAAGCACCTCGGCGTGATCAAGCTCGGCCTCGCGTTCGACGGCAAGACGTGGAGCGTCGACAAGTCGCTCACGACCGTCGAGGCGCGCCCGATCCAGAACGCGGACAAGAGCTACGTCGCCGCCGACCCGTCGGTGGCGGCCGCGATCGCCGCCGAGCACCAGGCGACGATCAACTACGTGAAGACGCCGATCGGCTCGACCGACTACCGGATGAACTCGTATTTCGCCGACGTCGGCGATCCGGGCGCGATCCAGGTCGTCAACGAGGCGCAGGCCGACTACGTGAAGACCTACGTGCAGGCGAACCTGCCGCAGTACGCGTCGCTGCCGGTGCTGTCGGTCAGCGCGCCGTTCAAGAGCGGCTTCGGCGGCGGCAACGACTTCACCGACGTCGCGCCGGGCGCGCTCGCGATCAACAACGCGGCCGACCTGTACCTGTATCCGAACACCGTCTACGCGACGAAGGTGAGCGGCGCGGACGTGAAGAACTGGCTCGAGACCGCCGCGAAGCGCTTCAACCGGATCGATCCGACGCAGGCGACCGTGCAGAAGCTCGTCAGCGGCTTCCCCGGCTACAACTTCGACATGTTCACGTCCGCCGATCTGTCGTACGAGATCGACGTCACGCAGCCGGTCGGCAGCCGGATCAGGAACCTGACGTACAAGGGCGCGCCGATCGACCCGAACGGGCAGTTCATCGTCGCGACCAACAACTACCGCGCGAGCGGCGGCGGCAACTTCCCCGGCCTCGACGGCAGCAAGACGATCTTCGCGTCGCCGGACGCGAACCGCGACGTGCTGATCGCGTTCATCAAGAAGCGCGGCGCGATCACGCGCGCGGCGGACGGCGCGCAGCGCAGCTGGCGCTTCACGAAGCTCGCGAGCTCGGTCGCGCACGTGCAGTTCGCGTCCGCGCCGAATCGCCTCGCCGACGCGGCGGCGGCCGGCCTGACCGGCATCACGCAGGTCGCGGCCGACGACGGCTCGGGCAAGAACCTCGCCACCTACGAGATCGACCTGACGCAATGAGGCACGCGATGCAACCGATCCGCACCATGCGGCCCGCCGAGGCGGGCTTCGCGCCGGCCGCGCGGCGCCTGCTGCGCGTGAAGCTGCCGCCCGCCGTGCTGCTGGCGGCGGTGGCGGCGCTCGCCGCCGCCGTCGTCGCGGCGAGCGGCTGGCGCGGCGCCGGCCCCGCGCCGAGCGCCGCGCAGCTCGACGAATGGCAGGCGATGGTCACGCAGGCCGGCGAGCCGCACGCGCTCGCGCGGCTGCGCGACCTCGCGCGCGCCGGGTCCGCCGACGCACAGGCGGCGCTCGGCGGCGCGCTCATCGATGCGCGCGAGCCCGGCTTGCGCGACGAAGGGCGCGGCTGGCTCGAAACCGCCGCGCAAGCGGACGGCGCGGCGGGCGCGCCGGCTGCGCGCCGCGCGCAGCTCGCGCTCGGCAAGGCGCTGCTGCTCGGCAGCGGCGGGCTGCCGAAGGACTATGCGCGCGCCCGGACGCTGCTGGCCGCCGCCGCCGGACACGGCGACCCGGCCGCCGCGTACTACCTCGGGCTGATCTACCGCAGCGGCTACGGCATCGCCGCCGATCCCGCGCAGGCGGCGCGCTGGTTCGACGTGGCGTCGCGCGCGGACATCCCGGCCGCCGACTTCATGCTCGCAAACGCGTATCGCGACGGCAGCGGCGTGCCGCGCGACGACGCGCGCGCGCTCGCGCTGTACCGGCGCGCGGCCGAGCACGAACTGCCGGAAGCGGTGCAGACGCTCGCGATGGCGTATCGAAACGGCGAGCTGGGCCTCACGCCGGATGCGGACGAATTCCACGCGCAGTGGATCGAGACCGCGCATGCGCTGAAGCATCCGGTTGTTGCGCCGTAAGGGTGCGTCGGAAGCGCAAGCCGGCAGGACGGCGGTGGCCTGACGCGCATGACCCGGCGCCCCGCGCATCGATCGCCTTGAACCGGGATCGATCGCGAGACGCCGGCATGCGCGCGGCGGTGCCTTATCATGCCGCCTCACAACAAAACCTGAGAGGACCGCATCCATGTCGCATCGCCTGTCCGGCCTTCGCGCCGCCCTCGGCGCCGTCGTCGCCGCCCCGTTCGTCGCGCTCGCCGCGCCGCCCGCCCATCCCGATATCTTCAGCGCCGCGATCTGCAAGCCGCCGTTTACTTCGGACCTCATGAGCGCGATCTACGACACCGTCAAGGCGACCGATCCGAAGCCGGACGAATCGATGCTGGGCGCCGCGGTCTTTCGTCTGCCGGAGCCGATCCGCCGGGACGGCTTCACGACGCAGAACGTCGTGTTCACCAGTACGGGAATCGGCGTGCTCGTGGAAGGTGAGGTCGCCGACCAGCTCGCGCAACGCTACAAGCTCGCCCCCGAGAAGGGCCACCTGCTGGGCGCGTCGTCCGTCGGCTATTCCCGCCGGCTGACCGTCCGGGGGCCGGGGGGCGCCCTGATCCTCGTTTCGGCCCGCCAAGGCCCGGCGCTGAAGGGCAAGACGCTGCTTGCCTGCGAAATGACGTCCGAGGAAGACATCAACGCGCTGGAGCAGATGGAACAGCATTGAGCCGGCCAAGCGCCGCCGTGACATCCCGTCAGGCGGCGCTGCTGCGCGCGGGCCGTTCCAGACGCATGTACGCGTCGGACACGATCAGCCCGAAGACGATGTGGTCGAGTGCGCTCACCCAGCCACGCGCGTCGGCGAACCACGGGAACAATTGCGTCATGCCGTAGTAATTGACGACGTACAGCAGCACGCCGAATACGGCCCCCGCCACGCTGACCATTCCGACACTCGAATCCAGGCTGAAACACGCGATGATCACGGCCAGGATCAGCGCAAATACGATCGACAGCGCGAAGTGCACGCCCAGCGCCGCCAGCAGGGTTCCCACTTCGACCGTAGTCGACGGCGCGAGCGCGTCGTCGCCGAAATAGATGGCCGCGATCATGCGCAGCGGCGCCCACGCGTCCTGTCCGATGATTGCCGACGCGACGACCTGAATGACGAGGAACACCGCGCCGGCCACGCACCCGCCGATCACGGCGGCGCGCCACACCGGAATGCGGCGCGCGTAATGGTGCGAATGCATGTGGAGTTGCATGGCGATCTCCTTGAAAGCGGTCCGCCGCCGCGTCAATGCCGGTGCGTATGCGACGTACCCGAGCGCACCGCCGACCATGCCGACGCGAGCGACTCCGACAGCCGGTGACAGGCACGCGTCATCGGCGGCCCGACGGCGTCGGAGACCCGGGTCGTCTTGCGGTGCAAGCGCTCGAACAGGCTGGACAGGCTCGAACACGAATGAAGCTTGCTCATCGCGATTTCCCTCGATGCGGCAGCGACGAGAACCGGCGGCACGCGCCGCACACGCCGCCGGAGCGGATATATCGAACGTAGTCTCGCTGGTCGGGAATATCAAGATGACGACGGCGCAGGTCGCGCGACGCCTCGTCGTTCTCCCGAAGAAAGCGCCGACGGTTTCGCGGCACGCCGCCGGGGGCGCCGTCGAGGCGCGGCAACGGGCGGCCGCGCACCGCGCGCCTGTCGAGCACCGCCTCGCCCCCCTGTCGCTACAATAGTCGCCATGAACGCCCCCACCTCCTCCGACACGCCCGACTCCGGCGACGCGCACATCGCGCGCAACCGGCTCGACGCGCACCTGGACGCCGCGCCGCGTGCGTGGCCGCTCGACATCGTCGCCGCGACCGGCTCGACCAATGCCGACCTCGCCGCCCGCCTGAAGGCGCTGCCGCGCACCGCGAACGCGCTGCCCGCGCCGCTCGTGCGGGTCGCGTTCGAGCAGACGGCCGGCCGCGGCCGGCAAGGCCGCCCGTGGTTCGCGCAGCCGGGCAACGCGCTGCTCTGCTCGGTCGGCTGCATCGTGCCGCGCCCGGTCGACGCGCTCGGCGGGTTGAGCCTCGCGATCGGCGTCGCGCTCGCCGAAGGGCTCGCCGCGCTGCCGCTCGATACCCGCTGCGGCGTCGCGCTCAAGTGGCCGAACGACCTGCTGCTGACCGCCGCCGACGCCGGCGGCCAACGCATCGTCGGCAAGCTCGCCGGAATCCTGATCGAAACGGTATGGACGACGTCCGACGCGACGGCCATCGTGATCGGCTTCGGCGTCAACGTGCGCGGCGCGGAAGCCGTCGCCGCGCAGGTCGACGCGCAGCGCGCGCGCGAAGCGTCGACCGCGGGCGCGCTGCCGCCCGCCGCGCTGTCTTCCGCGTGGGCCGCGGCGAACCTCACCGATACGCTCGCCGCGTCGCTCAACGCGCTCACGCCCGCGCTCGCGCAGTTCGCGGCCGACGGGCTCGCGCCGTTCGTGCCGCGCTGGCACGCGCGGCACGCGTACGCGGGCCGCGAAGTGGTGCTGATCGAGCAAGGCGCGGAACGCGCGCGCGGCATCGCGACCGGCATCGACGCGGCAGGCCAGCTGCTGCTCGACACGCCCGGCGGCGTGCAGGCGATCGCGGCCGGCGACGTGTCGCTGCGCGAAGCGCAATGAGCGCACCGCACCTGCTGATCGACGCCGGCAACAGCCGGATCAAGTGGGCGCTCGCCGACGCGCGGCGCGAACTGGTCGAGACGGGCGCGTTCGGCCACGCGCGCGACGGCGGCGCCGATCCGGACTGGTCGCACGTGCCGCGCCCGCACGGCGCATGGATCTCGAACGTCGCCGGCGCGGAGGTGGCCGCACGGCTCGACGCGCTGCTCGATGCACGCTGGCCGGGCCTGCCGCGCACGACGATCCGCGCGTGCGCCGCGCAGTGCGGCGTGACCAACGGCTATACGACGCCCGACCAGCTCGGCAGCGACCGCTGGGCCGGCCTGATCGGCGCGCATGCGGCGTTTCCGGGCGAGCCTCTGCTGATCGCGACGTTCGGCACCGCGACGACGCTCGAGGCATTGCGCGCGGACGGCCGCTTCACGGGCGGGTTGATCGCGCCCGGCTGGGCGCTGATGATGCGTTCGCTCGGCAGCCACACCGCGCAGTTGCCGACGCTCACCACCGACATCGCGAGCGGCCTGCTCGCGGACGCGCAAGCGGAACCGTTCCAGTTCGACACGCCGCGCTCGCTGTCGGCGGGCTGCCTGTATGCGCAGGCCGGGCTGATCGAGCGCGCGTGGCGCGACCTGAACGCCGCGTGGCAAGCGCCGGTGCGGCTCGTGCTGGCGGGCGGCGCGGCGGACGACGTCGCGCGTGCGCTGACGGTGCCGCATACGCGCCACGATGCGCTGATCCTGTCCGGACTGGCGCTGATTGCGGCGGAAAGGGTTGCGAATGGTTGAAACGGGATGCGCGCGCCGTCGGCTGCGCTGACGGACCGGGCGAACTGAATGACCAGCCCCGCGGCTGGCCTGACTGGATGACGAAAAGGGGTGTCGACGATGCTGCGCTGGCTGATCGCTGTTCTCTTTCTCGCCAACATGCTCGCGCTCGTGGTGGCGCGCGGGGTGTTCGGGCCGCTGCCGGCGGCCGGTCCGCGCGATCCGGGGATGCTGGCGCGACAGGTGCATCCCGACGCGCTGCGCGTCACGCCGCTCGCGCAAGGCGCCGATCAGGCGCTCACGGGCGGCCCGATCGCGGCACCGGCCGCGCCCGCGGAGCCGCTCGCGGCCTCCGCACCCTGATGCCGAGCGCGGCGGCGCGGATTTACGGCTGCTGCGCGCGCACCTTCTTCAGCAGCGCCGTGGTCGAGCGTTCATGCTCGAACGGAATCGCCAGCGCCCGGCCGCCCCAGCCGCGGACCAGCACGGATTCCGGCAGCGCATCCATGTCGTAATCGCCGCCCTTGACGAGGATGTCCGGATGCACGGCCTCGATCAACGACACCGGCGTCTGCTCCTCGAACTTCACCACCCAGTCGACGCTTTCGAGCGACGCGAGCAGCGCCATCCGGTCGTCCTCGTGGTTGATCGGGCGATCGTCGCCCTTGCCGAGCATGCGCACCGACGCGTCGCTGTTGACGCCGACGATCAGGCACGCGCCGAGCGCCTTCGCGTCGGCGAGATAGGTGACGTGGCCACGATGCAGGATGTCGAACACGCCGTTCGTGAACACGACGGGCGCGGGCAGCGACGCGCGCAGGGCGACAAGCGCGTCGCGGGTGATCAGCTTACGTTCGAAGGTAGCGGGCATGATGGGTGACTGGCGGAAGCGAACGGCGTGCGCGGTGCGCATGCCCAAGAAAAAGCCCGCCGGCGGGCCGGGCGGGCTTCATGTCGTGCGCGCCCTAGCCGGGCGCGCGTCTCGTCGTCAGGCCGGCTGGGCGGCCGCCTGGCCGCCTTCGGCCTGCAGGCGGCCGGTGACTTCCTTGCGATACCGGTTGAGCTCCTGCGCGGTCGCGAACGTGCGCTCGAACAGGATCGACAGGTTGTGCAGGATGCGCTCGACGACCTTCTTCTCCCACTCGCCGTCGAAGCGGATCTGCTCGTCGAGCCAGCGCTCGAGCCATTCCGGATCCGGCAGGCGCGACTGCACGGTGTCGCGCGGGAACAGCGCCTGGTTCACGTGCAGGTTGGTCGGATGCAGCGGCTTCTCGGTGCGGCGCGCCGACGCCATCAGCACGCCGATCTTCGCGAACGCCGCGCGCGCGACGTCGCCGCAGTTCGAGAGCGCCTTCTTCATGTAGCGCAGGTACGCGCCGCCGTGACGCGCTTCGTCACGCGAGATCGTTTCGTAGATGTGCTTGATGACCGGCTCGGTGTGCCAGTCGGCCGCGCAGCGATACCAGTGGTTCAGGCGGATCTCGCCGCAGAAGTGCAGCATCAGCGTCTCGAGCGGCGGCGCCGGGTCGAACTCGAAGCGCACCGCGTGCAGCTCTTCCTCGGTCGGCACCAGTTCCGGCTTGAAGCGGCGCAGGTATTCCATCAGCACGAGCGAATGCTTCTGCTCTTCGAAGAACCACACGCTCATGAAGGCGGAAAAGTCGCTGTCGTGCTGGTTGTCGCGCAGGAACATTTCCGTCGCGGGCAGCGCCGACCATTCGGTGATCGCGTTCATCTTGATCGTCTTCGCCTGCTCGTCGGTGAGCAGCGAAGCGTCGAACTTGTCCCACGGAATGTCCTTCTCCATGTCCCAGCGGACGGCTTCGAGCGACCTGTAAAGTTCCGGATAAAGCATGGTGTTCATGATGGTCCCACCCCTGTTCTGCGCAATGCGACTTCTCTTAAACGTGATCGTTGCAGCAATGCGCGTGCGGACGCGCTTTTTGCAACCAAGACTGTAATTTTACGCGTGAAACCAGCCCCCGGCCGCGTGTTCCGCGTCCGGCAGCCGCGCGGCCGCGTAAGCCGCTCGCTTGAGGCAAGCCACGTGCCGCGCTCCGCTCGAACGGAACCGACCGCGCGTGCCTGAGTGGGGGCCGGCGCTGGCCGGCTTCGCTGGCGAGCCCGTCGCGGCCCCTTGCGGGCGCCGGTCCGGCGAGCTGCTCGATTTGATGTATTCGGCGGCGGCCATGATATCACGCACGCATGACGGTTCCGCGACAGGCGTCCGGTCGCTTCCCGACAGCCGGCATGCGGCGAAGCGTCGCAGCCGGCTGTCGGGAAAACGCCACCGATCCGCATCAGACCCGCATTTCCCCGGCCGCCTGCCCGTCGGCCGGCGACGCGCTCGCGCCGTCCGCGTGCGCGATCCAGGCGGCGAGCGTGTCGTGCTGCGCGCAGCCGTCGCGATAGCCGAGCTCGATCAGCTCGCGCGCGAACGCTTCCTCGAACAGCAGGTAGCTCGCGAACGACGCGCCCGCCGGCTGGCTGCCGCCGACCGCGCCGAGCAGCCCGCGCACGGTGAGCGGCAACTGCTTCAGGTGCTTCGCGGCGATCAGCTCGATGCGCTCGGACGGCGCGATCGCCAGCACGTCGACGTGCCGCCAGCCGCTGTCCACTTCGACCTGGTGCGGCAGGTGCGCGATCATCCGGTTGATGTGCTCGATCCGTTCGATGTCCGAGCCGATCGAATCGAGAAACACGCTCGCGAGCACCTGCTGGCCGATCTGCGCGAGCGACGGATAGCCGCGCACGAAGCCGCCGCCGTTCACCGGAATCTCCGGCCGCGGGTCCGCGGCGCCGACGACCACGATCCGGTCCGCGCCGAAGTGGATCGCAGGCGACAGCGGCGCGATCTGGCGGATCGAGCCGTCGCCGAAATACTCGATCTGGCCGTCGAGCACGAGCGGCACGGCCGGGAACACGAACGGAATCGCCGACGACGCGAGCAGGTGCGACGCGGACAGGTCGACGAGCCGCGCGGTGCGCTGCGCGCGCCGCCACGCCTGGATCGGTTCGGCGGCCTGGTAGAACGTCAGATGGCGGCCGCTCGAGTAGCTGAGCGCGGTCACCGCGAGCGCGTGCAGCGTGCGCGCCTCGAGCATCTGCTCGATCCGGTGGAAGCTCAGCTCGCGCTGCAGCAGGTGCGCGAGCGGCGCGTTGTCCAGGAGGCCGCGCGGCGAGCGGCGGGCCGCCCAGCCGAAGCTCATCGCCGCGAGCCAGCGCGCGCCCGCGGCGGCGATGCCGAGCCAGTCGGTGCGGTACACGTAGTCCGCGCGCAGGTGCTCCCAGAATTCGAGCAGGCGGCGCACGCCGTGCGAGAAATCGTCGGCGTGGCTCGAGATCGACGTCGCGTTGATCGCGCCGGCCGACGACCCGCATACGACCGCGAACGGCAGCGTGCGTCGTTGCGGATCGGCCTCGAGCGTGATCTCGGCCAGCGCCTTCAGCACGCCGACCTGATACGCGGCGCGCGCACCGCCTCCCATCAGTACGAGCGCGAGCCGCATCGCCTGGCCTGCTACATGAGCCGCCGCGCCGTCACGTCGAGCGCTTCGGCGGACGGCTCGCGGGCGTCGACGCTGCCGCCGCGCGCGCCGCGGCAGAACCGGCCGATCCGGCCGGCTTCGCGCGCTTCGCGGCGGGCTTGCGCGGCGCGGCCGGCGGCGGGTCGGACGCGTCGGGCGGCGCCGCGGCCGATGCCGCCGCCGCCGGTGCGTCCGGCGCGGCCGGTTGTGCGCCCGGCTGCGCCATCGCAAGGCTCGCAAGCTGGTTGAACTGCGTCTGCAGCAGGTTCCACCAGCCGGCCGGATCGAAGGCCGCGTTCTGCGCGGCGCTCGCGTCCTCGGGCGGCGGCGCGTCCGCTTGCGCGCCTTCCGGCGTGTCGCCGAGCGGCGTCGCGGCCGCCTTCGCCGCCGCGACGGCCGCATCCTCGGCGGCCGACATCGAGGTTTGCGCGAACGCGCCGAACGCGCGCAGCGTCGCGAGCGTCGCGCGCTGCACCTCGAGCGCCTGGATCGCGGACTGCAGCATCCCGAGGTTCAGCTTCAGCCATTGCTCGACCGCTCGCAGGTCGGTGATGCGCTTGTCGAGCTCCTCGACGCTGGTGAGCGGCGCCATCATGTCGGACATGCTCGACAGCGACGGCGGCAGCCCGTGCGTCGCGCCGGGAAACGCGCCCATGCTGCCGAACGGCGACAGGCGGATCATTTCCCACATGCGTTCGAGCATGTCTGCGGGCTGGAAGCCGGCAAAGCCGGAGAACGGATTGGAGCCGGAGGTATCGATCGTCATGCGGGCATCCTGGTTGACTGGGGGGAGCGGCCGGATCGACCGGCCGCCTGGATCGATCATAGCGCGCGCGTCAGAACGGCGCGCCGCCGGGAAAATCGGGCGGGCGCCGTTCGCGCAGCGAGCGAATCCCCTCCTGCACGTCGGGCCCCGAGAAACCCATGAATTCGAGCGCGAGCGACGCGTCGAAGGTCGGCCCCGCCGAGCGCAGCCAGTTGTTGAGCGCGTACTTGGTCCAGCGGATCGCCGTCTGCGAGCCGTGCGCGAGCCGCTCCGCGACTTCGTACGCCTTCGGCAGCAGGTCGGCTTCGTCGACCGCGAGCGACACGAGGCCGATCCGCTCGGCCTCCTCGCCGCTCACCGGCTCGCACAGCAGCAGGTAGTACTTCGCCTTCGCCATCCCGCACAAGAGCGGCCACACGATCGCCGCGTGGTCGCCCGCCGCGACGCCGAGCCGCGTATGGCCGTCGATGATGCGCGCGCTCCTCGACGCGATCGAGATGTCGGCGAGCAGCCCCGCGACGAGCCCCGCGCCGACGGCCGGGCCGTGCATCGCTGACACGATCGGCTTGCTGCAGTTGATCACGTTGTAGACGAGGTCGCGCGCTTCGCGCCAGACCCGCGCGCGCACGTCGAAATCGTTCGCCATCTGCTCGACGAGCGCGAGGTCGCCGCCCGCCGAGAAGCCCTTGCCTTCGCCGCGAATCACCGCGACGCGCGTGTCGGGATCGCGATCGACGTCGCGCCAGATGTCGGCCAGCTCGCGGTGCATGCGCTCGTTGGCGGTCGCGAGGCCGCTCTTGTTCGCGCCTTCGCCGCTCATCACGATCTCGAGCACGCCGTGCTGACGACGCGTCACCTTCAGTGCTTCGTAACTGCCGTATGCGGCGAGATCGGCCATGCGCTGCTCCTTGCACTCAGGATGGAAACCCGCCCAGTGTAACCACTCGGACGCGACGGGGAATCGGGCGTTACCCAGTGGGACGGACCGCCACGGCATGCGAAGAACGAGCGACGGCGGAATGCCGGTGGTCTGTGGTCGGTGGTCGGTTTTTCTTCCGGTCCCGTGTTGACGGGGTTCATGTCGACACGATCGCATGAGCACGAACATGTTTAACAACCGTCGCTAAACCCTTGACACTCAATCACATTGAATCACGATGGTAATCACTCGACAACTACCCTTCGAAAACCAATGAAACAAACCTACCATTACGGATCACATCGCGAACTGACGCCATAGGAATTGTTTTTCCTGATTTCCATTGACGAAACGTGCAAACAGCTCGGCGTTGAAGATGTTGGCGCAGTCGCCGCGATACTCGCGGGCCAGAACTGGATTCCGACGCGGGCCAAGTTCGCCGGAGCCACCAAAAACACGTCGCTCGCGTCAATTGGCTCTCGCGCCCTCCTGAATTACAACATCAAGTATCAAATCCTGCCCACGCTCACCAATGCCAGCATTAAACAAATGAAATTTTTCTTTGTTCGCAATATCGGTACATTCGTTGGTCGCGCCATTCCCGTCGTCGGCTGGGCTGTCGCGGCACACGACGTTTACGCAATCGCAACCAATTCGGTTGCCCGCTTCAATCGTCTCGTCAATCGAGAAGATCGCCTGTTCACCCGATGAATACGACGCACGCTCGACTCGAGGCCTTTATCAGGCACGCGACAGGCATGAGCACGAACCGGCCGCTCAAGCCGACCGACCGCCTCGAAAGCGACCTGGGCATCACCGGAGACGATGCCGACGATTTCATGGGCGCATTTTTCGACCAATTTTCGGTCGAGCCGGGGGACTTTCGCTTCGACCGGTATTTCTCGGGGGAAGGATTCAATCCTTTTGTGATCGCACTGCTGCTGTTCTCGAAGAAAGCGCGGCAGCGATACGAGAAGGAACCGTTGACGGTCGCCATGCTGGAGCACGCAATCGAACTCGGCATATGGGATTCGCGCAAACTCGCCGAGTGAGATCCATAATCGGCGCAGGGCGCGGCGACGGGCACTCGTGCACGACACCGCCGCGCCTGTCACCGTCACGCGTCGCCATCAAGCGGCGCGACCGACTGCTCGATCGCGCCGAAGATCGACTTGCCCGCGTCGTCGAACATCTCGATCTTCACGGTGTCGCCGTAGCGCATGAACGGCGTCTGCGGCGCGCCGTGCTCGATCGTCTCGAGGCAGCGCTTCTCGGCGATGCAGCAATAGCCGCGTTTCGAATCCTTGTTCGACACCGTGCCCGAGCCGACGATCGAGCCCGTGCGCAGGTTGCGCGTCTTCGCCGCGTGCGCGATCAGTTGGCCGAAATGGAACACCATGTCGGTGCCCGCGTCGGGCTGGCCGACCTTCTTTCCGTTCCAGTGGACGATCATCGGCCGGTGCACGCGGCCTTCGCGCCAGTGCTCGCCGAGTTCGTCCGGGGTGACCGCGACCGGTGCGAACGCGGTCGCCGGCTTGCTCTGGAAGAAGCCGAAGCCCTTCGCGAGCTCGGCCGGAATCAGGTTGCGCAGCGACACGTCGTTGACGAGCGTGACGAGCCGCACGGCCTTCAGCGCATCGTCGGGCGACGCGCTCATCGGCACGTCGCCGGTGATCACCGCGACTTCCGCCTCGAAATCGATGCCCCATTCCTCGGACGGGCAGACGACGTCGTCGCGCGCCCCGAGGAAATCGTCGCTGCCGCCCTGGTACATCAGCGGATCGGTCCAGAATTCCGGGGGCATCTCGGCGCCGCGCGCGCGGCGCACGAGCTCGACGTGGTTCACGTACGCGGAGCCGTCGGCCCACTGGAATGCGCGCGGCAGCGGCGCCATGCAGTTCGCCTGATCGAACGGGAACGCGTGACGCGCGCGGCCGTGGTTCAGCGCGTCGTACAGTTCGCGCAATTGCGGCGCGTAGAACGCCCAGTCGTCGAGCACGCGCTGCAGCGTCGGCGCGATCGCGTCGGCGATCGCCGCGGTGTGCAGGTCGCGCGACACCACGATCAGTTGGCCGTCGCGCGTGCCGTCCTTCAGCGAAGCAAGTTTCATAGGGGGAATCTGCCGTTGTAGTGACGATGGAAGGAATCTATTTTACGATGGTGAATCCGTGCGGCGCACCTTCCTTGCGTGCGCCGTGGCCGATTCGCCCCTTGCCTCCAGATCGCGCGCCGCGCGCCGTTGCCCCATGCCCGCCAGCCAGCTCCCAGACGACGATCTCGCCGACTCCGACACCGCCGACGAAGCCGCCGGCGAAAACGGCGAGAAGGTCCGTTCCGGCATCCAGTCGATCGAGGTCGGCTTCCGCCTGCTCGACGTGCTGACGAGCGAGCCGCGCGCGATGATGCTGCGCGATCTCGCCCAGCGCGCGGGCATGAGCCCGGCGAAGGCGCACCGCTACCTCGTCAGCTTCTCGCGGCTCGGCGTCGTGTCGCAGGACCCCGTCTCCGGCCGCTACGAGCTCGGCGGCTTCGCGCTGCAGATGGGCCTCGCGCGCCTGGCGCGGGTCGACGGCGTGAAGCTCGCGCGGATCGCGCTGACCGAATTGCGCGACCGGCTCGACCAGACGGTCGGCATCGCGGTGTGGGGCAACCAGGGCCCGACGATCGTGCACTGGATGGAATCGAGCCATCCGGCGAAGGCGTCGCTGAAGCTCGGCGACGTGATGCCGCTGCTCGGCTCCGCGACGGGCCTGCTGTTCGCCGCGTACCTGCCGCGCAGCAAGACCGCCGCGATGATCGAGCGCGAGCTCGCCGACACGCGCCGCTCGCCGCATCACGGCGGGCCGCGCACGCTCGCCGAGGTCGACGCGGCGCTCGCGGACGTGCGCGCCCATGCGGCCGCGCGCGTCGAAGGGATGCTGCTGCCGACGATCCACGCGTTCTGCATGCCAGTGTTCGACGCGGTCGGCGAACTGGCGCTCGCGATCCTCGCGCTCGGCCACGAAGGCACGTTCGACATCGCGTGGGGCGGCGAGATCGACACCGCGCTGCGCGCCTGCGCGCAGGAACTGTCGTACGAACTGGGCTATAGTCCGGACGCGCGCGACGCCTGACGCGGGGTGCGCGACGCGCCGCATGAACGCGCGACGCACCCGGCGGTCCGAATCCTGACGCAACCGGCCAACCTGCCAACCGGCGCGCCGACGCTGCGCAACCGCCCCGAACCCTTCGCTGCCCGACGATGCCGCCTTCCGACGCCCGCCCCCGCTACGCTCCGCCCCGCCGCTGGCTGCGCGCGGGCGTCGCGCTGTTCGTGGTGCTCGTGCTGCATGCGCTCGCCGCGCTGTGGTTCACGCGCCATCGCGAACCGTTCACGCCGCCGGCGCCCGCCGAGGTGCCCGTGCAGATCGAGCTGCTGAAGCCGCGGCCGATCGAGCGGCAACCGGCGCCGAAACCGGTTGCAAAGCCCGCCGAGCCGAAGCCCGCGAAGCCCGCCAAGCCGGTGGCCGCGCCATCGCAGCCGGCGCCGCAGGAGCCGGTGCTGACGTCGACGCAGACCGCCGCGGAAGGCGTGCCGCCGGCTGGCGCATCCGCCGGCGGCACCGCAACGGGCGCATCAGGCGCGTCGGCTGCGGCGGCCGGCGGCGCAAGCGGCGCCGCGACAGCCGGCCCCGCGTCGAACGGTGTGAAGTTTGCCGCGCCGCCGTCCGGCGACCTGCGGTACGACGCGTTCTTCAACGGCATGCAGAACTCGACGGGGACGATCCACTGGCGCAGCGACGGACAAACGTATGAGCTGTCGGTGACGATGCCCGTGCCGTTCGTCGGTCCGTTCAGGTACCGGAGCCAGGGCCGCATCGATGCATACGGGATCGCGCCCGACCGGTATGTCGAGCAGCGCGGCAAGCGCCCGGAGGACATCGCGATCTTCAACCGCGAGATCAGGCAGGTCGTGTTCACGCGCACGCCGGACAACGCGCCGCTGCCCGACGGCGTGCAGGACCGCTTCAGCATGCTGATGCAGCTGTCGGGCCTGTTGCGCGGCAATCCCGACGCGTACAAGCGGGGCGTCACGCAGCAGTTCTTCGTGATCGACAACAACAGCGGCGAGACCTGGCCGATCACGGTGATCGGCGACGAGCAGGTGCAGACCGCCGCCGGCTTCATCGCGACGCGGCACTTCATGCGCCTGCCGCGCCGCGCCGGCGACACGCGGCGCATCGACATGTGGCTCGCGCCGTCGCTCGGCTGGCTGCCCGCACGACTCGTGCAGACGGAACCGAACGGCACGCAGATCGAGCTGCTGTGGCACGGCCCGCTGGCCGCGCCCGGCGTGTCCGCCGACGCGGCGCCGGACACCGGCGGCACGCCGGACGCGACGTCCGGCGCGGTTGCGCCGCCGTCCACCCCTGCCTCGGCTGCGTCGCCACCCGCCGCATCGCCCGCAGCGCCATGACGCAGCACGCCGCGCCCCGAATCGGCAAATTCGACCGATGGTTTTCCGCCATAAAGATTTGCGGTCACGCGCCGTAATATCAGACATGCCACGCATGACACTCTTTAACAACTATTTCGGTACACCGGCCGACAATAGGAAACGTTTCGGAGATATCGGCTTCTAACCGATACACCCCATGCAGAGGGAACGGGGTGTGCAGCGCAAGCCCCTTGAAACCGGCGAGGTCTACCCCACTTAGGGGAACAACAAGGCCAGAAGCCACTGCGAAGAGGAGTGCCGCCATGCAAATGATCTACAACAGCCCCAACTACTGCGTCGTCGAGTTCCCGCCGCAGGCCGGCCATCACGCGATGAATTCGGGTGGCTACGAAATCGTCGACAAGAACGCGCAGCGCGAGATCTTCATCGACGGCGAACTCGCCGCCCGGTTTCGCGAACACGTGAAGCAGCTGATCGAGGACGAGCCGTCGCTCGACGAAGTCGACGAATTCCTCGGACAGTTCGACAGCCTGATGACGCAACCGGTCGTCCTGCACTGACGACACACCCGCCCGGCGCCCGATACTGATCGATGCCGCCGGGTGAGCCGCACGCGGCGCGCGGCTCACCCGCGCCGCCTCGAGCACTCCGCTCCCGCCCCCGCCCGGTCCGCCGCGCGGGGGCTTTCATTTGGCGCCGCGCCACGCCTAACGGCGCGCGGCCGCACCGGCTACAATGGCGCTTTTCCCGACTCGCCGGTCATCCGCCATGTCTGCGACTTCATCCGCCGTTCGTTCCGCTCCGTTAGCCGCGCTCGACGCCCCGTACACGCGCGGCGCCCAGCTGCCCGCGCTGCTGAAGCAGCGCATCCTGATCCTCGACGGCGCGATGGGCACGATGATCCAGCGCTACAAGCTCGACGAGGCCGCGTATCGCGGCGAGCGCTTCAAGGACTTCCCGCGCGACATCAAGGGCAACAACGAGCTGCTGTCGCTCACGCAGCCGCAGATCATCCGCGAGATCCACGACCAGTACTTCGCGGCCGGCGCGGACATCGTCGAGACCAACACGTTCGGCGCGACGACGGTCGCGCAGGCCGACTACGGGATGGAAGACCTCGTCGTCGAGATGAACGTCGAATCGGCGCGGCTCGCGCGCGAATCGGCCGCGCAATACGCGACGCCGGACAAGCCGCGCTTCGTCGCGGGCGCGATCGGGCCGACGCCGAAGACGGCGAGCATCTCGCCGGACGTCAACGACCCGGGCGCGCGCAACATCACGTTCGACGAGCTGCGCGACGCGTACTACGCGCAGGCGAAGGCGCTGCTCGACGGCGGCGTCGACCTGTTCCTCGTCGAGACGATCTTCGACACGCTGAACGCGAAGGCCGCGCTGTTCGCGCTCGACCAGCTGTTCGAGGACACCGGCGAGCGCCTGCCGATCATGATCTCGGGCACCGTCACCGATGCGTCGGGCCGCATCCTGTCCGGCCAGACGGTCGAGGCGTTCTGGAATTCGCTGCGCCACGCGAAGCCGCTCACGTTCGGCCTGAACTGCGCGCTGGGCGCGGCGCTGATGCGCCCGTACATCGCCGAGCTCGCGAAGCTGTGCGACACCTACGTGTCGTGCTACCCGAACGCGGGCCTGCCGAACCCGATGAGCGACACCGGCTTCGACGAGACGCCCGACGTCACGTCGGGCCTCCTGAAGGAATTCGCGCAGGCCGGGCTCGTGAACCTCGCGGGCGGCTGCTGCGGCACGACGCCCGAGCACATCGCGGCGATCGCGAAGGCGCTCGCCGAAGTGAAGCCGCGCCGCTGGCCGACCCAGTACAGCGACGCCGCCTGACCCGACCGATTCCCCGTCCGCCCCACACCACACGAATTCGCACCGCCATGACCGATCACACGATGCGCCTTGCCGGCCTCGAGCCGTTCAACGTCACGTCCGGGACGCTCTTCATCAACGTCGGCGAACGCACCAACGTCACCGGCTCGAAGGCGTTCGCGCGGATGATCCTCAACGGCCAGTTCGACGAGGCGCTCGCCGTCGCGCGCCAGCAGGTCGAGAACGGCGCGCAGGTGATCGACATCAACATGGACGAGGCGATGCTCGACTCGAAGGCGGCGATGGTCCGCTTCCTGAACCTGATCGCGTCGGAGCCGGACATCGCGCGCGTGCCGATCATGATCGACTCGTCGAAGTGGGATGTGATCGAAGCAGGCCTCAAGTGCGTGCAGGGCAAGGCGATCGTCAACTCGATCTCGCTGAAGGAAGGCGAGGATGCGTTCCGCCACCATGCGAACCTGATCCGCCGCTACGGCGCGGCGGCCGTCGTGATGGCGTTCGACGAAACCGGCCAGGCCGACACGTACGAACGCAAGACCGAGATCTGCAAG